>JBKJTI010000304.1:0-21999 GCA_046590425.1 Cypionkella sp. | reverse complement strand
TAGGGCAACACCACCGGATGGCGCGCCAGATCGACCGGCACCTGCGCCGTCAGAGGCGCACCCGGCAGATCGTCCAACCCGGTTTCGCCGCCCCCTGCGCCCTCACCCCCGCCGATCACCGCGATCCTCCGCACCCCGGTTCCCAGTGCCCCGGCCCTCGCCTGCGGCAGAAAATCGGCGACGGTGATCAGCAGGTCCGCCCCGCTGTCCATCAACTGATGATGGATTTCGGGCGCTGTGTAGCTGGGGTTCAGCGTGGTGATCGTGCCGCCCGCATAGGCCACGGCGTGAAACACCGTGCAGTATTCCGGCATGTTCGGGGCCATCAGAGCCACCACATGCCCCGCGCCAAAGCCCTGCGCGCTCAAGCCCCCCGCCAACCGGCGCACCGCTGCCATCACCGCGCCCCCGGTCAGGCTGCGCCCGGTCGGGCCATCAATCAACACCACCCGGTCCGGCGCGGTTTCCAACCCCTGAAACAACCTTTCAGTGATCGAGATATCCTGAATGACGACATCGGGCAGCGGGCTGGTGATCAGGGTCATGGCGGTTCCTCCGAACGCGACGCTAGCATCGCCGCCAAACCGATCAAGAGTATAGTTCCCGGCAGGGCTTGCGCCGCAGCCGAACGCGCCGCAGATTGCCCGGATGACCCATGCGCTGCGCTTTTTCGATGACTACGGCTCCGGCTGGCTTTGGGGGGGCGATGCTCTGGCGTTTCAAACCTTCGATGTCGGCCCGCTCGATGATCTGCTGCAAACCCGGCTCGCCTGCTTTTCCCCCGAAACCCTGTCCGAAGCCGCCGCCTTGTCAGACCTGCACGCGGCCACGCTGAACATGGCCGATCCGCTGTCGCCCCTGCCGCTGACCGCCGCGTTCTGTCAGGATTTCAACGCCCGTGCCGACGCCCTGCTGGCCCGGATGCGCGCCGAACTTGGCCCCGGCTTTACCGTAATCGACGAAAGGCAGCCGCACTTGCCATGAAACTGCTCAGTTACAACATCCAGTATGGCTTTGGCGCCGACGAAGTCTATGACCTGCCGCGCATCGCCGATGTGATCCGCGACGGCGACATCATCGCGCTGCAAGAGGTCGAACGGCACTGGTCGCGCACCGGTTTTGACGATCAGCCCGCCATCCTGCAAACCCTGCTGCCCCGGCATTACACCGCCTTCGGTCCCGGCTTTGACATGGACGCCAGCACCGAAACCGACCGCAGCCGCCGCCGCCAGTTCGGGCCGATGATCCTGTCGCGCTGGCCGATCCTCTGGACCCGCCTGCATCTTTTGCCGATGCGCCGGATGCTGGACCCGCTGAATACCCAGAACGCCGCCCTTGAGGCCTGCATCACCACCCCGCTTGGCCCGCTCCGCATCCTGTCGCTGCACCTCGCCCATGTCGGAACGCCAGAGCGGCTTGACCAGATCGACCACCTGCTGACCCTGCACGCCCGCACCGCCCTCGCAGGCCCGCCATGGAGCGGCACCGACGACGAACCCCACCGCAACTGGACCGAATCCCGACCCGAGCCGCCCAATCCGGCCCGCGCAATCTGGATGGGCGATTTCAACATGGAACCCGGCAGCGCCGAGTATCTCCGCCTGACCGGACACACCCCCTATCATCCCGGCGCGGTCTATGCCGGCGGTCTGCTCGATGCGGTGGCCCTTGCCGCACCGCACCTGCACACCCATGTCAAACGGATCGCCGGCGAAATCCGCCACCGTCGGCTGGACCATATCTTCGTGACGCCGGACCTTGGCCCGCTGGTGCGCCGCGCCTGGACCGACAACGCCCAGATCGCGTCGGATCACCACCCGCTGTGGGTCGAACTGTCGGATACCCCGGTTCCCGCGCCTGCGGCCCCCGCGCCTGCTGTCCCCCTGGCGGACCCCGCTTGACTCGCGCCGTGCCTTTGGCCTTGATGCCGCCAATTCTTGTCGCAGGACCGTGATGTCAATGCCCGATACCCCCCTGGGGGCGCTGCTCGCGTCTGCCCCGCCGGTTCTGACCGACGCGCAGGCCACCGCGCTGGCGCGGGACCATTTCGGCGTGACCGGGTCGCTGCGCCGCCTCACCTCGGAACGCGATCTGAACTTCCACATCGTGGCACCGGCTGGCCAGTTCGTGCTGAAGATCGCCAATCTTGCCGAACCCCGCGCGGTGACCAATCTGCAAACCGCAGCGCTCTTGTACCTTGAACGCCACGCCCCCGACCTGCCGGTCCCGCGCGTGATCCACAGCCTTGACGGGCGCCCCGAGGTTGATCTGCCGCTGGGTCTGGTGCGCCTGCTCAGCTATCTGGACGGCCGGATGATGCACACGGCACCCCGCACCCCACCCCTGCGCCGCGCGATGGCCGCGATGGCGGCACGCCTGACCCTCGGCCTGCAAGGCTTCACCCATCCGGCCGCGACCCACGTCCTGCAATGGGATATTCAGCACAGCGCCAAACTGCGCCCCCTGCTGCCCGACATCGACGACCCGCACCTGCGCGCGCTGGCAGCCGGTTATCTGGACCACTTCGACCAAAGCGTCGCCCCCCGCCTGCCCGAATGCCGCTGGCAGGTGGTCCACAACGATCTGAACCCGCACAATGTGGTGGTCGATGCGGACGACCCTTCGCGCCTTCGCGGGATTCTCGATTTCGGTGACATGGTGCATACGCCGCTGATCTGCGATCTGGCGATTGCGGCCTCCTACCAGATCGACACCGCGGATTGTCTCGCCGACCTGACCGAAATGGCCACCGCCTTTCATGCGGTGCTGCCGCTGACCCGCGTCGAGGCTTACCTGCTTTACGATCTGGTGCTGGCCCGCATGGTGACGACCATCGCCATCACCTCGTGGCGCGCTGCCCGCTATCCCGACAACGCGCCCTATATCTTGCGCAATTTCGCCACGGCCCACTCCGGGCTGCTGGCACTTGCCGCCATCCCCCGCGACGCCGCCCGCGCCGCCATCGCCCGCGCCTGCGGGCAGGAGTGACCATGAAACCCAACCCGACCATGATCAACGCCTATGTGCCGGGGCAGGGCAATCTGCCCCCCGATGATGCGGCTCTGGTGGCGCGCCGCCGGGCCGCCCTTGGCCCGGCCTACCGGCTGTTTTATGAAACCCCGGTGCATCTGGTGCGCGGTGAAGGCGTCTGGCTCTATGACAAGGACGGCAACGCCTACCTTGATACCTACAACAACGTGGCCTCCGTCGGCCATTGCCACCCCCATGTGACCGCCGCCACCGCCCGGCAGTCCGCCACCTTCGCCAGCCATACCCGCTATCTGCACGACACCGTTCTGGATTACGCCGAAAAGCTGCTGGCTACCTTTCCCGCTGAACTTGGCCATGTGATGTTCACCTGCACCGGGTCCGAGGCCAACGATCTGGCCCTGCGCATTGCCCGCGCCCATACCGGAGGCAGCGGCTTCATCGTCACCGAAACCGCCTACCACGGTGTCACGCTGGCAGTGTCGGGCATGTCGCCCAGCCTTGGCGACGGGGTGCCGCTTGGTGAACATGTCCGCACCGTTCCGGCACCCGACGCGCTGCGCCTGTCGGGCGACCTTGGCACCGCCTTCGCCGCCGGAGTGCAGGCGGCCATCGACGACATGCTGCGCCACGGCATCAAACCTGCGGGCCTGATCGTGGATACGGTGTTTTCCTCGGACGGCGTGTTCACCGACCCGCCGGGTTTCCTTGCGCCGGCGGTTGCGGCAATCCGCGCGGCAGGCGGCGTGTTCATCGCCGACGAGGTGCAACCGGGCTTTGGCCGCACCGGCGATGCGATGTGGGGCTTTCAACGCCACGGCCTGATCCCCGATATGGTCTCCTTAGGCAAACCGATGGGCAACGGCTATCCGATAGCAGGCCTGGTGATCCGCCCCGAAGTCATTACGGAATTCGGCGCAAGGGCGCGGTATTTCAACACCTTCGGCGGCAACGCGGTCGCGGCGGCCACCGCGATGGCCGTGCTCGAAGTGGTCCAGACCGAGGCGCTGCAGGAAAATGCCCGCACCACCGGTGCCTATTTCCGCGAGGGGCTGCAAGCGCTCGCCAAACTCCACCCCTGCCTTGGCGAGGTCCGCGCCGCCGGCCTGTTTCTGGGCGTCGAAATCATCAACGGCGATCCTCTGACGCCCGATGCCCCCCGCGCCAGCCGCATCGTCAACGCCCTGCGCGCCGCACGGGTGCTGATTTCCGCCACCGGCCCGCGCGCCAACGTGCTGAAGATCCGCCCGCCGCTGGTGTTCTCACGCGATAACGTCGACTATTTCCTCGACCGCTTCGAGTCGGTGCTGAAGTCCATCTGACCCCGAAATCCCGAAATCCCGCAATCCTGCCATTCTGCTGTTCGCAAATATCCCACGGGGGGTCCGGGGGGTGTGAAACCCCCCGGCGCTTGCCACCCGCGACAGCGTGCCTCACGGCCCCTGCACTGCCTTTCGCACCGCCTCGCGCACATGCGCCGCCATGAAATCGGTGAACAGCCGCACCTTGGGGTCTTTCAGCCGCCGGTGCTGGCTTAACGACGACAACTGCGTCGGCAGCGCCGGCGTGGCCACCGCCACCGGTATCAACGCGCCCGACCGCAGATGATCGGCCACCTCGAACACCGGCTTCATCACGATCCCGCGCCCGTCCAGCGCCCAGCCGGTCAGCACATCGCCGTCGTCGCTTTCGAACGGTCCGCTGATCTCGAACCGGCGCGGGCCGTCGGGGGTCTGCAAGGCCCACTGGAACTCCTTGGCACCCGGAAACCGCAGGTTCAGACAGTCGTGCCGGTCCGACACCAGCGCCGCACCGTCCATCGGCATGCCCCGCCGCGCGACATAGCCCGGCGCAGCGCACAGCACCCGCGGACAATCCGCGATCAGCCGCACCTTCAACGTCGAATCGTCCAGCAGCCCCAGATGAAACGCCACATCCAGCCCCTCGGCGGTCACATCAATGATCCGGTCCGACAACCGCAACCGCACGTCGATCTGCGGATACATGTCCTTGAACACCGGCACATGCGGCGCGATAAACCGCCGTCCCACCCCCAGCGGAGCCGAGACAAAGATCGTCCCGCGCGGGTTCTGCGTCACATCCATCACCGCCGCTTCGGCGTCGTCGATCGCATCCAGGATCTTCTTCGCCCCGTCATAAAAGATCCGCCCGTTCTCCGTGGGTTGCAGACTGCGCGTGGTGCGCGAAAACAGCCTGACCCCCAGATGCTTTTCCAACTCCGATATGCGCGCCGATGACACCGCAGGCGACGTGCGCTGATCGCGCGCCGCCGCCGACATCGAGCCCAACTCGTAAACCCGGACGAACATCTTGATGTTGTTGACATAGGACATCGGCTGATCCTGCTGTTCCGGCCCCGATCTTCGCCGGCGGCCCGCTGACCGGGCAAACTTCGATTATCGCGCGCAGATTGAAAGTGATCCTGCATTTGAAGGATTAACAGAAGAGTGCGCGCCGGTATAGCCTGACATCAAGCATCAGGGGGACGCGCCATGTATGATTGGGTTGTGCTGTGGGAATGGGTCGAAATCGCATTGCGCTGGACGCATGTGATCACCGCCATTGCCTGGATCGGCTCGTCCTTCTACTTCATCGCCCTTGATCTTGGCCTGCGCAAAACCCCCAGCCTGCCCCCCCTGGCGCATGGCGAGGAATGGCAGGTCCACGGCGGCGGCTTTTACCACATCCAGAAATACCTCGTCGCCCCTCAGATGCTTCCCGAGCACCTCACCTGGTTCAAATGGGAAAGCTACACCACTTGGCTCTCCGGTTTCGCCATGTTGTTCCTCGTTTACTACCTCGGCGCCAACCTCTACCTGATCGACCCCGCCGTAGCCGACCTGACCCAAATCCAAGCCATCGCCATATCCCTCGCCTCCCTCGCCTTCGGCTGGATCGCCTATGACCTGATCTGCAAAAGCCGCTTTGGCGACGACAACACCCGCCTGATGATCGGCCTCTACATCATCCTCGTCGGCATGGCTTGGGGCTACACCCAAGTCTTCACCGGCCGCGCAGCACTCCTCCACCTAGGCGCGTTCACCGCCACCATCATGTCGGCCAACGTGTTTATGATCATCATGCCGAACCAGCGCATCGTGGTCGCAGACCTGAAAGCAGGCCGCACCCCCGACCCGAAATACGGCAAGATCGCCAAACAGCGCAGTACCCACAACAACTACCTGACTCTACCCGTGCTGTTCCTGATGCTGTCCAACCACTACCCCTTGGTGTTCGCCACCCAGTACAACTGGCTGATAGCCTCCCTCGTCTTCCTGATGGGCGTCACCATCCGCCACTGGTTCAACACCAAGCACGCCCGAAAAGGCAACCCGCACTGGACATGGTTCGCAACCGCAATCATCTTCCTGATCATCGCATGGCTCTCGACCGCCCCGATGCGCCACCACCCTGAAGAAGCCGTCCTGAACCGCGAAGCCCTCATCTACGCCAGCGCCAAAGACTTCGACCAAGTCGTCTCCATCGTGCAAGGCCGCTGCTCGATGTGCCACGCCGCCGAGCCCGCCTACGAGGGCCTTTACTGGCCCCCCAAAGGCGTCGTCCTCGAAACTGCCGCCCAAATCGCGGCGGAAGCCAGACGCATCTACCTGCAATCCGGCCTCACCCACGCCATGCCCCCCGCCAACCTCAGCTACATGGAACAACCCGAGCGTGACACCATCCGCCACTGGTTCCAATCCGCAGGGCAGGGCGGCCCAAACAGCTGACCGCGCCATAAAAAAGGCCGCCCAAACAATGGGGCGGCCCGCAAAATTTCAACTGATCCCCTCAGCCGCCCGACTGCCGCCGCAGCTGCCGCAACTGATCGGCGGTCAGATAGCCGCTGGCCCGCAGCCCCTCATCGCGCTGCCACGACGCCAAGGCTCGCCGGGTGTTCGACCCAAAGCTGCCATCCACCCCATAGGTGTTATAGCCCAAAGCGGTCAGCCGCCGCTGCACCTCAAGCCGCTCACCAGAGGTCAGGCCCAGCAAACGCTCCTCAAGCACATCATCGCCCGCCGAAGGCTCGTCCGGGGTCGGGTTGACACTGCCCCCCGACTGCTCGGCGAGCATATTCACCTGCCGCGCCGTCACATAGCCGGTCGCCGTCAGCTTGTTCTTCTTCTGCCACTGGATGATCGCGCCGCGAGTCTTCGACCCCCACAGCCCATCCGCCACGCCGGTCGGATAGCCCAGCACCGTCAACTGCCGCTGAATCTTCACCCTTTGCGTCCGGCTGAGCCCAATCGAGGCCTCCACCGAGGCGGCACTGCCCACGCCCACCGGTGGCGGATTGCCCGGATCAGGCCGCATCGGGTCCGGCCCAACCGAAGCCCCCAGCGCCACCAAAGCCCGCTCGGCATTCAACCGGTAAATCCCCTTCGGATACTGCGCCAGATAGCTGCGATACCCCCGCACAGTGTTCAGCCGTTGCGCCTCCAGATAGGCCTTCTTGTCCATCTCCTGCGCAATCAAAGACTGCGCAATCCCCGAGACCACATCGCCCAGATCGGTCTGCGCCTGCACCGGACCCGCCCCCGCAAGGCTCGCCACCAGCACCATCGGCAAAGCAAAATTCCGCATGATCATCTCCTTATCGCGCGAAAGACCGCCCGGCCCTCCGCTCATCGCAAAGACAACGTGCGAGACGAGGAATGGTTGCCAAGAAATTTACGCAAAGGCGATACCAAGACAAGCCAACAAGATTCAAGATTGAAGCCAAGATCAA
Organism: Cypionkella sp.; assembly: GCA_046590425.1. GTDB lineage: Bacteria > Pseudomonadota > Alphaproteobacteria > Rhodobacterales > Rhodobacteraceae > Cypionkella. Next base: position 14,261 of record JBKJTI010000304.1, on the reverse strand, counting down.
CGCCCCGCAGACCGCACCCGGACCGAAAAGAAACGCTCCAGTGGAGCGTTTCTCGGTTCGTTGCCCATAAGGCTGAAAGCCGTTGGGCAAGAGGTGCTGTGCCACAACCCGCCGTCCGTAAATCGGACCGCGCCTGTCTGGTAGGTGCGTGTAAACGCGCCTGCCGGGGCAGGCAGGCGCGGCCCGATTTGTCGCGGGACAAATCGAGCAAGGCAAGGGGGCTAGGCTGCGCCGCCGTTCAGGCAACGGATAATCAAAATAGATGTGGTCAGGATGGCCCAAAGTTCCATTGGTTATGTGGAAAATGCGAAGGAGAATTCAGCCGATATGAAACTGCGTTCGCAACGGAAGTCTTTCATCCTTGGCATGCCGGCGAGCAGAGATGTGCCTATGATGTTTGGCAATTATGTTTGGTGAGCAGTCGGTTCTTTGGAACTACGAGGGAGAGGTATAGGCTGGGGGACTCTCCCAATCCCTAACACACCCTTAACGCTACACCCCAACCCCCTGAAATCCCCCACAAATCCAAACGGTCCCAACGCGGGACCGCCCTCAAGTCCCCCGAGGCTTGGCCCGCAAGGTCGGTTCCGCAACCGTCGGGTCCTCCGGCCAGGGATGCCGCGGATACTGCCCCCGCATATCCTTCCTCACATCCGCATAGGAGGATTTCCAGAACCCCGGCAGATCCATCGTCACCTGAATCGTCTTCTGACCCGGCGAGGTCAGAACCACCCGCAGCGGCAGCCGTTTCACCCCCACCACCGGATGCACCACCACGCCAAACATCTCCTGCAGCCGCACCTCAATCCCCGGCACCTCGCCATCATAATCAATCGGCACGCGCCGCCCCAAAGGCGTTACAAACGCCCCCGGCACCAGCTTGTCCAAAGCCGCCACCTGCTCCCAAGACAGCCGCGCCTTCAACGCCTCGGCCAGATCGAACCCGCGCAAATCCGCCTCTGTTCGGACTCCGGAGAGATGCGGCAGCAACCAGTCCTCAGCCGTCTCCAGCAAGCCCGGATCGCTGAAATCCGGCCACGCGTCGCCACCCCCCCGCGCCAATTCCACCCGCGCCCGCAACCGCCGCGCCGAGGCTGTGAAATGCAGCCCATTCAGGCGCATTCCCTCCAGTGCCGCCCGCGCCACCGCCTCAGCCGGCGCATCCCAATGCAAATCCGCCAACACCAGCGCCCCGAAACTCTCCTGCCGCCGCGCCATCACGCGCCCCTCACGCTTCGACCAGAAGCAAACCTCGCGCCACACGATCTGGTCGCCAAACACCGCCCGCAATTCCGCCTCGGAAATCACCACCGCCTGACGCACCCCAGCCTCGCGCGCATCGCCGTCCAGATCCGTTGCCACGATCAACCGCGCCCCGGCCAGCGGTAAACCCGCCGCCATCACCGCCCCCTTGCCGCCCGACAGCACCCATCGCGGAGCTTCCCCCTTCCTCCGCAGCCCCACCCGATCCGGGTAAGCCAGTGCCGCCATCTGCGCCAAACTATAGCCAGCATCCGCGCCCGATGCCGCCCGCGCCAACCGCCGCGCCTCCAGCTTGACCCGCTCGACTACGGGCCGCAAAACCGGCCACGGATGCGACCCCTCAAACCGCCGCACATCCGCCACCGCAGCCAGCCGCAGCGCCAAATCCGGTGGAGCGCCCTTCAGCACATCCCGCTCGCCCAACACTGCCGCCAAAACTGCCGCCTCCGGCCCCGCCACCGCCAACATATGCGCGAGGCGGGGATGCAAGGGCAGGGCAGCCAACACCCGGCCATGCGGCGTGATCCGCCCGCCCGCAAGCGCCCCCAACCCCTCCAGCAGCGCCCGCGCTTCGGCCATCGCCCCCACATTTGGCGCGGTCAAAAACCCGACATCGCCGCCCCACAACGCCAGCTCCAACGCCAGCCCGGTCAAATCCGCCGCCTCAATCTCCGCCGGAGGATAAGCCGCCAGCCCGCCTTCCTCGCCCTTGGTCCAATAGCGGTAGCAGACCCCCTCTGCGACGCGCCCCGCGCGACCGCGCCGCTGCTCGGCCTCGGCGCGCGTCACCCGCTCCGTCACCAGCCGCGACATGCCAGAGTTTGGATCAAACCGCGCCCGCCGCGCCCGCCCGCCATCGACCACCACGCGAACATCCGGGATGGTCAAAGACGTCTCGGCAATCGAGGTCGCCAACACCACCTTGCGCGCCTCAGATGGCGCCAAAGCCGCCCGCTGCGCCGCAAACTCCATTGCCCCAAACAAAGGTCGCACCTCGCAGCCCGCCAGCCCCGCCAGCATCCCCTCCACCCGCCGGATTTCGCCTTCACCGGGCAGAAACACCAACACCCCGCCTTCGGTCTCCTCAACCGCCTGACGCACCAATGCGGCCACTCCCGCCTCAAACCGCATCGAGGCATCAGGGGTCCGCCTCAGCCACCTAGTCTCCACCGGATAGGCCCGACCCATCGAAGTCACCACCGGCGCATCGCCCATCAGCGCGGCGACCGGGGCGGCATCCAAAGTCGCCGACATCACCAGCAACACCAGATCGTCCCGCAACGCCCCACGAATTTCCAACGCCAAAGCCAGCCCAAGATCGGCATTCAAAGACCGCTCATGAAACTCGTCAAAGATCAGCGCGCCGACGCCCGTAAGCCCCGGATCGCTCTGGATCATCCGCGTCAGAATCCCCTCGGTCACCACCTCGATCCGGGTGCCACGCGAAACCCTCGCTTCACCGCGAATGCGGTATCCCACGGTCGCCCCAACGGCCTCGCCCAACGTCTCGGCCATCCGCTCCGCCGCCGCCCGAGCCGCCAACCGCCGGGGTTCAAGCATCACGATCCGCCCTGAGATCAACCCAGAGTCCAGCAAATCCAGCGGCACCCGTGTTGTCTTGCCCGCCCCTGGCGGCGCCTGCAAAACCACCATCCCGCGCGCCGCCACCGCCGCGCGCATTTCCCCCAACACATCTTCTATCGGCAATCTGATCATGCCTGCTTATCCTGCAACCGCGCCAGCTTGGCCAGCAGGTGGCAAAAAGAATGAGTATTTAGGAAAGAGCAATTCCTTTGCAGTTGCTCTTTCTGAAATACTCCCGCGCGGAGCGCTGCCAACCGCACCGCCAAGACAAGGTATCCGGTCATCCCCCGGCCGCGCGGCTGAGCGGGGGCTCGATGCCCCCCGAGGCCGCCCCTGTTTCAAGGTCACACTGGCAAAACCCAGCGCCATCGGGCAAAACCGCGCAAAGGGAGTCGTCATGGATCTTGCTCACCTCGTCCCCAGCCTGCAATCGGGCGACCGTCGCAGTCTGGCCCGCGCCATCACGCTGGTGGAAAGCGCGCGTGCCGATCATCGCGCGCAGGCGCTGGATCTGTTGCAAGCCTTGGGCAGCGAAAAGCAAGCCCTGCGGATCGGGCTTTCCGGCACACCGGGTGTCGGTAAATCCACCTTCATCGAAAGCTTCGGGCTGATGCTGACCGGGCAGGGCAAGCGCGTCGCGGTGCTTGCGGTTGATCCCTCCTCGGCCCGCACGGGCGGCTCGATCCTTGGTGACAAGACAAGGATGGAACACCTTGCCCGCGATCCACGGGCCTTCATCCGCCCTTCTCCCAGCCAAGCCCAGATGGGCGGCGTGGCGCGGCGCACCCGGGAAGCCGTCGCGCTCTGCGAAGCCGCTGGCTTTGACATCATCCTGATTGAGACGGTGGGCGTCGGCCAATCCGAAACCGTGGTGGCGGAACTCTGCGATCTGTTCATCCTGCTTTTGGCCCCTGCTGGCGGCGATGAATTGCAAGGCGTGAAGCGCGGTATCATGGAGATGGCCGATCTGATCCTGGTGAACAAAGCCGATGGCGATCTGAAGCCCGCCGCGATGCGGACCTGCGCCGATTATGCAGGGGCATTGCGGCTGCTGCGCAAACGCCCGCAAGACCTGGTCGGTTATCCCAAAGCGATGACCGTCTCGGCGCTGGAACAGGCTGGGCTGGCGGCGGCTTGGGCTGAGATGCAGGTTCTGGCCGACTGGCGGCGTGCGCAGGGTCATTGGGCTGCGCGGCGCGGCCAGCAGGCGCAGCATTGGTTCAAGGAAGAATTGCGGCGCGGCTTGTTGGCGGTGCTTGAGCAAGAGCCAACCAAGGGCATCGTTGCATCGCAAGGCCGCGCTGTCGCAGAAGGCCGCTGCACGCCCGAGGCCGCCGCGACCCAGATCCTAGATTTGCTGCACCGCAGTTGATCGCCAAACCTTGATCAACCAGCATGGGCGTCACACCGTGATTTGATTCGCGCCGATGCGGTCTTAACGATCATCGGGCGGGCAAAATGCGGCAGCCCGGCGGGATTTCGCTATGGCACTCTTCACATATAATATAATGATTTCAATATAATATCGGTGATCGTGCCGTGCGCACTGTGCTAGAAGTTGCCGCGCTTTTGCCGCGATTTGCGGCTTTTGCGGAAATTTCCGTCCAATTTTGGCCCGAAGTCTCACCTATCCCTTTATGCAATCAACCTTTGTCCCCCGGTCTCCCGGCGGCCCTTAACCTTGGAGCTTTTAAGAATGGCGACTTTTACCGGCGGAACTGGAAACGACACTGTCACGGCAACGGCAGGTGCAATCAATGACACCCTGACCGGCCTTGCGGGCAACGACACGCTGATCGGCCTCGGTGGCGCCGATCTGCTGGATGGCGGCACCGGCAACGACACGGCAGATTACACCGCCAGTACCGCTGCGGTAAACGCGAACCTCGCCACGCTGTCCGCCACGGGTGGCGATGCGCAGGGCGATACCTATATCTCGATCGAGAATATCATTGGCTCGGGGCAGGCTGACACCTTGACGGGCGATACAGGCAACAACGTGCTGACCGGGGCTGCGGGCAACGATCAGTTGTTCGGCGGCGCTGGTAATGACAGTCTTTATGGCGGGGCCGACAACGACCTGATCACGGGCGGTGCTGGCAATGACGTGATGGACGGCGGTGCGGGCACTTCGGACACCGTGGATTACAGCACCTCATCGGCGGCCGTCACCATCAGCCTGACCGGCAACACCGCCACGGGCGGCGATGCGACGGGCGACACCATCGTGAACCTTGAGAACGTCAACGGCTCGGGTTTTGATGACGTGCTGACGGGCGATGCCAATGCCAACACCCTGACGGGCAACGCAGGTAACGACACCCTGTCGGGTGCCGCTGGCAATGACAGCCTCTATGGCGGTCTGGGCAATGACGTGCTGCTGGGCGGCACCGGAAACGACCGAATCGACGGCGGCGGGGATGTGGATACCGTCAGCTACGCTGCGGCCACCGCTGCGCTCAGCATCAACCTGACCACGCTACTGGTAACAGGTGGTGATGGTGCGGATACGTTGGTGGCGATTGAAAACGCCATCGGATCGGCCTTTGCTGATACCATTATCGGCGATGCGGGTAACAATCTGATTTTGGGTGGCGCAGGGGCCGACACTCTTGATGGCGGTGCGGGCAATGACACCGCCGACTATTCGACTTCGGCGGCGGCGGTCACTGTCAATCTGTTCAGCGGCGTGAACGCGGGTGGCGATGCCGACGGTGACATTCTTGCCAACTTTGAAAACATCCGTGGTTCGGCAGGTGCAGACAGCCTGACCGGAAACGACAATGACAACATCCTGATCGGTGGCGCTGGCGCGGATACACTGAACGGTGGCTTCGGTTCGGACACGGTTGATTATTCGGCCTCGTCGGCCGCTGTGACGGTTTCGGTGGTATCGGGCTCGACAGGCTCGGGCGGCGATGCGCAAGGCGACCGTCTGGTCGGCATCCAGAACCTGATCGGCTCGGCCTTCGCCGATGCTTTGACGGGTGACGCCTTTATCAACGTGCTGACCGGTGGGGCTGGCAATGACACGCTGGACGGCGGCGGTGAGAATGACACCATGATCGGCGGCGAGGGCGATGACAGCTATGTTGTCGACTCTGCGGCCGAAACGATCACCGAGAATGCCAGCGAAGGCAACGATCTGGTCACGTCTTCGGTTGATTTCATCCTTGGCGCCAATATCGAACGTCTGACGTTTACCGGGTCGCTGGATATCAACGGCACGGGCAACGAGCTTGCCAACATCCTGATCGGCAACAGCGGCGACAGCAGCCCCGGCACGATGGGCAAGAACATCCTGCGCGGCTTGGCGGGCAATGATACCATCTACGGCATGGACGGCGGCGATGTGCTGGACGGCGGCACCGGAAATGACAGCCTGATCGGCGGCAAAGGCAGCGACCTCTACCAGGTCGACAGCCTGAATGACGTGCTGGTCGAACTGGCCAGTGAGGGGACCGATACGGTTCAGACCACGGTGAACTGGACCTTGGCTGCCAACTTTGAAAACCTGTTGCTGGACGATACCGCCAACCTCAGCGGCATAGGCAATACCGTTGCCAACCTGATGACCGGCAACGCGGGCAACAACCTGCTGTCGGGTCTGGAAGGCAACGACACTCTGATCGGCAATGCAGGCGATGATACGCTGAATGGCGGCACCGGGTCGGACGACATGACCGGTGGTGCCGGCAATGATTATTACTACGTTGACGGCTCGGGCGACGAGATTATCGAGTTGGTTGATGGCGGCACCGACACGATGGAAAGCTCGGTCACCATTACCATGGACCGCTACGTTGAAAATCTGATCCTGTCGGGGACGGCCAATATCAACGCCACCGGCAACACCTCTGACAACATCATGACCGGCAACACCGGCAACAACTACATGACCGGCGGCACGGGCAACGACACTCTCTTCGGTGGCGTGGGCAACGACAGCTTGGATGGCGGCATCGGCAACGACTCGGTGGCTGGCGGCGTCGGTGACGACACCTACACCATCAACGCCACCGCCGATGTGGTGAGCGAGCTTACCGGCGAAGGCAACGATACCGTCATCACCGGCGCAGATTGGACGATGACTGACAATATCGAGAATCTGATCCAAAACGGCGCGGCCAGTATCGACGCCACCGGCAATGCCTCGGCCAACACCATCACCGGCAACGGCGGGCAGAACCTGCTGCAAGGTCTGGCGGGCGATGACACCATCAACGGCGGTGCGGGCGGCGACACTTTGGATGGCGGCATTGGCAACGACAGCCTGATCGGTGGCATTGGCAACGATACCTTCGTGATAGACAACGCCAATGACGTGGTGGTCGAGTTGTTCAATGAAGGCATCGACACGGTGCAGACCTCGTTCAGCTACACCTTGCTCAGCAACTTTGAAAACCTGACCCTGCTGGGCACTTCTGCCCTGACCGGCACAGGCAATGCGGTGGCCAACGTGCTGACCGGCAATATCGCAGCCAACCTGCTGTCCGGTCTGGCAGGCAATGACACGCTGATCGGTGGCGCAGGCAACGACACGCTTGACGGCGGCATCGGCAATGACTCGATGGTCGGTGGCGACAATGATGACCACTATGTCGTTGACAGCACCACGGATAAGACGCTGGAAACCAGCACCGGCGGTTTCGACACCGTTGATGCAACGGTCAACTGGACGCTGACCTCGTTCACCGAGAACCTGAACCTGCTGGGCACCGACAGTATCGAGGGCCGCGGCAACAATCTTGACAACACCGTCATCGGCAACACCGGCAACAACCTGCTGGGCGGCGAGTCGGGCAATGACAGCCTTTATGGTGGTCTTGGCAATGACACGTTGGACGGCGGCACCGGCAATGATGCGCTCTTTGGCGGGTCAGGCGACGATCTCTACCTTGTCAGCTCGCTGAACGATGTGATTTCTGAATCGGCATTCTCTGGCTTGGACACTGTCAGCGCCACTGTGAACTGGACCCTGACCACCAATACCGAAAACCTGATCCTGACGGGTTCGGCTGGTCTGACGGGGACTGGCAACAGCGGTTCAAACCTGATCACCGGCAACGGCGGTGCAAACACGCTGAATGGCTTGGGCGGCAATGATACGCTGGACGGCGGAGCGGGGGCTGACACCCTGAACGGCGGCGCGGGCAATGACTCGATGATCGGCGGTCTTGGCAACGACACCTACTTTGTTGACTCGATCAGCGATGTGGTGGTCGAACTGGCTTTTAACGGCACCGACACGGTGAATTCTTCGGTGAACTTCACTCTGGCCGAAACGATTGAGAACCTGACCCTGACGGGCGCGCTGGTGATCAACGGCACGGGCAACTCGACTGATAACATCCTGCTGGGCAACATCGGCGATAACTATCTGTCGGGTCTGGCGGGCAACGACACCATCACGGCAAGTGCAGGCAACGACACTTTGGATGGCGGGACCGGCAATGACATCATGACGGGGGGCGTAGGTAACGACACCTACATCGTCGACAGCACCGCAGATAAAGTCACCGAGATATCGAACCAAGGCACCGATACCGTGTTGTCTTCTGTCACGTTCACGATCCTTGGGCCTGTGGAAAACCTGACGCTGACCGGCACCGGGAACATCAACGGAACGGGCAACACGCTTGCCAACGTGATGATCGGCAACTCGGGCGACAACAAGTTCTTGGCAGGGTCTGGCCACGATACGCTCGACGGTGGTTTGGGCAACGACACGCTCGATGGCAGCATCGGGGTTGACCAAATGACCGGCGGCAGCGGTGACGACACCTATATGATCGACAATGTCGGTGATGTTGTGACGGAAGCCGCCGCCAGCGGGACCGATCTTGTCTCCAGCAAGATCAGCCACACTTTGGGCGCAAACTTCGAGAACCTTACCTTGAGCGGCACTTTCGGCATCAACGGCACCGGCAACGAGTTGAACAACGTGGTGACGGGCAATTCTGGCAAGAACGTGCTGAACGGCATGGCCGGGGATGATACTTTGTTGGGCGGCGATGGTGCGGATGTGCTGACGGGCGGCACTGGCGCGGACCACTTCGTGTTTGTCGCGGCTTCGAGCTCTCAGGCGACGATCCAGGACTTCAACGCCGTGGACGGTGGTTCGGCCGAGGGCGATCTGCTGGAATTCGCAGGCCTGTTGACCGGCACCTTCGCCTACGTCGGCGGGTCGGCCTTCTCGGGCAGTGCCAACACCGAAGCCCGCTTCATCAACGGCGCGCTGCAACTGGATTTTGACGGCAACGGAGCCACCGATCTGACCATTCGGATCGGCGGGCTGACCGACGCATTGCAGATTTCGACCACCGACTTCCTGTTTACCTGATCGGGAAGGCAAATCAAAACCTTGGGGCTGGCCGATCTATCGGCTGGCCCTTTGGGTGTTTCTGATCTGATTTCACAATCAGCAACGCCAATCAAAGCAAAACGCCGCAAATCCCTCGGCTTGCGGCGTCTGTTTTAGCTGAGTTTGGTCTGGTTCAGGCCGCCAGCAAAACCTTTGCCTCAAAGGATTTCAGTGTCGGACGCGCCGCCTCGAACCGGGCGAGTTGGCCGCTTTGCGCCAATTCCGGGAAGATTTTGTAAATCTCATCGCGCTGCTCGGCATCCATCCCGCCCATGGTGCGGTCCCCCGGCTGAAAGCTTTCGCTCCACGCGCCATCGGCCAGGATCACCTCATGGCGGTCAAACAGGATGTGCAGATAGGTCACAGCTTCGACATCTGCCACCGAGACACCGGGCAAGCTCAGCAGGTGCTGCGCACGCACCAGAACTTCATCGCTGCCAAACAGCAATTCGGCGCGTGGCCAGCTGATTAACATCCGGTGCTGGCGCGACACCATCATATCGGCCTCCGGCAGACCACGCCCCAGGGCCCCCGCCCGGATCAGGATTGGCCGCAGACTTTCATCGGCGCGCAATTCTTCACGCATGATCCGGCGCGAGCCGATCCAACGGATTTCCTGGATGCCATTGTCGCGCGTCTCCACCATATCGCCAACCTGCAACGCCTCAACCGCCACTTCTCCCGCAAGCGTCGCAATCCGCGTGCCGGGAGTGAAGCAGGACACGATGCTTTCGATATTGGTGAAGTTCAGCGTGCCGATCAGATTGCCGCTGCCGTCATAGAAATTCACCACGCCATTGAGGTGGTTCAGTGGATCGCGAACGATCTTGAACGGTGCTTGCCCGGTCAGATCCAGCACATCCCAGTCGGTGCCGCTGGTGCCACCATCCACCATATCGCCTGCGCCGGCATAGATCGTATCCGCGCCAAAACCGCCGACCAGCGTATCCGCACCCGCCCCGCCGTAGACGGCATCGCTGCCGTCGCCGCCATAGATCAGATCATTGCCGTCGCCGCCCGCCAGCGTGTCATTACCTGTGCCGCCATCCAGCACATCATTGCCCAGCCCGCCGTCAAGCGAGTCATTGCCCGTGCCGCCATAAACGCTGTCATTGCCCCCACCGCCCAGTACGGTGTCATTGCCAAGGTCGCCATAAACCGTGTCGTCACCATCGCCGCCATCGACAACATCATTGCCGTCGCCGCCGTAGACCAGATCGTTGCCCGTGCCGCCATCCAGCGTGTCATTGCCCAGACCGCCATAAACCAGATCATTGCCCGCACCGCCAAAGGCGGAATCGTCGCCGCTGCCGCCGTCTACCGAATCGGTGCCATCGCCGCCGTAAACCGCGTCATTGCCAGCCCCTCCCAGCACAGTGTCATTGCCGAGATCGCCATAAACGCTGTCGTTGCCGTCACCACCATCGACGGCATCATTGCCCGCGCCACCATAGACCAGATCGTTACCGGCGTCGCCGTAAGAGCTGTCGTTGCCGTCGCCGCCATAGACCGCGTCATTGCCGGTGCCGCCATAGCTCGCATCATCGCCGGTGCCGCCATAGACACTGTCGTTGTCAGACCCGCCATAGAGGATATCGTTGCTGCCCTTGCCGTCGAGATAATCGTCACCGCCACCACCCGAAAAGATGTTGGTGTAAACGTCCCCGCTCACGCCCTGATCGTCAAAGCCAATGATGGTGTCGTTGAACGCCGAGCCGATCACCCCATCGGTGCCGGTCAGCTGATCACCCTGAGCGTCGCCATACAAAGCGGTCCATGTCGTCAGGTTGAGCGACACCGCCGCAGTGCTGGTGGAATAGTCGACAAAGTCCATCCCGGCGCCGCCGTTCAGCACATCCGCGCCCGCACCCCCGGCCAGAGTATCATCGCCATCGCCGCCATAAAGGCTGTCGATGCCAGCACCGCCCGACAGATAGTTTGCCCCTGCGTTGCCCGTCAGCACATCGGCGTAGGCTGAGCCGATCAGGTTCTCGATCGCCACCAGCGTATCGCCTGCCGCATCGCCGCCGGTATTCGCCCCGCCATTCAGGTTGACGTTGACCGCCGCCGTCGAGGCCGAATAATCGGCGGTGTCAAGGCCCGCACCACCGTCTAGGCTGTCATTGCCCGCACCACCAAACAACGTGTCATTGCCTGTGCCGCCAAAGAGACTGTCGATCCCCGCCGCGCCATAGAGCAGATCGTTGCCGTCAGCCCCGCTCAGCGCGTTGGCCGCCGCATCCCCGGTCAGCGTGTCGTTATAGGCCGAGCCGATCAGGTTCTCAAACCCACTCAAGCTATCGCCCTGCGCATCGCCGCCCGAAGCCGTGCCCGCCGCCAGCGAAATCGCCACCGCCGCGCCCGAGGTGGAATAATCCGCCGTATCGGTGCCCGCGCCGCCGATCAGCGTGTCATTGCCAGCCCCCCCCGCCAGCGTGTCATTCCCCGCGCCGCCATCCAGCAGGTTGGCACCGGCATCGCCGGTCAGACTGTCGGCAGCGCTCGTGCCGGTGACATTCTCGATGCCCGCCAGCGTATCGCCAACCGCATCGCCGCCAGAACTCAGACCGGTCGCAAGGTTGACAGTGACGCCCGCGGCAGACACCACAGTCGAATAATCAGCAGTATCAACGCCTGCGCCACCTTGGATCAAGTCGCCGCCCGCACCGCCATTCAGCGTATCGTTGCCATCGCCGCCGTACAGGCTGTCAACGCCCGCCGCGCCATTCAGACTGTCTGCGCCAAGCCCGCCATACAAAGCGTTGGCAGTGCCGTCGCCCGTCAATGTGTCGTTAAAGGCCGAGCCGAGCAGATTCTCGATCCCGGTCAGCACATCGCCGTTGGCCTCGCCCGCTGTCCCTGCGCCCGTGGTCAGGCTGACCGCAACCGCCGCAGCCGCTGCCGAATAATCCGCCGTATCAATACCGGTGCCGCCGTCCAGGCTGTCATTGCCCAGACCGCCCGTCAGCGTGTCATTGTCCGCGCCACCAAATAGCGTGTCATTGCCCGCACCGCCGTCCAGAGCGTCCGCGCCCGCCGCGCCATAGAACAGATTGGCAGCCCCGTCGCCGACGATCACATCAGCCAGACTCGAGCCGATGATATTTTCGACACCAACCAGCGTATCGCCTGTCGCATCGCCACCTGTCGCGGTGCCGAGCGCAAGGTTGATGGTGATGCCCGCGCCCGAGGCGGTGTAATCCACCGTATCAGTGCCCGCGCCGCCATCCAGACTGTCCGCGCCGCCGCCACCGATCAGGGTGTCATTGCCCGCGCCACCGAACAATGCGTTCGCGCCCGCGTCCCCGGTCAGACTGTCATTGAACCCAGAACCGATCACCGCCTCGACGCTGCTCAGACTGTCGCCCGCCGCATCGCTGCCCAAGTTGACATTGGTGGCCAGGTTGATCGTCACGGCCGAAGCTGCGGCAGAATAATCCACCATATCAATGCCAAGCCCGCCGTCCAGCACGTCAGACCCGGCACCGCCATTCAGCGTGTCATTGCCATCGCCGCCATAAAGGCTGTCAACGCCCGCCATGCCCGAAAGACTATCCGCACCCGCCGCGCCATACAAAGCATTGGCAGTGCCATCGCCCACCAGCGTGTCATTGAACGCCGATCCCGCAAGGTTCTCAATCGTGTTGAACACGTCGCCACTGGCATCGCCCGCCGTGCCGGTATTGGTGGTCAGGCTGGCCGCCACCCCTGCAAGGGCTGCGCTGTAATCCGCCGTATCAACGCCTGCGCCGCCAAACAGCGAATCTGACCCAGCGCCGCCCACCAGCGTGTCATTGTCATTGCCGCCATACAGCGTGTCACTCGCAGCGCCGCCATCCAACCAATCCGCGCCAGCCGCTCCATACAGAAAGTTGGCCGCCGTCGATCCGGTGATGGTGTCGGCAAAACCCGAGCCGATCACATCCTCGATGCTGACCAGCACATCACCCTGCGCATCACCGCCGATGCCAGTGCCTGCCGCGAGATCAACGTTAATCGCAGCGGCCGAGGCGGTATAATCCACATCATCGCTGCCTGCGCCGCCGTCCAGCAGATCAACGCCCGCGCCGCCGAACAGTGTATCATTGCCAGTGCCGCCATAAAGGCTGTCATTGCCCGCGCCACCCCACAGGCTGTCGTTGCCCAAGCCCCCCCAGAGCACGTTGTCGCCGCCATCCCCGGTCAGCGTATCGGCGAAATCCGAGCCGATGATATTCTCGATGCCCGTCAGCGTATCCCCGCCCGCATCGCTACCCGAACCCAAACCCGTCGCCAAGGAAACCGAAACCGCTCCGGTCGCGGCGTCATAAACCGCCGTATCAACGCCCGCGCCACCGTCGATCAGATCCGACCCCGACCCACCGTCCAGCGTGTCATTTCCGTTGCCGCCATAAAGCCTGTCGCCGCTGCCACCGCCAAACAGCGAGTCGTTATCGTCTCCGCCATAAAGCGTGTCGGTGCTGCTGCCGCCGTAAAGCGAGTCATTGCCGCCCAAGCCCGTCAGGGTATCAGACAGAATCGTCCCAACAAGGGAATCATTCCCCGCGGTTCCGGTAATATTTGCCACTGCGCTGCTCTGCTCGTTTGCCCGGATCTCGCGCCCAGGTCTATTTGCATCTTGATTATGTCAAATGAGCCGAAACTGTGGTGTAAATTTGGCGGATTCCCTGAACTTTCTCAGAGGGTTGTGATAAATCCGTGACGCAAACGCAAATCTTGCAGGCTGTGGTCGGGGTCAAAGCCGCCAGAATAGGGCAGGGCAGGGGACAAACCCCTGTACCGCTTGCGGAATTTTCGCGACCTTTTCTGCGAAAACCGCTTGTGCCTTGGGCTTTTTGCCGGGCTTTTATCGCCTTGCACGCTTGACGCGCCCCCGGATTACCCGTAAATGCCCGAAATCAAATTCGGGTGCTGCCCCTCGGGTGGCTGCCTATTCGTCTTAAACTGACAAGGAAATAGACCATGTCTCGCGTCTGCGAACTCTCTGGCAAAGGCCCGATGTCTGGCAACACTGTCAGCCACGCCAACAACAAATCCCGTCGTCGCTTCC
>JBKJTI010000165.1:0-10274 GCA_046590425.1 Cypionkella sp. | reverse complement strand
GGGCGTGCACACCGCCGACGATGCGCGACAAGCGGTGGCGGAGGGTGCGGCGGCGATCGTCGTGTCGAATCATGGCGCTCGCCAACTCGATGGTGTGGCGCCGACGATTCGGGTACTGCCCGAGGTCGTGAAGGCGGTCGGCGGACAAACCGAAATCCTGCTCGACGGCGGCATCCGCCGCGGCAGTGACATCGTCAAGGCGCTCTGCATGGGCGCGCGAGCGGTGTTGATCGGCCGCGCCTACGCCTATGGCCTCGGGGCCGGCGGCCAGGAAGGCGTGACCCGGGCCATCGACATCTTGCGGGCGGACGTCATCCGCACCATGAAACTCCTGGGCTGCGCCGCCATCAAAGACTTAGACGGCTCATTCGTCGACATCCCGTCGCAATGGACTGCCCGCCTCTGAGTTTTCTATGTCAATTCGACCTGTTAAGCGCGTTGTCGCGTCCACCCCAACGATGGAAGGCGCCGGCGTGAAGCTGCACCGTGGTTTCGGCTTTGGCGAAACCAACGAGTTCGATCCGTTCCTGCTATTCGACGATTTCCGCAACGAGCGTCCCGACGACTATCTCGCGGGCTTTCCGTGGCATCCGCATCGCGGCATCGAAACCATCACCTATGTGCTGGCGGGCGCTGTCGAGCACGGCGACAGCCTCGGAAATCGCGGCATGCTGAAAGGCGGCGACGTGCAATGGATGACGGCTGGTTCCGGCATCCTGCATCAGGAAATGCCGAAAGGAAACGCCAAGGGCCAGATGCACGGCTTCCAGCTTTGGGCCAATCTGCCCAAAGCCCTCAAGATGACCCCGCCGCGCTACCAAGACGTCAAATCCAACGACATCCCGGAAATCATGGATGACGATGGCAGCATCGTGAAGGTGATCGTAGGCTCGTTTTGGGGCAAAACTGGCCCGGTCGATGGCATCGCCGCCGATCCGCAATACCTGGATGTCTATGTACCGCCGGAAAAGAAAAAGACTTTCAAAATTGACACCCGCCGCCATGCCTTCGCCTATATCTTTGAAGGTGCTGGAAAATTCGCCGACAGCTCCCGCCCACGCGGGGTGCTGCTGGAGAAGGAATACAAGGGTGAGGAGTTGAACATCCGCGACCTCTCAGGCAACCGCACCCTGATCGAATTTGGCCGCGGCGATGAGATCACCGTGCAAGCCGGCCCAAACGGCATCCGCTTCCTGCTGGTGTCCGGTGCGCCGATCCAAGAACCCGTCGCATGGCACGGCCCCATCGTGATGAACACCCAAGCCGAATTGCAACAAGCGATGACCGAGTTGCGCAACGGCACCTTTATCAAACCTGCGCATTAGCGGGTAAGCGTTCGCATTGAACCTGAACCAACCGCGCGTTATGCTCCCGACATGACGCGCGCCCTTCTCCTGATCTTCAGCCTCTCCGCCTGTGCCCAATTCCCCGAAGTGGATGCAGGCAGCCGCACCAATTTGCCCGCGCCCAGCCTACTTCCCACCGACCAACTGATCGTTGGCGCCGATCAGGCCAGTCCCGCGGACCCGCTGGCAGGCCCCGTGGCACGTCTCAAAGCCCGCGCCGCCACCCTGCGCGCCGAAAGCCCCAGCCAATAACCCCCAACGCCTGCGTTGCGCAGCGCCACGCCATCGGCTAACACCCGGCGCAAGCAATCTGAAACGGAGTCCCCTCATGTCTGCCAAACCCCTGCGCATTGGTCTCGCTGGTCTTGGCACTGTGGGAATTGGTGTGGTGAAAATCATCCAGCAGCACGCCGATCTGATCGCCAAACGCACCGGGCGGGCCGTGCAGATCACCGCTGTCTCTGCCCGCGATAAAACCAAGAACCGCGATGCTGATCTGTCTGGTTATGCCTGGGAAACCGATCCCGTGGCGCTGGCCCAACGCGACGACATCGACGTCTTTGTCGAAGTGATGGGCGGCCACGAAGGCCCGGCCAAATTAGCCACCGAGACTGCCATCGCCGCAGGCAAAGACGTGGTTTCGGCCAACAAGGCCCTGCTTGCGCATCACGGCCAGGCCTTGGCCCTCGCCGCCGAAACCGCGGGCCGTGTGATCCGTTTTGAGGCCGCCGTCGCAGGCGGTATCCCGGTGATCAAGGCGCTGACCGAAGGTTTGGCCGCCAACCAAATCAAACGCGTGATGGGCGTGATGAACGGCTCGTGCAACTACATCCTGACCCGGATGCAGAACGAAGGACTGTCATATCAGGAAGTCTTCGATGCAGCCCAACAACTTGGCTACCTCGAAGCCGACCCGAACCTAGACGTCGGCGGCATCGACGCCGGCCACAAACTTTCCCTGCTCGCCGCCATCGCCTTCGGCACCCAAGTCAGCTTTGATGCGGTGGAGCTTGAAGGCATCGGCGCGATCTCGATTGACGACATCAAACTCGCCGCCGACATGGGCTACCGCATCAAACTCCTCGGCGTGGCGCAAATGACCGGACGCGGGCTGGAGCAGCGCATGACCCCCTGCCTTGTGCCCGCCGACAGCCCCTTGGGCCAGTTGCAAGGCGGCACCAACATGGTCGTCCTTGAAGGCGACTCTGTCGGCCAGATCGTGCTGCGCGGTCCCGGCGCAGGCATGGGCCCCACCGCAAGCGCCGTGATGTCCGACGTGATCGACATCGCGCGCGGCCTGCGGCTGCCGACCTTCGGCCAACCCGCAGCCAGCCTCGCAAAACCGCAAGCCGCACAATCCGCCACTCCCGCCAGCTATTACCTGCGCATGACCTTGTTGGATAAACCCGGTGCTTTGGCCAAAATCGCCACCTGCCTCGGCGATGCTGGCGTCTCCATCGACCAGATGCGCCAGTATGACCACGAGGGCGATAAAGCCACCGTGCTGATCGTCACCCACAAAGCCACCCGCGCCGATATCGACCACGCCACCGACCGCTTTGTCAGCACCGGCGTGACGGTGGGCGCACCCGTGGCACTGCGGATCGAAGAAGTTTAACCGCGATTCGCAAAGCCTTGAGTGACGCAAGTTACGCCCCGCGCTCGTCAGCAGGGGGAAAGCTCGGCAATTATACGCCTTAAAACTTTGCATCTCGGCAGATTACCTCAGCGGCCTCAGACTGTTAGCGCCACCATCCTTGCCGCTTCGCCCGCCCCCGGCTAGACGAAGGAAAACCCCATTTTCCCGCAAGGATATCTCATGGCCGACGTTACCGAATTCCAAGACCGCCTGCTTTCCCTCGGCCTCGCCCGCGTCTCCGAGGCCGCAGCCCTCGCCTCTGCCAAGTTGATCGGGCGCGGGGATGAGAAAGCGGCGGATCAGGCAGCGGTCAACGCCATGCGCGACCAGTTGAATTTGCTGGATATTGCGGGCGTCGTGGTGATCGGCGAAGGCGAACGCGACGAAGCCCCGATGCTGTACATCGGTGAAGAGGTTGGCACCGGCAATGGCCCGGCGGTAGATATCGCGCTTGACCCGCTGGAAGGCACCACACTGACCGCGAAAGATATGCCAAACGCCCTGACCGTGATCGCCATGGCCCCGCGCGGCACCCTGCTGCACGCCCCCGATGTCTATATGGAAAAACTCGCCATCGGCCCCGGCTACGCCCCTGACACCGTCACCCTCGACATGCCGCCCGCCGCCCGCGTCCGGGCTTTGGCGCGCGCCAAAGGCGTCGCCGCTGATGAAATCACTGTCTGCATCCTCGAGCGCCCCCGCCACGAGGCTTTGATCGCGGAAGTCCGCTCTACGGGTGCCGCCATCCGCCTGATCACCGACGGCGATGTCGCAGGCGTCATCCATTGCGCCGAAAGCGAGATCACCGGGATCGACATGTATATGGGCTCCGGCGGCGCACCCGAGGGCGTGCTTGCGGCAAGTGCCTTGAAATGTATGGGCGGCCAGATTTACGGCAAGCTTCTGTTCCGCAATGACGACGAAAAAGCCCGCGCTTATAAGGCGGGCATCACCGATCTGAACCGCATCTACACCCGCGATGAGATGGTCACCGCCGATGTGATTTTTGCGGCCACAGGTGTCACCCAAGGCTCGATCCTGCAAGGTATAAAGATCGAACCGGGATGGGTCACCACCGAGACGATCCTGATGCGCTCCAAAACTGGATCCGTGCGGCGGATGCTGTATAAAAGCCCAATGAAATAAGGGCGCAGCCGATTTCCGATCCGGAAATCGTGCCGGAATTTCTCAAATTCCGCCTTGCTCCGGGCCGCTCTGTCAGGCACACCCAAACCATGACAGAGCGCGCCTTCCTCTCGGTTGACCATTCGCTGACCCAGCGCCGCTGGATCGGCCCCGGCGATGAGTCCGAACGTCTGGCCGAGGCGATGGCGCAAATCACCCGCCTGCCGCTCGCGCTCTGCGCCACGCTTGTTGCGCGCGGCGTGACGCCACAAGACGCCCCGGCTTTCCTTGCCCCGCAACTGCGTGACCTGTTGCCTGATCCGCTAAAACTGCGCGATATGCACAAAGCCGCCGCCCGCTTCCTGCACGCCATCAAAGTCCGCCAACGCATTGCAATCTTTGCCGATTATGATGTAGATGGCGGCGCCTCAGCGGCCCTGCTGATCATCTGGCTGCGCGCGATGAACACCCAAGCCACCCTGTATATCCCCGACCGTATTGACGAAGGCTACGGCCCCAACGTCCCCGCCATGGCCGAACTGGGCAGCAAACACGACCTGATCCTTTGCGTCGATTGCGGCACCCTCAGCTTTGATCCCATCGCCGCCGCCAAGTGTGACGTGGTGGTGCTGGATCACCACTTAGGTGCCGAAACCTTGCCCGCCGCCTTCGCCGTGGTAAACCCCAACCGCCAAGACGAAGACTGCGATCTTGGCCATCTCTGTGCCGCCTCGGTGGTGTTCCTGATGCTGGTTGAAGCCAATCGTCAACTGCGCGCCGACGGCAGCCAAGGCCCTGATCTTATGGCGCTGCTTGATCTCGTCGCCCTCGCCACCGTTGCCGATGTCGCCCCCCTGATCGGCGTCAACCGTGCCTTCGTCCGCCAAGGCCTCAAGGTGATGGCACGCCGCGAACGCGCAGGCCTGCGCGCCCTCGCCGACATCGCCCGTATGGACCAAGCCCCCACCCCCTACGCGCTGGGTTTCCTGCTCGGCCCCCGCGTCAACGCCGGTGGCCGCATCGGCCAAGCCGACCTTGGCGCGCGACTTCTGTCCACAGACAGCCCTTCCGAGGCAACGGCTTTGGCCGAAAAGCTTGACCTCTTGAACACCGAGCGCCGCGATATCGAGGCCCGCGTGCGAGAAGAAGCCCTCTCGCAAGCCGAGATGCGCGGCATGGACGGCCCGCTGGTCTGGGCTGCGGGTGATGGCTGGCACCCCGGCGTCGTCGGCATCGTCGCAGCCCGCTTGAAAGAGGCCAGCCACCGCCCCGCCGTGGTGATCGGGTTTGACGGAAACGAGGGCAAAGGCTCTGCCCGCTCCATCACCGGCGTCGATCTCGGTGCTGCAATCCACCGTCTGACGACCGAAGGTCTGCTGTTGAAAGGCGGCGGTCACAAAATGGCCGCTGGCCTCACCGTCGCGCGTGATAAACTCGAAGCCGCGATGGAACGCCTGTCAGACCTGCTCGCCAAGCAGGGCGCAGGCGTGGGCGGTCGCGAGGATCTGCGCATCGACAGCCTGCTGATGCCCACTGCCGCAACCCCCGGATTTGTCGAGCAAATCGAAGCCGCTGGCCCGTTCGGTGCCTCTGCCCCCGCCCCGCGTTTTGCCTTCGCCGACACCAACATCACCACCCGCCGCATCGGCGAGAAACACCTGAAAATCAGCTTCGGCGACAGCATGGGCGCGCGTCTGGAAGGCATCGCGTTCGGCGCATTTGACACCGATCTGGGCCCCGCGTTGGAAAACCCCAGCCACCAACGCTTTCATCTGGCTGGACGGCTAGAGTTGAACACATGGGGCGGTCGCACAAAGGTGCAATTTCGTCTGGAAGATGCGGCAAAAGCCTGATTTTTCCTCTTGCGAAGCGCCAAATCTGCCCTTAAACACCGCCGCACCACAGTGGCCCGTTCGTCTATCGGTTAGGACACCAGATTTTCATTCTGGGAAGAGGGGTTCGACTCCCCTACGGGCTGCCACTTCCCCCAACATCGTGACATCGCTGAATAATTTCAGCCCCCTTGCGCCGGGCGACAGCCCGGCTATTCTGCCCACAACCTTTCCTTGTTGGATGCAGCCCGTGTTGACCAAATCTTTGACCGTCTTGCTTTTTTCCCTGACGTTGACCGCGCCCGCTTTGGCTGCCACCTGCAGCAACACATCCTCAGGGTTTGACGCGTGGAAGACCGATATGGTGCAAGAGGCCAAAGCCGAGGGCGTCGGCGAAGCGGGGCGCGCCGCCCTGTTGGGGGCTAGCTATTCCAAGGCCACGATCTCGGCGGATCGCAACCAAAAAAGCTTCAAATACACCCTTCAGAAATTCCTGGCAGTGCGCGGTGCCGATGCGATCATCTCGCAGGGCCGCGCCCGTGCAAAGAAGAACCCCGATTTCTACGCAGGGCTTGAGGCTCAATATGGTGTGCCCGCAGGCGTGCTACTCGCCATCCACGGTATGGAAACCGGTTTTGGCAATTTCATGGGCGACACCAATGTCGTCTCGGCCATCGCCACCCTGACCTTCGACTGCCGCCGCACAGATTTCTTCCGCCCACATCTGATCGGCGCGTTATTGCTGGTCGATCAGGGCTCAATCAGCGCGAAATCGGTCGGAGCCAAGCATGGCGAACTTGGCCATACCCAGTTCCTGCCCGGAAATGCGCTCAACTACGGTCAAGACGGCAATGGCGATGGTCGGATTGATCTGACCAACCTCACTGACGCGATGGCGACCACCGCCAACTACCTTGCCGGCAAGGGCTGGCAGCCCGGCAAGGGCTATCAAGAAGGCGAGCCGAACTTCGCGGTGATCAAAGAATGGAACGCCGCTAAGGTGTATCAGCAGGCCATCGCGTTGATGGGCGCAAAAATCGACCGGTAAATCGGTTTTCCCCTCTTGAACCCTGCGCGCCAACCGCTTAGGAACCGCCGCAGTGGCCCGTTCGTCTATCGGTTAGGACACCAGATTTTCATTCTGGGAAGAGGGGTTCGACTCCCCTACGGGCTGCCACTTCAATCATTTTTCAGTTTCCTATCAATAGGTTGTAGTGTGTTTTTGTCCAACCTCGGGGCTAGGTTGGACAAGTTTTGTTCCGTCTTTGACCCGTAAACTTTCGCCATTCCGCTTGCGGCCAGCTTGGCCCGGTTGGCTTGTCTGGTGTAAGTCGCACCCTCTTTGGGGGTGGAATGCGCCATCAGGCTCATCACTTCGTGCTCTGTGCCGCCATGATCGGCCAGCCGCGTCGCAGCGCCCTTGCGCAGTCCATGGGCAGAGCAATGCGACAGGCCAGCCAACGCGCATTGATCTTTGAACCAGTTGCCGAATGTCGTTGCCTTGTAAGGCAAGCCCCGCCCATGGGTTACAAAGATCAACTGATCGGCCGGGACGTGCCGCAACGCAGCTTCCAAATCAGGCATGATCGGCAGGTCAGCGGCAACGCCGGTCTTACCGCGCCGGTAACTGATCACGCCGTCTTTGACATTCTGCCAGCCCATGCGCGCGACATCCTGCCGAGATGCACCAGTACATAGAATCAGCAGGCAAGCCAACCGAGCCTTGGAGCCTTCGCCGTGGTGGGCAAGGAATTGTGCAATCTCATCCTCCGTCCAAGTATGATAGCCGTCCGGGTTTTCTTTCATCCGGTCCGCCAGTCTCGCCGGATTCTTTTGCAGATCCCCGAATTCGTTCTTCATTGCGAAGTTGAACAGCATCGAAAGGTTTTTCTTGACGGTGTTAGCTGCCGTCGGTCCGGTCTTTTTGCCCATCAGCGCTTCGACGTGTTTTGTGCCGAGTCGCGCAAACGGCAGATCGCCCGCCTCCCGGCGCAGCCACTCAAGTTCGCCCCGGATGCTTCGTTTGCGACTTTCTGACAGGTTGCGATAGCGGATGCTGCGAAAGTATTGCTCAATCAGCCAGCCGACGGTGCCATAGGGTGAGCCATCCCGAATGGTAGGCGCTTTGGCTCCGGCCAAGGCGGATTCGTAGGCGGATCGAAACTCGACTGAGCCATACGGCCCCGGGAGATATGTGGTGAAGCGTTTCATGCGGAAGCGAAACCGCACCTTCCCGTGCTGATCAACGATGCGAGTGACACCCGGAAATGGGTTCTTGCGCTTCGTCATTTGATTAACCGATCACAAGGATTCGGATCGTCTTGATCTACCGCGCCAGTCGGGAAGATGGACACAGAACCATCGCGACCGATAACAATCCGCCCCACGGAAACGCCAGCCGCCTGCACCGCTTTTACATATCGGGTCAGGTCGATTTGTTTCACAAGGGCGGGGCTGGCTGCCATCTAGGACGCGGTCGCTTCGGGATAGGCTTCCTTGAAAACGTCGCGGGACTCCAAGCCGAGGCAGTGTAGAGTGCGGTCAAAAATCTCACTAACATTTGCAACGATGAGAGCACCTGCGCCGCGAGATTTCGGGCCGAGGTCTACCAGATTAACCTTGCCGTCCGGCCTCAAGGTCGCTTTGCTTTTGCAACCGATCACGAAAAGAAATGTGGTTCCGTAGTCAGGATGAAGAGGCAGAGCGGCGTGGCGCACGAATCCCTCATCACCTTGCGCAGGATCATCTATCCAAGTTTCAATGTCATCGATGTTATAGGCGTTGGAACATGAGAAGTCCTGCGCCTTAGCAAAAGCGTCCTGACGCAAGTTAGCGGCAGTGAATAGACCTTCGGCTTGCATAGCGTTGGTCTGCTCCCAGCTGATATAGTCGCGCAACGTCGTGTCGGCGGGCATAGCTTTTCCCTCCCCAGAAATGAGGTGATGTGCAGTCATAGCGCTCTCAATTGTTTTAGGAGGTATGTTTTAGGTCGGTACGGATCATTGCGGCGCGGATCGCCCGGATGACTTCGGAATTTTGACTTGCACCATTCTTTTCAGCCTCAGCCTTAAGCCAAGCCTTTAGGTCGATCGGAAGGCGCAGTTGGAGCTGTTTGCGGTCGGTCATAATGCCCTCTAGCGTTACGGTGATTTATATATGTCACCGTGACGCCATAGCGTCAATATAAATAGTGTGTCACGGTGACATGAAGCAAGTTGAGGACTGAAATGGCTACCGAGATAGGACGCGAAAGCGATAAGTTCATGCTCCGCCTTCCCGATGGGATGCGCGATCGGATCAAGGCTGTTGCCGACGCAAACAACCGATCTATGAATGCCGAAATTGTCGCGACTTTGGATAAGAAGTTCCCAGCGCCAAAGCCTCGCGGCGCGGGACATGCAATCGCTCTACTTGCGCGGATCGGGGTGCTGCGACAGGACTTCGATGCCTCAGACTCTCCGGCTGAGCGTGAGGCAATACAAGCCTTATACGATGCAACGATGCATGAATTGAGGCTGATGGTGCGCGAATTAGATCAAATTGCGCCTGCCAAGATACGATAAGGACGCCTAGCGTTATGTCCGGAAAAATAGATTTGTGCGACAGCTGAAGGAATTTATTCCATTTGAATCCAGACTTGGCAGGAAAGTTAGAAAGATTGTTGGTCTAGAACGAGGTCTGCGGCGCGCGATTAGTACCTCGAAGAATGCAACGGAAGCACAGTGCCCTGCAACAATTTGGGTACGACATCTATCTCTGCATTTTCAACATGGAGGCTGAACGAAGGATCCAGTTATTAAGAATAAAAGGTGCGGGGCTTACGACAGTCCACTGCCCAGTCGAAAAGTTTGGGAGTCCTGGGACCAAGAGCGAAACGGAAAACTGGTACGGACGACTATCGGTTTTACTCACCTTCACATGTTATTTACGCAGCTTTCCACGCCGCCCTGCAGTTCTCCCCCACGATCGACTGGCCGATAAACGGTGCGCTTACCGTCAACTGGACAGGACTCATTCAAGCCGGATCTCATAGCGAGGGGAACTGCCTGGCACTGGCAGAGTCAGAGCGGGATGCATACCTTCGCAAAGAGCTCGGCCGCTGCATTCGAAAGTTACCGGGCGCACCTACCTGACACGGCACGCCAGAGCGAGTTTCAGGGCCACAAATGAAAATCCCGGCTTGGAAACAGAGCCTTTGCCTGCTCGCGAGGATGGTGCGCTGACCTCACACTGCCGCCGATAGGTCGCTTTGTCTCATCCGCACGACCATCATTGGCCTCGATCATCACTGGGCGCCCGAGGGTTGAGAGCAGTGGCGACACATCCTCGATG
>JBKJTI010000144.1:0-9456 GCA_046590425.1 Cypionkella sp. | reverse complement strand
TCCGGCGGTGCCCCCAATGTGCTAGACCCGTGAAATGAAACCAGCTTTTGCACTCGACTTCCGGGATGAAACCATCAGCTTGCTGCACCGCTCTGGCGGTGGTTGGCAGTTGGTGGGAGCTGTTCCGCTTGACACGCCCGATCTGACCGAGGCGTTGGGCTATCTGCGCGCCACGGCGCTTGGCCTGTCGCCGCGCGGGATGGCCACCAAGCTGGTGATCCCAAATGATCAGATTCTGTATCTGACCGTTCATGCGCCGGGGCCGGATGAGGCCACACGCCACGCGCAGGTTATGGCGGCGATTGAAGGCCGCACACCCTATGATGTCGCCGATCTGGCGTTTGATTACACCGGTTCGGGGCCAGAGGTGCAGGTGGCGGTGATCGCCAAAGAGACCTTGGCCGAGGCCGAGGGTTTTGCCGCCGAGCATCGCCTGAATCCGATTGCCTTTGTCGCGGCCCCCGATCCGGAGAGCTTTGCGGCAGAGCCGTGGTTTGGCCTGTCGTCACTAGCTCCGTCGCTGATCCCGAAAGGGGCAAAGGTCGAGCGCAACAGCAGCCCGGTGATGATCGTCGCGCGCAGCTTTGGCGGGGCGGCGCAGGCGGTTGAGGCTGTTGTTGAGACGCCCAGCGAAGCGCCGGCACCGATACTGCAGAGTGCGCCCGAGCCTGAGGTGGACTTCGCGCCCGAGGGTGTCGCCGAGCCTGAGTTTGTGAATGAGCCTGAGTTTGCGGACCCTGTGACTGCGGAACCTGTGACTGTGGTTCAGTCCGATGTCGTGTTTGAAGCCGAAGCGGTCCGCGAACCAGACAATTTGCTCGAGCCGGAAATCAGCCCAGAACCGGAAGATCTGCTCGCGGTGGACGAGGTGTTTGAGGCCGAAGCCTATGTCGCAGCCCCCGATGATATGCCGCCCGCAGCGGTTGCGGCGGAAGAAACCTGGCGGCCCGCAAATTATGCGTCGCGTGCCGATGATCGGCGTGTTGCCGAGGCTTCTGACACGCCGCCCTCGTCCTCACTGGATGACGACAATGCGTTGATTGTGGCCCTTGCCGATACGCTGTCTGCGCCGATCCCGCAGCCTACGCCGACACCGCCCACTCCGCCTGCGACTCGCAAGCCGCTGGTTGAGGTGGAAGAAGCGCCGATGGCCTTGGATGTCACCGATGATGCGGCCGAGGGTGATGAGGTCGAGCCGCAGGGTGCCGATGCGATCCGGGCCGCGATCTCGGCGAAAGCCGCGCGGGTGATTGACCCGGCCATCGCCGATGATTTGCCGCCTGCGGCTGCGGCTTTGGGTGCGTTCTCCAGCCGGCGTCAGGGCAATGAGCCTTTGACGCACAAAGCACCTGCGCTTGGGGCGGCAAAACCGGGCGTGCCGCGCCCGACTGCGGCAAAGCCGTTGGCTGCGATGCCCGCTTTAGGGCAAGGCGCGGGTTTCCCGCGTCCACCGGTTGCAAAGCCGGATCTGGCGGCGAAATCGGCCAAGCCCGGCAAACCCGGCTTGCGTGGTCTGTCGGCTTTGGTTTTGGCATCAAATGCATCCGCCACCAAACCACGCAGCAAGGTGGCGATCCCTTCGGCGCTGCCCCCACTGAAATCATCCGATGCTGCGGGTGCCGCCCAGCCTAAACCGCAAGTGGCGCGCCCCGCGGCGGCACGCGGGCCCGGTGGCTTTGCAGCCCGCGAACCGGTGCGCGGCAAACCGCGTTATCTTGGGCTGCTGCTGACGGTGGTCTTGCTGTTTCTGTTGGCGATGATTGCCGCGTGGTCATCCTATTCTCTGGGGGCTTGGAACACCGTGGCCGACGCGCCGGTGCAGATGGGTGCGGAGAATCCCGACAGAACCGAGGTTCCTGCCGCGGAGATGCCGGATGCCAACGATGAGATGCGCGCGGATATGCAGGACCCGGCGGAACTGTCGGATACGGCATCCGTCACCGATCCGAGCGTGGCAGTGGT
Source organism: Cypionkella sp. (assembly GCA_046590425.1). Classification (GTDB taxonomy): domain Bacteria; phylum Pseudomonadota; class Alphaproteobacteria; order Rhodobacterales; family Rhodobacteraceae; genus Cypionkella. The sequence goes on along the minus strand of JBKJTI010000144.1, from coordinate 7,494 downwards.
CGACGGCGGCGTGGCTTCGCCCGAAGCCGCGGATCTGACAGCCACCGTCGTCGAGCCTGCCCCGTCCGTGGATATGGCAGCTGAGACCACAGCGCCGGTAAACCCGACGGCGGGCACCGATGATGAGATTTTCCTCGCCTCGATGGATGCGTCCCCCGTGCCGCCCGATCCGCTGTCGCTGGTGCAGCCACTGGCGCAGGGCGACCAGATGCCCGCAGCCCAGCCCGCGCCGCCACCGTTTGGCACGGTGTATCAGTTTGAAGCCAACGGAGCTATCACCCCGACGCCCGAGGGCATCATCACGCCTGAGGGCGTTTTTTTGCGGGCGGGCAAGCCATCTCGGGTGCCAACGGCGCGGACCGAAGCGGTGATCGCCGCTGCAGCCGCTGCCGCAAAGCCAGCGGCTGCAGCTGCTGCGCTGGATGAGGTGGTGGCTGCCGCTGCCACGCCTGGTGTCTATGCCGACCCGGCCTTGGCAGGCAAAAAGCCCAGAACCCGGCCAGTGGGGTTGACGCCCCCCGCTGCTGCCGATCAGGGCGCGTTGGCACCAGAAGTCGATAGCCGCCTTGCCGGGCTGCGTCCCTCTGCCCGGCCTGCAACAATTCTCTCGGCAGGACGCGAAGCACAGCAAGCATCGGCTGCGGCCTCGCTGACGGCGCAGGCTGAGGTATTGAACCAAGAGGCGGCTTTTGTCAGCGGATCAAAGCTGGCGGTGGCGATCAGCCGCAAACCTGCCGCCCGCCCGCGTGATCTGAGCCGCGCGGTGGAGGCAGCGGTCGCGGCCGTCGCCCGCGAACCCGATTCCGAGCCCGCCGCAGAACCGCAGCCGCGACTGGCCGCGATCCCCGAGAAAAACGCCAGCCCCGAAGCTGATGGCGAGCCCGATGTTGTCTCGGCAGCGCCGAAGATCCCGACCAAAGCCACAGTTGCAAAGCAGGCCACCTTCAAGAACGCGATCAACCTGTCGAAGCTGAACTTGATCGGGGTTTATGGCACGCAATCAAAGCGTTACGCTTTGGTCCGCACTGCTGCGGGGCGCTATAAGAAGGTCCGCGTGGGCGATACGATTGACGGTGGTGGGCGGGTCGCCGCGATTACCGCGACCGAAGTGCGGTATCAAAAAGGGGGCCGTTTGGTGGCCTTGGCAATGCCGAAGGGCTAGTGATTTGTGGGTACCTTGAACGACACTGCGCGCCAAGACCTGCGCGCAGTGTGATGGTCTGCGTCAAATAGAACCAAACCGCCTTGATCAGCCAGCCGCCAGAACGCCACGATCAATCTGATCCTGCTCGATGCTTTCAAACAAAGCGCGGAAATTACCCTCGCCGAAGCCATCATCGCCCTTGCGCTGAATGAACTCGAAGAAGATCGGACCGATCACGGTTTTTGAGAAGATTTGCAGCAGGATACGGGTCTCGCCGCCATTCACCACGCCTTCGCCATCAATCAGGATGCCATGCTTGGCCATTGCCTCCAACGGTTCCTGATGGCCGACCACGCGGGTTTTCGACAACTCATAATAGGCCATTGGCGGCTTCGGCATAAACTTAAGCCCGCGCGCGGCGATTTCATCAGTGGCGGCGTAAATATCCTGCGCGCCAACCGCGATATGCTGGATGCCTTCGCCATTATAACGCTTGAGATATTCGACGATCTGCCCAGTCTCTCCACGATCTTCGTTGATCGGGATGCGGATGCGCCCGCAGGCCGAGGTCAGCGCACGGCTGAACAGACCGGAGTGTTTGCCCTCGATGTCAAAGAAGCGAATCTGTTTGAAGCCGAAGATTTTTCCATAGAAATCAAACCACTTGTCCATATTGCCCTTGTGGACGTTGTGGGTGAGGTGATCGAGATAGTAAAAACCCACACCTTTCGGCTGATGATCGGTAAAGGTGAAATCCGCATAGGGATTGGTCGCGCCGTATTGATCGACGAAATAGATCAGCGAGCCGCCAATGCCAACAATCGCCGGAACTTCCAGCGCCTTCGCGCCTTCAAACGGCTCCGCGCCGTTAGCCACTGCATGGGCGAAGGCCTGTTCCGCATTGACCACACGCCAGCCCATTGACGGTGCGCAGGGGCCATGCTGCTCGACGAATGTGCGGCCATGGCTGCCGGGTTCGTCGTTCAGAATATAGGTGATGTCGCCCTGTTGCCACAGTTCGATGGCTTTGGTGTTGTGCCGCCCGGTGAGGCTGTACCCCATGCGGGTGAACAGATCGCGCAACTCTTGCGGATTTGGATGGGCAAATTCAACAAACTCCATGCCATCGGTGCCTGCGGGATTGGCCGGGCTGATTGTGGCTTTGGCGACTGAGTGCGGAAACGGTCCCATGGCGTGCCTCTTTTGACTGCGTTTCGTCATAATAACGCATTAGTGACACGCTGTTTGCGCGTAGTTGGATTGTATTGTGGCAATCGGCGCGCGACACACGCGGGATACCTGCATTTGACGCGAGAAACCCGCATGTTGGACACTATCGACTCACGTCTGCTGGCCGAGATACAGGCCAATGCGATGCTCACAGCACTGGAACTGGGCGAGCGGTTGAACCTGTCGCCCAGCCAAGCCGCACGGCGCAGGCAACGGCTGGAGGCCGAGGGCTTTGTGGTGGGTTATGCCGCACGGCTGTCGCCCGCCAAGGTTGGGCTGACAGTGCAAGCCTTTGTGCAGGTTCAAATGGCCACCCATTCGCCGGATGCGGCGCGCAGTTTTGGTACGCTGGTGTCCACCTGCCCCGAGATCGTCTCGGCTTGGACCTTGACCGGAGAGGCGGATTACCTGCTGCGGGTGTGGTGTGCCGATCTGCCGGATTTGAACCGGGTGATCCATACGCTTTTGCTTCCGCATCCGGCGGTGTCGCGGGTGCAAAGCCAGATTGTGATGGACCAATTCAAGGCGGATGCCCCGCTGCCAACTTAGGAATCTGCCGACCTAAAGCCGCTGCCAAGTCAAAGTTGCTGCCAAGTCAAAGTTGCTGCCAACCTGAAAGTGCGTGATGGAAAGTTTCCTTTTGCAAGCCTCAATCTACCTGGGTGCCGCAGTGTGCGTGGTGCCTTTGGCGGTGCGTTTGGGCTTGGGTTCGGTGCTGGGCTATCTGGCGGCAGGGATTCTGATGGGGCCGATTTTGGGAATCGCAGGCGCCGAAACCGCCGATTTGCAGCATTTTGCCGAGTTCGGTGTGGTGCTGATGTTGTTCCTGATCGGGCTGGAACTAGAGCCGAAATCCTTATGGGAGATGCGGCATAAACTGCTTGGGATGGGCGGTGCGCAGGTGGTGCTGACCACGGCAAGCGTGTCTATTATATTGATCTGGCTTGGGCTTTCGCCAGCGGTCGCTTTGGTTCTGGGCATGATGGCCTCGCTGTCCTCAACCGCTATCGTGCTACAAACCCTATCGGAAAAGAATCTGATGCGCACCATGGGCGGTCGCTCGGCGTTCTCGGTTCTGTTGACACAGGACATCGCAGTGATCCCAATGCTGGCGGTGATTCCGCTGCTCGCATTGCCCGATATCACAGGGCAGACAGCCGAGGTTTTCGGCGTAAGCAACCCGCAGGATGTCGTGCAACATGCGGCGACCTCGCCGTTGATCAGCACGGTGCAATCGCTGCCGGGTTGGGGTGCGGGATTGCTGACACTGGCGATCGTGGCCGGCATCGTGCTGGCAGGGCACTACCTCAGCCGGCCGATTTTCCGCTTCGTCCATGCCGCGAAACTTCCCGAGATGAGCACGTTTATCAGCCTGCTCATGGTGCTGGGCATCGCGTTTCTTATGATGCTGGTGGGCCTATCCCCGGCTTTGGGGACCTTTGTGGCCGGGGTGGTTCTGGCGAACTCGGAATTTCGCCATCAGCTGGAAGCCGACCTGAAACCGTTCAAGGGCCTGCTGCTGGGTCTCTTCTTCATGACGGTGGGCGTGGGTATCAACTTCAAAATGCTCGCGCGGGAGCCGATGACTGTGCTGGGACTGACCCTTGGGCTGATGCTGCTGAAGGCGCTTATTCTGGTGGCGATTTCGCTCTTTTTCAAACTAAAGCGGCAAGACCGCTGGTTGTTTTCGCTGAGCTTGGCGCAGGGCGGAGAGTTTGGCTTTCTGATCGTCAGCTTTGCGCGATCCGAAAGCGCCTTGCCGCTGGCAGCTGGGCAGATGGGGCTGTTGGTGATCAGCATGTCGATGCTGCTGACCCCCCTGCTGTTCATTGGCTATGATTGGCTGAGCGCCCGCTTTGCCCATCGCACCCCAGATCATGCCCCAGATGAGATCGACGAAAAAGGTCAGGTGATCATCGCCGGGATCGGGCGGTTTGGGCAGGTGGTCAATCGGTTGATCCGCACCTCTGGCATCCCGACCGTGGTGCTCGACAACGATATGACCACGATTGAGACGATGCGGAAATTCGGCGTTAAAGGGTTTTTCGGCGATCCGGCGCGGCCGGAACTGCTGGAAGCGGCGGGGCTGGCCGAGGCGCAGGTGATTGTGATTGCGGTGGATGACAGCGACACCGCGACGCGGATTGTGCGTTATGCCCGCTCGCGCCGTCCTGATATTCACATCGTGGCCCGGGCGCGCGACCGCGTGCATGTCTATGAGTTGTATCAGGCCGGGGCGAATGACATTGTGCGCGAGACCTTTGACAGCTCGATCCGGGCTGGGCGTTATGTGTTAGAAAACATGGGATTTTCCGAATACGAGGCCGCGAAAGTGTCACAGGCCTATTACCGTGTTGATCGCGGTGCGATGCGCGATCTGGCCGAAGTGTGGGTGCCGGGACAGCCCACCCATCTGAATGATGCCTATATCGCGCGCGCCAAGCAACTGGACCGCGATCTGGAAATCGCCTTGATGGAGGAACTGCACGAGGTAAAACCGATGGCGGCAGAGGAGCCGCCCGAAGTGCTGCAAGCGATGCTGTTTCCAGATATGGAAGAACCCAGCGAGAAACCAGTCGATCAATAAAAAAAGGCGGCCCGAAGACCGCCTTTTTCAAAAATTTCCCAACAAATCAGGCAGCGCGACCAATCAGCACATCGCCGACTTTCTTCTGCGCGCCAGCTTCATCAACGCCTGAGACAGCGGCAACTTCACGAGTCAAACGCTCCAACGCCGCTTCATAAAGCTGACGCTCGGAATAAGACTGCTCGCGCTGATCATCGCTGCGGTGCAGATCGCGCACCACTTCCGCGATCGCCATCAGATCGCCCGAGTTGATCTTCTGTTCATATTCCTGCGCCCGGCGCGACCACATCGCACGTTTGACGCGGGCCTTGCCCTTCAAGGTATCGAGAGCCTTGGTGACCAGATCCGGCGAAGACAGCGAGCGCATGCCAACATCGGTGGCTTTATGGGTCGGAACACGGAGCGTCATCTTGTCTTTTTCGAAGGAAATCACGAACAGTTCCAACACGAACCCGGCGATTTCTTGTTCTTCAATCGAGATGATGCGGCCAACGCCATGGGCAGGATACACAACAAACTCATTCGGACGAAAATCAGGCTTCTTCGATTTGGTCATTCAGTCGCTTCCTCGGCAGGAACCTGTTCCGCAAAAAAAGATCACCGCTCCGGGAAATCACCCCGATCAAACGGTTAGCTTTTCGACTAGATTTTCACCCCAAGCGGGCAGCTTTGGGGTTTGTGCAGGCATCCGTGTTTATATTTGTAATATAGGTGTAACACAAAAATGCACTGATTCCAACCACCACGACGCCCAAGCGCAAGCGCTTTACCAGTTGGAATCACTTTGTTTTCACTGCAATGCCTGATTCGTGAATGCAATGCAGCGAATCAGCTTCAAGAACTGCGGCTTAGTTGCCCTGCCCCGGCGCTTCGGAGAAATATTTCTCACGCTTGCCAGTTTCGCCATCGCGATCTTCATAGCCCGGCAGCGGGTCTTTTTTGGTGACGATCACTGGCCACATTTCGGAATATTTGCGGTTAAACGTGACCCAAGCATCCATATCCGGTTCGGTATCCGGGCGGATCGCGTCGGCGGGACATTCCGGCTCGCAGACGCCGCAGTCGATGCATTCATCCGGGTGGATGACCAGCATATTTTCGCCTTCATAGAAGCAGTCCACCGGGCAGACTTCGACGCAGTCGGTGTATTTGCAGGCAATACAGTTGTCGATCACCACATAGGTCATGGGGCAGGCTCCTATTTCCGCGTCGTCTGACTACTAAAGCTGGAGCGATCATTCAAGCGGTGCATCGGCAGTTGGGGCAAGATCGTGATAAAGCTCTTGTGCTTCCGAGGCAGGGCCCCGGCGTTCAGACAACGCCAGCACGCGGATCACCCTTATCACGCGGCCCTGCGGGAAGGTCAGCGTGTCACCCTCTGAGACCCCGTGACCGGGTTTACGGCATCGCTGGCCGTTCAAACGAAGATGGCCGCTTTCGATCACTTCGGCAGCAAGATCCCGGTTCTTGAAAAACCGTGCCGCGAAAAGCCATTTGTCCAGCCGAAGTTTCGGCTGAACATCTTTTTGTGGTTTTGCCCCCGGCCCGGCCAATCAGATCCCGAAGATCAGAGCTTGGCCTTCAACGCCATCAAAGCGGCGAAGGGATTGTCGGGATCAATCGGTTTCTCAGCGCGCGGTGGGCGCTGTTCGTAGGTTTTCGGCTTGGTATCGCGGTCGTTGGGCTTGCCGCCATGCGGTTTGTTGCCCTTATAGCCTTCACGCTTCTCACCCTCACGGCGCGGGCCACGATCAGACTGAGCAGGCTTGTCGCCTTCAACGCGCGGCGCGCGATCAGCACGGGGTCCACGCTCGCCAGCTGGCGCATCGCCTTCCTTCTTCGGGCCGCGATCAGGCCGAGGCCCACGATCCGGGCGCGGTCCACGCTCAGCCGCAGTCGCATCGCCTTCTTTGCGGGGGGCGCGCTCAGGACGCGCGGGGCGTTCCGGGCGGGGGCGTGGTTTTGGTGCCCAAGTGAAGGTATAGAACGACTCCATCTCTGGCACCGCTTCCGGGTCGGGCTGCACGAATGCCGATTCGCCTTCGGGGATCGGCTGCATGGGGGCGTCAGGATCAACTGCCACCGGGATCGGTGCCGCCTTGACCTTGGCGCGCTCGGCCTTTTCGCCCTTGTAGCCCAAACCGCCCATCAGATCGTTGAACTGCTCCAGCGTCATGCCGGTGATCGACAGCATATCCGGCGTGGCTTCAAACCCCGCGCGGCTGTCTTTGGTGCGCAGGATATCGGCCAAACGCTCCAGCATATCAATGCGGATCGCCCGCGCGCCTGCCGGGTGATAGCCCGCAAGCGTGTAGTGCATCTTCGGCACTGCCGGGATGTTCGGTATCGTCACCAGACCCGGAGGCGGGCTTTCGGGGAATTCATCCAAGCCGTTCCACAAAGACCACAGCACCAGCCGCAGCCGGGTCGGCGCGGGTTTCAGCAGTGCGGGCAGGAACACGGTGAACTGACCAAACCGCACGCCATGCTTGCGCAACGCGCCACGAGCTTCTTGGTCCAGCTCTTTGACTTC
>JBKJTI010000074.1:0-4914 GCA_046590425.1 Cypionkella sp. | reverse complement strand
CGGTCAAGTTGAAAGGGCAGGACGGTATCGTCCCAAGCGATTTGCAAAGGGGAGGTCATGGGGTTTCCTAAACGTGCCAAGCTTGGCATACCGCGCCTATATAGGCAGAGCAACCGCGCACCCAAGGGGCAAGCATGATCAAACGCTATGGCGCGAGCCCGAAAGTCGGCCGCCGATACACCCGCAGACCGGGGGTTTATGCGGTTCTGTGGGATCGGGGCGCGATCTTAACCACGTTTCAGGCCGAGCCTGAACCGGAATATCAGCTGCCCGGCGGTGGTATCGACAAAGGCGAGCATCCGATTGCAGCCTTGCACCGCGAGGTAATGGAGGAGACCGGCTATCACATCGCGGGCATCCGCCGTCTTGGGGCGTTTCGTCGCTTCACCTTCATGCCGGAATACGACCTCTGGGCGGAAAAGATCTGCACCGTCTATTTAGCCCGCCCGGTTCTGCGGATAGGCCCGCCAACCGAGCCGGGGCATCAGGCGGTCTGGATGCAGCCAGAGGCGGGCTTGCGCCTGTTGGGCAATCCGGGGGACCAGGCGATGTTGGCGCTGGCGTTGCGTCAACTGGAATCGGGCTGGGGACCGAGATAGTCAAAGATCAGCCCTGACACATCATCGGGAAATACTCCTCCGCCTGCATAGGTGTTCAAATCCCACAGCAGGGCCTCCAGCAGATCAATGCTATGCAACATCCTGTTACTATGTAGTATTTTTATCAGCCCCTCGCCACCCAGTTCCTCCCCAAAGGGGTTCGGGCATTCGGTAACACCATCCGAGACCAAGAACAGCCGATCCCCCGGCTGCAAAGAAAAGCTGGTTTGCGGATATTCCGCACCCTCAATCAGTCCAATCGGCAAGCCGCCATCACCCAGCCGTTCGATCCCGCCATCGGCCCTGATCAACAAAGGATGTGGATGGCCCGCTTGCACCAGTGTTACCAGCCCGGTTTCCAGATTAATCTCAGCATACCCCAGCGTGAAATACTGATCGACCTGCAATTCCTCCAACATCATCCGGTTCAGCCGCGAAGCCACGGTGGCCGGGGGCCAAGCATCCCGGCCGCCATCCGAGGCCAGTTTCAGCGCAATGTTCTGATCGGGCGACGCGCCTGACAAAAGCCCCGCCAGCCGTGCCGTCATCATCGCCGAGGCAACGCCATGCCCCGAGACATCCACCGAATACACCACGATTCGCGCCGCATTGATCACAAAGCTGCCCACCAGATCACCACCAACATGCCCCGAGGGCCGGAGCATCAGCGCCGCTTTTCCCGCGCCAAAATCCCGCAAGCGGTCTCGCACCAGCGTTTGTTGCAGCTTGCGTGCCTCAATCAGATCACGGTCGAGCGAATCATATAGCTTCTGCAATTCTTCCAGTGTGCTGCCGATCAGCCGGTTCTTTTCGACCAACTCATCCTGCATGCCTAAGATCCGCTCACCTGCCCGCAGCCGTGCGCGCAGCTCATCTGCGCTGACGGGCTTGGTCAGAAAGTCATCCGCGCCATTCTCCAACCCATCGGCGATTTCGGCCTTTTCGGATTTCGAGGTCAGCAGGATGAAGTAGCCATACCCTTCCCTTGGAAGTGCCCGGAAAGCCTTGCAAAATTCCAGCCCGGTCATGCCCGGCATCATCCAATCCGACAGAACAATGTCGAAATCCTGCAGCAGGCACAGCGTTAAAGCCTCATCCCCCGAAGCCGCTTCGGTCACCTGATATCCCCAGCGCGACAGCTGCATTTGCAAGATCTTGCGCTGCGCCTTGCTGTCATCCACCACCAGAACCGGCCGTTGGGCAATGGCGCTGGGCCTGCTGACGGGGTTGGTTTGCGGAAGATAGTAGGATTTCACAACTGGGGCCTCACCTTTGGTTTTCCCCTGTCTGCACCCAACCTCTTAACGGCAGGTGAAACCTAAAACTGTGCCTATCCGGGGTGTAAGCGGTTACCGGTTGTTAAGGGATGGCGTGCAATCTGGCTTCATGGGGTGGTGAGAGGCAGGTGTGCGGTGATCGCATGGGATAGGGTAAATGACCTTCGGTCAGAGATCGGCGAAGAGGATTTCGCCGAAGTGGTCGCGATGTTTCTGGAAGAAGCCGATGAGGTGATCGGGCGGATTTCGAAGACCGTCGGTGCCAAGGCGCTAGAGGCTGATCTGCATTTTCTGAAGGGTGCCGCGCTGAATCTTGGTTTCGCGCAATTCGCAGCCTTTTGTCAGGATGGCGAACGTCGTGCGGCTAGCGGCGATGCGGGCGTCGATCTGGCGCAGGTTTGTAGCAGCTATCAAGCGTCAAAAAGCGCATTGGTGGCGGGGCAGAACGCCAGTGCGGCCTAGATCAGAAACTCGGACAAAATTTCATCATTGGTGATGTCACGATAGGTGAAGGCAGCGGCGTCTAGCTGATCGAATAGGCTTTTGAAATTCGAGGCCTGGCTGGTTTCAATCCCGATCAGCACCGAACCGAAGTTGCGTGCGGATTTTTTCAGATATTCAAACCGCGCAATGTCATCTTCTGGCCCGAGCATGCCAAGAAACTCTTTCAGCGCACCGGGGCGCTGCGGCATCCGCAGGATGAAATACTTCTTCACGCCAGAATAGCGCTGCGCACGCTCTTTCACTTCCGGCAGCCGTTCAAAGTCAAAATTGCCGCCAGAGGTCACGCAGACCACAGTTTTTCCGGCAATATCAGCGGCCAAATCCTGCAGCACATCGACCGAAAGCGCACCTGCCGGTTCCAGCACGATGCCTTCGACGTTCAGCATCTCTAACATCGTCACGCAAATGCGGTCTTCGGGGGCGAGCAGAACCTCCTCCGGTTTCACCCATGACAGAGCGGCAAAGGTCTTGTCGCCCAATCGCGCCACCGCCGCGCCATCGACAAAACTGTTGATCACACGCAGCTTCACAGGCTCCGCCGCAGCCAAAGCCGCCGTCAGGCTGGCGCCGCCGACGGGTTCAACAAAACGATACTGAGTCTGCGGGGCTTCCACCCGCAAAAACCGCGTCACGCCCGAAGCCAAACCGCCGCCCCCCACCGGCAACACCACCAGATCCGGCGCGCGGCCCAACTGCTCCAGCATTTCCACGGCAACCGAGGCTTGGCCTTCGATCACTTCCTCATCATCAAACGGCGACAGAAAATGCGCGCCCTGTTCGGCGCAATACTTCTGCGAGGCCGTTAAAGTCTGGTCAAAATAGTCCCCGGTCAGCACGATCCGCACCGCATCGCCGCCAAACGCCCGCGTCTTATCGATCTTTTGCTGCGGCGTCGTCACCGGCATGAAGATCGTGCCCTTCACGTCGAAATGTTTGCAGGCAAAGGCCACGCCCTGCGCATGATTGCCCGCGCTGGCACACACAAACGCCATTTGCCCCGGATTATGCGCCCGCACCTTGCGCATCGCGGTAAACGCCCCGCGCAGTTTATAGCTGCGCACCGGGGACAGATCCTCCCGCTTCAGCCAAATCTCGGCACCGTAGCGCCGCGACAGATAGTCGTTGCGCTGCAACGGCGTGCGCGGAAACAGCTCGCGCAGGGCGCGGGTGGATTGGCGGGCAGCATCAGAAAAATCACTCATAGCCCCGATTACGCCCGCCCGCGCCAGAAAGGCAAGTCAGACCAGCGGCCGCTTTTCAATGTAGTGGCCATAAAGCGTCGTCAGAATCGACAACCCGACCATGGTGACAGGCCAGCCGACGATCACTTGCCACAGCTGCGCCATCACCCCGTAGCCGCCAAACACGAACCAACTGATCAGGTTCACCACCCAAAGCGCCAGCGCCATGATCACCGCGAGTTGCAGCAAGGGCCGCCATTCACCCGCCGTCGCCTGCCAGCCCGCCATCAGCGGCGGGTTCTGCCCCAAAGCCGTGCCCGGCAGCGCCGCCGCCATCCGCAGGCCCAGATAAATCATCGGCACCTGCACCATCACCGCCATCAGCAGCATCCCGATCAGCATGTTGCCCATCAGCAGCCTGCCAAACAGTGTCCCGACTACCATGCCCAGGATCATCCCCAGCACCAACAACACCAGCCCGATCAGCAGTGATTTGATGAAATACGACCCCATCCGATCGCCCATAAACGGCGGCACATAGCCCGCAGGCTCTTCGCCCAGCAGCACATAGCGATGCCACGCGACCGCAATCCAGATGCCGGTGATCAGCGACACCACCAGCACCAAAATCACGCCCAGCCCCATGCCGCCGCCCATACCGCTCATCCCGGCGGAGGACAGCGCATACCCCAGCGCCCCCGTGATCACCACCTGCACCAAATACAGCACCCCCGACACTTTCAGCGCCGGAGCAAGATTATCCATCACCTGCCGCACCGAATGCGAGAAAATCTGCACGCCTTTCATATGACCCTCCATTATTTAACCAATGCTTTACAGAGTCAGCCGCAGGCGATCCTGTCAACCGCCAGCCTTGCCCTCCCGTTCATTTCCCGATAATCGCGGGCGAAACCCGCAGTGGAGTTCCCCAATGACAGCCAAGCTTGCCCCGAAGAAAGTCGTCCTCGCCTATTCCGGCGGTTTGGATACGTCGATCATCCTGAAATGGCTGCAAACCGAATATGGCTGCGAGGTGATCACCTTCACCGCCGATCTGGGCCAAGGCGAAGAACTTGAACCCGCCCGCGCCAAGGCCGTTTTGTTGGGAATAAAGCCGGAAAACATCCATATCGTCGATGTGCGCGAAGAATTTGTGCGTGATTTCGTGTTTCCGATGTTTCGCGCTAATGCGTTGTATGAAGGGCTTTATTTGCTGGGCACTTCCATCGCCCGCCCGCTGATTTCGCAGCATCTGGTGCGGATCGCCGCGGAAACCGGTGCGGACGCCGTGGCGCATGGGGCAACTGGCAAGGGCAATGATCAGGTGCGGTTCGAACTGTCGGCGGCAGCCCT
>JBKJTI010000065.1:0-11340 GCA_046590425.1 Cypionkella sp. | reverse complement strand
GAGATCGGGCGCATTGGTCTATCCTGAAGATGGCAAAAAGGCTTGCGGTTGTTGCCTCTGCCTGACATGGAAAGAGCGGCGTCTCAAGCAGACATTCGGGCGCAGGCCAAGGCAGGCTTAAGGCAGTGAGGGCTTCAGGTGAATTTGTATCAAGTCCTGTTTGAATTGATCGACATGCGGTCGTTTTCAAACCTGTGGTATTGGATCATGCTGGCGGTGATGTGGTCATCGGCCAGCCATTGGGTGCTGGGCGTGCCGTTCGATCTGATCAGCCGCGCGCGTCGGCAAGGTGGCCCATTGCAGGACGATCTTGAAACCTTGGTGCGGATCAACACCGGGCGGATGCTGTTTATCGCGCAGACCGCCGGGGTCTGGCTGGTGGCATTTTTGGGCTTCATGCTGACCGCACTTCTGGTTCTGGCGGTCTATTACAAAGTCGAGTTCGCCCAAGCCGTGCTGTTCCTGCTGGTGCCGATGAGCCTCCTGTCGCTGCTGTCCTTGCGCACCGCCGGCCTGATCGTGGCGGGCGACAATAGTGGCGAGGCGTTGCACCGCCGCCTGATCCGTCACAGGATCTCTACGCAAGCCCTTGGTATGGTGTCGATTTTTGTAACCTCGATGTTCGGCATGTACGCCAATCTTTACATCGGCGTGTTGGGGTAGGGCCATGGCCGACCGCATCATCCTCGGCGGCGCGCCCGAAGGCTATGACGCCAAGCTTGTGGCCCGCGAACTGGCGCGCGGTGCCCCGGTGATCCACGTCGCCCGCGATGACAAACGGCTTGAAGCGATGCGGGCGGCTTTATCGGTGATGGCGCCGGAAACCGTCGTGCTGGATCTGCCAGCCTGGGATTGCCTGCCCTACGACCGCATCTCGCCCAACCCCGAGATTCTTGCTCGTCGCATGTCTTCGCTTGCGGCTTTGGCCTCCGGCTTTACCGGCCCGTTCGTGCTGTTAACGACCCTGAACGCCGCGATGCAGCGCCTGCCAGCCCGCGCGGTGATGCAAACAGCGTCTTTTGTTGCCCGCGTCGGCGACCGCGTTGATGAAAAATTGCTGAAAGGCTTCCTTGCCCGGATGGGCTTTTCCCCGGTCTCCACCGTTGCCGAACCCGGCGATTTCGCCATTCGTGGCGGCATTGTCGATATTTTCCCACCCGGAGAGGGTGGGCCGGTCCGTCTCGATTTCTTCGGCGATGTGCTGGATGGCGCCCGCCGCTTTGATCCAGTGACCCAGCGCACCACAGAAAAGCTGAAAGCGGTGGAATTCGCCCCAATGTCCGAGGTGATCCTGGACGATGCCGCGATTTCGCGGTTTCGACAGAACTACCGCGTCGAATTCGGCGCGGGCGGCTCGGATGATCCGTTGTATGAGGCGGTGTCCGCTGGCCGCAAGCATCAGGGCATGGAGCATTGGCTACCGTTCTTTCACGCAGGGCTAGAGACGATTTTCGATTATCTGCCAAAGGCTTCGGTACTGCTCGACGATCAAGTCACTGCTGTTCGGCTCTCCCGTTGGGAAGGCATAGCCGACCAGTACGACGCCCGGCACGAGGCGATGAATGCCAAGGGCCGGATGGATTCGGTCTACAAACCCTCCGCGCCGGGCCTCTTGTATCTCGACGATACCGCATGGGAAGCGGCCATCGCGGATCATCGCGTGGTGCAACTGTCACCTCTGCCACAAGCGCCGGGGCCGGGGGTTCTGGACGCGCAGGGCCGGATTGGCCGCAGCTTTGCGCCCGAGCGGCAGCAAGAAAACATCAGCCTTTTCAGTGCATTGTCGACGCATATTAAAGCATTGTCTCAAGATGCGCAGGTGGTGATCGCCTCGTGGTCCGATGGCGCGCGTGAACGGCTGAAGGGGTTGTTGGACGACCAAGGCCTGCATCATGCCAAGGAAATCAAAGACTTCCGAGACCTTCCTGAAGGCAGAGGTGGCCTCTACCTGATGATCTGGGCGCTGGAAGCAGGTTTCACCGCCCCCGGCCTCGCCATAATCTCCGAGCAAGACGTTTTGGGCGACCGATTGGTGTCGAAACCCCGCAAGAAGCGCAAGGCCGACAATTTCCTGCGTGAGGTTGATACCCTTAGCGTCGGCGATCTGGTGGTGCATGTCGAACACGGTGTTGGCCGCTATCTGGGCTTGGAAACCATCACCGCCCTTGGTGCGCCGCACGCCTGCGTCGCCTTGGAATATGCTGAAAACGCTAAACTTTATCTGCCTGTTGAGAATATAGAACTGCTGTCGCGCTATGGCCATGAAGATGGTCTGCTCGACCGTCTCGGTGGTGGTGCATGGCAGGCGAAGAAGGCCAAACTCAAGCAGCGCATCCGCGAGATTGCTGACAAGCTGATGCGCATCGCGGCAGAGCGGGCGCTGCGCCACGCGCCAATCTTGGAAGCGCCGCACTCGATCTGGGAGGCTTTCGCCGCCCGTTTCCCCTATACCGAAACCGACGACCAGTTGTCTGCCATCGGCGATGTGGTGGCCGATCTTGAGAAAGGCAGCCCGATGGATCGCCTGATTGTCGGCGATGTCGGTTTCGGCAAAACCGAAGTCGCCATGCGCGCGGCTTTTGTGGCGGCGCTTTCAGGGATGCAAGTGGCGGTGATCTGCCCGACAACTCTGCTCGCCCGCCAACACTATCGCAGCTTTGTCGAACGCTTCCGGGGCTTCCCGATCAACATCAAACCGCTCAGCAGATTTGTCTCGACCAAAGACGCCAACATCACCCGCACCGAAATGGCCGAGGGCAGGGTGGATATCGTCATCGGCACCCACGCTTTGCTGGCCAAAAGCATCCGCTTCAAGAAACTTGGCCTGTTGGTGATCGACGAGGAACAGCATTTCGGCGTCACCCACAAAGAACGCCTGAAGGAAATGCGCTCCGAGGTTCACGTCCTGACCCTGACCGCGACGCCGATCCCGCGCACCCTGCAACTGTCGCTGACAGGGGTGCGAGATCTGTCAATTATCGCCACCCCTCCGGTAGACCGTCTGGCGATCCGCACTTACATCAGCGAATTCGACACCATCACCATCCGCGAGGCGCTGCTGCGCGAACGTTTCCGGGGCGGGCAAAGCTTCTACGTCGTTCCCCGCATTTCCGATCTGCACGAGATCGAGGATTTCCTGAAAACACATGTGCCGGAGGTCAGCTATGTCATCGCGCACGGCCAGCTCGCGGCGGGTGATCTGGATGAGCGGATGAACGAATTCTACGACGGCAAATACGATGTGCTGATCGCCACCTCTATCGTCGAATCCGGTCTGGATATTCCCACTGCCAACACCATGATCGTGCATCGCGCTGATATGTTTGGTCTTGCACAACTGTACCAGATCAGGGGCAGAGTGGGGCGATCGAAGACCAGAGCCTATTGTTATCTCACCACAAAACCCCGCGCGCCATTGACGCCGCAGGCCATGAAACGCCTGCGCTTGATGGGCTCGCTCGATAGTCTGGGTGCAGGTTTCAACCTCGCCAGCCACGACCTTGATCTGCGCGGCGCGGGCAACCTTTTGGGGGAAGAACAGTCCGGCCATATCAAGGAAGTTGGCTACGAACTGTATCAGGCCATGCTGGAGGAGACGATTGCCAAGATCAAATCCGGCGAACTGCAAGGCCTCAGCGCCGTCGATGATCAATGGTCGCCGCAGATCAACCTTGGCGTGCCGGTGATGATCCCGGAATCCTACATCCCTGATCTGGATATCCGTTTAGGCCTGTATCGCCGCCTGTCCAGCCTGGCCACCAAAGTCGAACTCGAAGGCTTTGCCGCCGAATTGATCGACCGTTTCGGCCCGATCCCGAAAGAGGTCAACACGCTGATGCTGATCGTGCGGATCAAATCGATGTGCAAACGCGCAGGCATCAGCCGCATCGACGCGGGCACCAAAGGCGCCACCGTGCAATTCCACAACGACAAATTCGCCAATCCGGCGGGGTTGGTGGAATTCATCAAGGCCCAAGGCCCGGCGGCGAAAATCAGCGGCAACAAGATCGTGCTGATGGGTGAGATGAAATCGGAATCCGACCGCATCAAGGGCGCATTCAACATTGCCCGCGATTTGGCGGAAAAGGTCGTCAAACCCAAGTCGTGAAAAAACGCGCCCGTTGAGGGGCGCGTTCCGTCAGATCGGACGTCTCGATCAGCGTTTGATCAACTGCATCAGCGCCAGCGCGCCAGCGATAAACACCGCACAGCCTGCCATCAAAGGTAAGGCCGTGCCGTCAAACATCAGCCCCACCGGCACCGCCAGCACCACCGAAGCCACCGTCGCCACCGAGGTCATCACCGAAGCCGCCAAGCCTGCGATATGGCCCACAGGCTCCATCGCCAGCGCATTCAGGTTGCCCATGGTCATAGACATCATCGAAAACAGCCCGATGCTCCAGACAATATGCAACGGGAAGGCAAGAGGCTCGGGCATCGTGCCGGTGGCGATCAGCGCCAGCAGCACCAATGTCAGCGCCAGAACGCTTGCGTAAGCCGCCATGATCACCGGCCGCATCCCGATCCGCATCACCACCCGCGAGTTGATGATGCTGCCCGAAGCCGAGCCCAACGCGATGAAGGCAAACCACAAAGGAAAGCTTTCAGCACGATCAAAGCGTTGCTCAAAAATGCCCTGCATCGACGACAGGCTGGCAAACAAAGCTGCCATCGTCAGGGTTTGCGCCGCAATCGAGACTACCACAATGCGATGGGTGAACAGCTCTTTCGTGGCGGCCAGCAGCACGCCAAAATCCAGCGGACGACGGTGTTCGACAGCCAAAGTCTCATGCTGACGCAGCCCGAACCACACCATGACCACTGCAACGATCAGGATGTAGACGAGGAAAATCGCCTGCCAACCCGCCAAAGCAATGATGCCTTGCCCCATCAATGGCGCCACAGCGGGCACCATGATGAACACCATCATCACGAAGGACATGATCTTGGCCATCTCGCGGCCCTTGAACAAATCGCGCATGATCGCCATCGACACCACGCGGGCGGCGGCCACCGACATACCTTGCAGCACGCGGGCAATCAGCAACGTGTCCAGCGAATTGGCGAAGTAACAAGCCAAAGCCGTCAGCGCATAAAGCCCGGCCCCCGCATAGATCACCGGCTTGCGCCCGTAAGCATCCGAGAGGGGACCCACAAACAACGTCCCCAGCCCCATGCCAAACACGAAACTGGTGATCACCAACTGTGCCCGGTTCGGCGCATCGGGCGACAAGGCCGCCGCAATCTCGGGCAGAGCAGGCAGCATCGCGTCAATCGAGATCGCTACCATGGCGAAAAGAGCCGCCGTCAGGGCGATGAATTCGCCCTGCGATATGCGTTTTGCAGGTGTCATGTTTTACTTACTTTCTTCGGCAGCCTTCGCCACCAGTTCTTCAATCACTTGCGCCCACACCTCGGGAGGTTGCGCGCCAGAGACGACATATTGTTGTGCGATCAAGAAGGTCGGCACCGCCGTCACCCCTTTTTTGCGGGCATCCACATCGCGGGCGCGCAGATCGTCCAGATCGGCGTCGGTGGCCAGCAGTCGCGCCACCGCCACCGGGTCCATGCCGATTTCCTCGGCAATATCGCAAAGTTCCTCGGTGTCGCCAATATCACGGCCATCGCGCCAGTAGGCCCGGAACAGGGCGGAAACCATCGCCGCCTGTTTGTCCTCAATGCCCGCCCAATGGATCATCCGATGCGCGTTCATCGTATTGGGCAGCATCTCTGGCTTATCCGGGTCCATGGCGACGCCCGCCGCTTTGGCAATCTCGCGCAGACGGTCATGGATCGCATCGAGCTTGGCCTCACCACCCAGACGTTTCGCGAGATACGGGCGCTTTTCGACGCCCTCGGCGGGCATATCCGGGTTCAGCTGAAACGGATGCCAGGCGATCACGAACGGATGCTCTGGATGCGCCTCCAAAGCGCGGTCCAGATGGGCTTTGCCGATCAGACACCACGGGCACACCGGATCAGAGAAAATATCAAGGCGGATCATCGCGAAGGCTCCGAAAGCAAAGTGCCATTCAAACCGAATGGTTCAGTTAGATACCGCTATCAGTCCGCCGCCGCAATCCGCCATCCACGCACAGCTGCGTTGCATTGGTTGCACGCATGGCGGCCTTGCCGTAAGGAAAGCCGATGTCCAGCGATCCCAAACGCATGATCCGAATTGCCCGCGAAACGGGTCCCGACTCTGGCCAAAGCGTGCCGGAGCCGTTGGATTTGGGCATCCGCGTGCGCGAATTGCGCAAGGCCAAGGGCTGGACGCTGGAGCAAGCCTCGGTGCAGGCGGGCCTGGCGCGGTCTACCCTGTCGAAAATCGAGAACGGCCAGATGTCGCCGACCTACGAGGCGCTGAAGAAACTCGCGCTCGGCATGGGGGTTTCGGTGCCGCAACTGTTCACGCCGGCGCAAGCGCCACAGGTGTCGGGCCGCATCGTGGTGACGAAATCCGGCGAAGGCCAAGCCCATGCCACCACGACCTATGAGCATGAACTGTTGGCAGGGTCCTTGACCAAAAAGCAGATGCTGCCCTACCGCGCAACCATCCGCGCCCGCGCGATGGAGGATTTTAACGGCTGGGTCCGTCACGAGGGTGAGGAGTTTCTCTATGTCCTCACTGGCGTCATCCGGCTTTATACCGAATTCTACGAACCCGTCGACCTGCGCCGGGGCGATAGTGCCTATTACGATGCGTCGATGGGGCATAATGTGATCAGCTTGTCAGAAGACGACGCGACCATTCTTTGGGTCACTTCGCTGGCTTAGGTGCCAACCCGAATCGAAAGAAAACTCTGCGGGGCAGAGTTTTCCGGTGAGTTGATCATATGGCTGCAAGCCGTTGAGCAAGGGGTGTTTTGCCACAAACCGTCGGTGGCGAAATCGGGGCGCGGCCGACTGGGCTGGCGCGGCAACGCGCCTGCCTCAGGGCAGTCAGGCGCGGCCCGATTTGTCTGCGGCCAAATCTGGCAAGACAAAATCGCGCTGCGCCTTGACCCTGCGCTTTGAACCACATCACTGTGGCGCATCCTTGCTGAGGGGCGAGGAGGGGGAAAGTTGATGCGTCTGGCCTTGCTGACCGATATCCACGCCAATCGCGAGGCGTTTGAGGCTGTGCTGGCGGACCTCTCGCTGCGTCAGATCGACCGGCTGGTGTTCCTGGGCGATATCGTCGGTTACGGCCCCGATCCCGGTTGGTGTATTGATCAGGTGGAATCCTTGGTGGCAAATGGGGCGGTCGCCTTGCGCGGCAATCATGACCGCGCCGTCGGGGTGGCCGATAACATCCTGAACGCCAATGCCCGCCGGGTGATCGACTGGACGGTGAATCGCCTGAACGCGCGGCAAAAGCTGTTCCTGTCCGAGCTTCCCATGACCGTGCAGGATGGCGACACGTTGTTCGTGCATGCCTCGGCCAATGATCCGGCGGACTGGCTTTATGTCACTTCCGAATCCACCGCCCGGCCCAGCTTTCTGGTCTGCGATGCGCGGCTGATCTTTTGCGGTCATGTCCATCGCAATGCCCTCTATAGCTGCGATTTGACGGGCCGGATCAGCCATCTGACCGTACCAACCGGTCAGCCGATGCCCTTGTTGCAATCGCGGCGCTGGCTGGGCGTGATCGGGTCTGTCGGTCAGCCGCGCGATGGCTCGACCCTTGCCAGCTACGCCATCCTCGACCGCAACCGCAACGAATTGACCTTTCGCCGCGTCGGTTATGATGCCACCACCACTGCGCGCAAATCGCGCGAAGCGGGTCTGCCAGAGGCGCTGGCGCAGCGTCTGATGAAGGGGATTTGAATGTCCGTGCGACCACATCCGGGCTTGGAAATCAACGGCTTTACCTTGGGTGAGCAGCTGCACAAAGGCGGTTTTGCCACGATCTGGGATGTCACCCACGCGCTTTACCGCACCCCGATGGTAATGAAAATACCAACCATCCTCGATGGTTACGATGGCCCGACCATCGTAGGGTTTGAGGTGGAACAGATGATCATGCCGCGCCTGACCGGCGTGCATGTGCCGCGCGTGATGGGGCAGGGCGACTTCGCGGTGATGCCTTATATCGTCACAGAACGCATCCCCGGTGCCTCGATGTTCCAGCATTTCAAACGCGCGCCAAGGCCCGTGGCCGAGGTGATCGAACTCGCCGCCCGCATGGCCGAAGCCGTCCACGACATCCACCGCCAGCATGTCATCCACCTCGACCTGAAGCCCGACAACTTCCTGCAACGCCCGAGCGGTGAAATGGTGCTGATCGACTACGGCCTGTCGCGCCATGACCAACTGCCCGATTTGCTCGCCGAAGAATTCACCATCCCGATGGGCACCTTCCCCTACATCGCCCCCGAACAATACCTGCGCCAACGCGGCGATCTGCGCTCCGACCTCTACGCTTTGGGCGCGATGATGTATGAGTTGGCCACCGGAAAAATGCCGTTCGGCCAGCCCGAGAAACTCTCCCAAGTCAAACAACGCCTGTGGCGCGACCCAGTGCCGCCGCGCGCGCTGCGCCCCGACATCCCCGAATGGCTGCAGGAAATCATCTTGCGCGCGCTAGAGGTAGATCCCGCCAACCGCTACCAATCCGCAGCGCAAATGATCTTCGATCTAGCACATCCGATGCAGATCCGCCTGACCGCACGCGGCCATAAAACCCAACGCGATCCCGCTCTGACCGTGTTCAACCGCTGGCGCAAAATGCGCAACCTCAAAGCCTTCGCAGCCCCGCCCTCGGTCGCGGCCCAAATCGAACGCGCGCCGATCCTGCTGGTCGCCGTTGATCTCTCGCCCGAGGCCGAACCGCTGGCCCAAGCGATCTATCTGCAAATCAAGCGCATGCTGGTGAACCGCCCCGATGCCCGCGTGGCCTGCGTCAACGTGATCAAAACCGCGCGGCTGGGCATTGATCCCGGCATTGATGCGACAGGCACCAACCTGCACGTCGCGCGTCTGGTCGGCCTGAAAACCTGGGCCGAGGGCATTGATCTGACCGATGATCGCCTGACCTACACCATCCTTGAAAACACCGATCCCGCCACAGCCATCATCGACCACGCCGAAGTCACCCGCGTAGATCACATCCTGATGGGCGCGCGCGGCCATTCCAGCACAAGGCGGTTCTTGGGCTCGGTGTCGGCAAAAGTGGTGGCCGAAGCCGCCTGTTCGGTTACGGTGATTCGGCTGCGCGATACTGGCGAGCCCGAGGCGACCTGAGCCCTAGTTAAACCAACCGCCCACCCGTTGCGCGCCCGCTGAAACATCACGCCCGACGCCGTCCAGAGTCGCACAGCCCGCCAACGCGCCCAGCACCACAATCATCATCAGCTTGCGCATCGGTTCACTCCTGATACCACCAGTCCTCGGGCTGAAACCCCGGCCAATCGCCGTAAATTGGCAATTTTTCGGGGAAACGCAACTGCTTGGCATGCGCGATGCGGCCAATATTTTGATACCACACCGGCACCACATAGCGACCGGAGGTCAAAACACGGTCTAAAGCCTGCGCAGCCGCCACAAAATCCACCCGATCGGTGGATGACAGCATCGCCTGTATCAGCCCATCCACCGCAGGCGAATTGATCCCCGCCCAGTTACGCGAGCCCGGTGCAGCCCCATTGGCCCCGCCAAAATAGCGCATCTGCTCGGTCCCCGGTGACAGCGACAGAGCAATCATCTGCTGCGTCATGTCGAAATCATAAAGGTTGGTGCGCTCGGTATATTGCGCCGCATCCACCGTGGTCAGCTTGGCGGCAATGCCAACCTTCGCCAAAGCCTCGATGTAGATATTGGCGGCGGCAATATGATCATCCGCGCCATTGGTCAGCAGAATCTCAAAGCTGAACGGCACCCCCGCAGCATCCTTCAACACCCCGTCCTGCACCGTCCATCCCGCCGCTTCCAACAGCGCGTTGGCTTTGCGCAAATTCGTCCGGTTGGTTGGTTTGCCATCCGAAATGGGCAGGGCGAAGCCCTCCATCGCGCCGGGTAGCAGATCGGCCTTATACGTCTCCAACAGCGCCAGAACCTTGCCCTGCGCCGGGTTTGCCACATCGCCCGCAAGGTCAGAGTTGCTGTAATAGCTGGTGATTCGCGGCACCGCCCCGCCGTTCAGGGTCTGGTTGATCAGCTCGAAGTTGAATACATCCAGCAGCGCCTCGCGCACCCGCCAATCGGCAAAAATTGGCTTACGGGTGTTGAACACAAAGCCGTCAATCCCCGAGGGCCGCTGATGCGGAATCTCATCTTTCACCACATCGCCCGCCACCACCCCCGGGAAGCCATAGTTTTGCAGCCATTTCATCGGATTGGTTTCGCGGTAGCTGCTCAGATCGCCAGATTTGAACGCCTCAAAATGCACATCCGGGTTGCCGAAATACTCCACCCGGATCTCATCGAAATTGTGCATCCCCTTGTAAAACGCCAGATCCTTACCCCACCAATCCGGGTTCTTCTTATAGCTGACAAAGCGCCCCGCCTCGAACCTGTCCACCACATAAGGCCCCGAGCCAATCGGCGGCTCCATCGTGGTGGCACTAAAATCCTGCCCCGCCCATTGCGCTTTCTGCAAAACCGGGCGCATCCCCAGAAGCAACGGCAGCTCGCGGTTCTCCGCCCCGAAGGTGAACTTCACGGATCTGTCACCGGTTTTCTCGGCCTTAGCCACCGCCTGATACACCGGCGCATAGCGCGGATTGCCCAATGTTCCCAAAGTCTCAAACGACCACAGCACGTCTTCCACGGTCACCGGACTGCCATCCGAGAACGTTGCCCCCTCACGCAAAGTAAATTCTGCGTAGGTCCGCGCCGGGTCCGTCTCGACCGATTCGGCCAGAATCCCGTACAGAGAGAACGGCTCGTCAAAGGAACGCCCCAAAAGCGTCTCGGTGGTGAACAAAGAAATCCCCGTCGGCGCGCGGCCCTTCAAGATGAACGGGTTCATCGAATCGTAACTGCCATTCTCGCCCATCGCGATGCGGCCACCCTTGGGGGCATCGGGGTTGGCATAGGGCAGCGACACAAAATCCGGTGGCAGCGCAGGCTCGCCATACATAGCTATGCCGTGCGTTGGCTGCGCTAGCGCGAATCCCCCCCCAAATCCGGGGGCAGAAATCAGCGCCAGACCAAGGCCAAAGCGGCGCAAAATAGCGAAATAATCCCGGTTCATTCTGGCAACAATCCCCCGCAGCCTGTTTTTATTGACTCCCAATCTAAGCGGGCAATCCAACCTTTTCAAACTTTTAACTTGGAGTGCGCCCGCAACAGGGCTATAAGATACCTACTGCTCGATAGGTTTCTTGCCTGTATGAAACCTGCCTCAATAACTTAACG
>JBKJTI010000276.1:0-3201 GCA_046590425.1 Cypionkella sp. | reverse complement strand
GTCCAAAGCCGTTTCGTGCGCCGAACCACCTAAAACCCCATAGTGTCCGCTATCCAAAGCGTACACTATCCGACCCACTCTCTGTGCGGCAGGGCAGCGAGACCGGACGGTTACGTTGCAGGGCGCGAGTTGGCATAGCTTTCTGACGTCTGGCCCGACCTTCATCCTCACGCTTTTGGTGGTCGCAATGGCCAACCTTAACGTTCAGAGATACGGTGAGTTAGGCATTCTTGCCCTAGTTGTCTTCGGTGGAGCCAATCTGTTTTCGACAGGGAAGGTCATGGGGCTAAACGGTTGGATCTTCTTGCTTGCGTCGACAATCGGGATAATTTGCATGATTGACTTGCGGAAGGTGGTCGCACGTTTCCGGCGCTCCAGCTAGCATTTTACCCGCGTGCATGTCTTGCCGATCTGACCTGCTATGATCGCCGTTCCACTGGCCCCCGCCGACATTGCCCCCGCCAGCCGCTCCACCCACACTGGGGCATCGCTTGGGGCAGTTCTGCCACCCGCCGCCTCACCACTTGCCTGAACTTCAATATCAGCTACTCAGGGAGATGTCTGATAAGACATTGACAAATAACATAGGTCTGCAATGGCGGGGCCATCACATTAGGTCTGATTTTGATCTTGCAGAAAATTTGGCTGGGGCGGGAGGGATCGAACCTCCGTATGTCGGTACCAAAAACCGATGCCTTACCGCTTGGCGACGCCCCAACTGCGGCGGTTATTAGCGAAGCCATCGGGGGGGTGCAAGGGGGTTTTTGCGAAAATCTTCATGTGGTTGTCAGGCGCGGGCTCGGCGGCGTATGAGGGGGCATGGAACAGGTTGATGTCATCGTTTTGGGGGCCGGAGCGGCAGGTATGATCGCCGCTATTGAGGCTGGGCGACGTGGCCGGCGGGTGTTGGTGATCGACCATGCCACGGCGGCTGGCGAGAAGATCAGGATTTCGGGTGGAGGGCGGTGCAATTTCACCAATCTCGGCATCGCGCCGGATCGGTTTACCTCGCAGAACCCGCGTTTTGCTTTATCGGCGCTTAAGCGGTTCACCCAGTGGGATTTTATTGCGCGGATGGATGGCGCGGGGATCGCATGGCACGAGAAGACCTTGGGGCAGTTGTTCTGTGACGGCTCGGCCAGGCAGGTGGTGGATATGCTGCTGGGCGATATGGCCCGGGCTGGGGTGGCTCTGTGGTTGGGCTGTGGGGTGACAGCGGTGCGGCGAGCCTCGGCGGGGTTTGAGGTCGATACCATGCGGGGCGTGGTGCGAGCGGCGTCGATGGTGGTGGCGACGGGGGGCAAGTCGATACCCAAGATGGGCGCGTCTGGGTTTGGCTATCAGGTGGCGGAGAGTTTTGGGATGCGGCTGGTGGAAACCCGGCCCGGGTTGGTGCCGCTGACTTTCGCTTCACATGAGCTGGACTGGATGGTGCCGCTGGCGGGGGTGGCAGTGCAGGGGCGGGTTTCGGTTGGCAAGACCGGGTTTGATGAGGCGGTTCTGTTCACCCACCGGGGCTTGTCGGGGCCGGCGGTGTTGCAGGCTTCCAGCTACTGGCGCGAGGGGGATGAGATAAAACTTGATCTCGCACCGGGGCGGGACGTGGCGGCGGAGTTGGGGCAGGCCAAGCGA
The DNA here is from genome assembly GCA_046590425.1 of Cypionkella sp. GTDB lineage: Bacteria > Pseudomonadota > Alphaproteobacteria > Rhodobacterales > Rhodobacteraceae > Cypionkella. The sequence goes on along the minus strand of JBKJTI010000276.1, from coordinate 1,569 downwards.
GAGCAGGGCAAGCTGGCGCTGAGGACGGTGTTGGGGCGGATCGTGCCGGAGAAACTGGCGCGGCATATTGAGGCGAGTTTGGGGATCACGGCACCCTTGGCTGAGTTGGGGCGGGGAGAGTTGGAGCGGGTGGCGGGGACGCTGCGGGACTGGCGGTTGCGGCCTGTGGGATCAGAGGGGTATCGGACGGCGGAAGTGACTTTGGGGGGGGTCGATACGGATGGGCTGGATGGGCGGACGATGATGGCAAGGTCCGTGCCGGGGTTGTTTTTTATCGGCGAGGTGGTGGATGTGACGGGCTGGCTTGGCGGTTATAATTTTCAATGGGCGTGGTCGTCGGGATGGGCTGCGGGGCAGGTGGCTTGAACGGTCCCAACTCGGGACCTTTTATTATTGTTATATATCATATAGATGACGATGCTACGTTAAGACATTTTTAACACTTTTCGCTAAAATTCTCCTAAAATTGTCATCCTCTGTGCTCAAATATCCTGGGGGTGCGGGGGCTAGCCCCCGCTCCAGACTTTACACGAAGCATCACTTCAAACGTGCAAAGGATCGGCTTTGGCCAAGCGGTCAAACGCCATCAGGCTGGCGACCAGTGCGGCCATCTTATCCAGCGGGATCATGTTCGGGCCGTCCGACGGCGCAGTATCCGGGGCCTCGTGGGTTTCAATAAACACCCCGGCGATGCCCAAAGACACCGCCGCACGGGCCATTACGGGTGCGAATTCGCGTTGGCCGCCGCTAGAGCCGCCGAGGCCGCCAGGTTGTTGCACGGAATGGGTTGCATCCATGATCACCGGATAGCCGGTGCGTGCCAAGATCGGCAGGCTGCGCATGTCGGTGACGAGGGTATTATAGCCGAAGCTGGCCCCACGCTCGGTCAGCAGGATGCGTTCATTGCCGGTGGAGGCTACCTTTTCGGCGACATTGGCCATATCCCACGGGGCGAGGAATTGGCCCTTTTTGATGTTCACCACCGCTCCGGTTTCGCCTGCCGCCAGCAACAGATCGGTTTGGCGGCAGAGGAAGGCCGGGATCTGTATGACATCGACCACCTGCGCCGCCTCACGCGCTTGCTCGGCGTCGTGAATGTCGGTCAGCACTGGTATGCCAGAGCCGCGGACGGCTTCCAGCACCTTCAGCCCTGCGGCCATCCCCATGCCGCGACGGCCCGACAGCGAGGTGCGGTTGGCTTTGTCATAGCTGGCTTTGAAGACATACTGCGCGCCCGCAGCCGCGCAAGCCTCGGCCATCACGCCCGCAATCATCTGGGCATGGTCCAGACTTTCCAGCTGACAGGGGCCCGCGATCACCAGCAGGGGCAGATCATTGCCGACACGAAGACCGCCTATGGCGACCTGTTTCATTGCATTGTGCATCATCCCGAGGTCACCTGTTCATACAGAATAGCGATGGTCATGGTGATCATCAGATAAATCCCGATCAGGATCAGCATCACCACCAAAGTGGACTCGAAGGCACGCGGATAGGCGGCCTCATCGGCGGCAACCGGGTTGACCGAGACCGACAGATAGCGGGTCTGCCGATTGGCCTCATTGCGCG
>JBKJTI010000324.1:0-15538 GCA_046590425.1 Cypionkella sp. | reverse complement strand
TAGACCAGAAAGCCAGGACGTTATGACCGATATCCGGTCTTTTGAGGCCCCGAAAGAAGCGGGATTTGGCGATTTCGTGCAGCTGTTGAAGCCGCGCGTGATGTCGCTTGTGGTGTTTACCGCGATGGTCGGCTTGCTGGTGGCTCCGGTTGGCTTGCATCCGGTGGTGGCGTTTACCGCGATTTTGTTCATTGCTTTGGGCGCGGGCGCCTCTGGTGCGCTGAACATGTGGTGGGATGCCGATATTGACGCGATCATGCGGCGCACCAAGGGGCGTCCGGTGCCTGCGGGGCTGGTGCAGCCGGGGGAAGCTTTGGCGATTGGGCTGGCGCTGTCGGGTATCTCGGTGGTGATGCTGGCGCTCGCGACGAATATCCTGGCGGGGGCGCTGCTGGCGTTCACGATTTTCTTCTATGCTGTGGTCTACTCGATGTGGCTGAAACGCTCGACGCCGCAGAATATCGTGATTGGCGGGGCTGCGGGGGCCTTCCCTCCGATGATCGGTTGGGTGGCTGCGACCGGGTCTGTCTCGGTTGAAGCGGCGCTGATGTTCATGCTGATCTTCATGTGGACGCCGCCGCATTTCTGGGCTTTGGCATTGTTCATGAACGAGGATTATTCCAAAGCTGGCGTGCCGATGCTGACGGTGACGCATGGCAGACGCGTCACGCGCAATCATGTGCTGGGCTATACCTTGGCGTTGATCCCGTTCGCGCTGGGCTTGGGGTTCACCTCGATCGGTGGGCCGGTCTATCTGGCGGTTTCGGTTTTGCTGAACGCGGAGTTCCTGCGCGGGGCGTATCGGATCTGGAAGCGGGATGAGGTTATGGCGGAGGCCGACAGCTATAAGGTTGAGAAGGCGGTGTTCCGCTTCTCGCTGCTGTATCTGTTCCTGCATTTCACTGCGCTGTTGGTTGAGGCTGTGCTGCACAGCTCTGGCATTGGGGGGTGGTGATGGCTTTTCCAACACCGGAACATGAGATTCACCGCCGCCGTTTCTCGCGGAACTTGGGCGTCGGGCTGGCATTGACCTGCTTTGTCGCGCTGGTGTTCGCGCTGACCGTGGTGAAGGTGACACAGGGCGATATGGGCCATGCCAATGACGTGCCGGGGATGCTGGGCTCGACCCAGCCTATTGCGCCGGAAGAACCAGCGCCTGCGCCTGCGACCCCGGCGGTGAGCCCATGAAGAAATCTGTCAACGCGCAGAAGAAAACCGCAGCGTACTTGGCGGGAGTGGCGGCTTTGATGCTGTCTTTGTCCTTCGCGGCGGTGCCGTTTTACAACTGGTTCTGCCGGGTGACGGGCTATGCGGGCACTACTTCGGTGGCTGAATCTGGCGCGGATGAAGTGCTGGATCAGACGGTGAAGATCCGCTTTGATGCCTCGCTCGAAGCCGGGATGCCGTGGGAGTTCCGCGCCATGCAGCCGTCGATGACCGTTCGGATCGGTGAGACCGGCCTTGCGTTCTTTGAGGCCTATAACCCGACCGACAAGCCAGTGGGCGGGCAGGCAAGCTATAACGTCACGCCGGATCAATCGGGCGGTTATTTCACCAAGATTGAGTGTTTCTGCTTTACCGAGCAGATTTTGCAGCCCGGTGAGCGGGTGCAGATGCCGGTGAGTTTCTACGTCGATCCGTCGATTGTGAAAGACCCGGAAGCCAGCCTGATCAAAGAGATCACGCTGTCTTACACCTTCCACGTTGCTGACATACCTGAAAAGCAAGCGGCGCTGGCGGATACGCCCGCACTTGCCGATGCACCCGCCAAAGCGCTAGAATAAAACTAAGAAAACCGAGGGAACCCCATCATGGCCCACGCCAAGAACCACGATTACCATATTCTGCCGCCGTCGATCTGGCCATTTGCCGGTGCGCTTGGCGCGTTCATCATGCTGTTTGGATCGGTGCTCTGGATGCACGGCTCGGGCCCGTGGATGGGGCTGATTGGCTTAGCACTGGTGCTTTACGTCATGTATGCGTGGTGGGCCGAAGTGGTGCATGAGGGTCAGACCGGTGATCACACGCCGGTGGTTCGGATCGGCCTGCGCTATGGTTTCATTCTGTTCATCATGTCGGAAATCATGTTCTTCTCGGCGTGGTTCTGGACCTTCTTCAAACACGCGATGTATCCGATGGGGCCGATGTCGCCGCTGGTCGATGGCGTCTGGCCGCCCGAAGGCATCGTGCTGTTCGACCCGTGGCACCTGCCGCTGATCAACACGCTGATCCTGCTATGCTCGGGCTGTGCCGCGACTTGGGCGCACCATGCATTGGTGCATGAAAACAACAACCGCGAGGCGATGAAGCAAGGCTTGATCCTGGCGGTGGTACTGGGTGTGTTGTTCACCTTCTTCCAAGCCTATGAATACAGCCACGCGGCCTTTGGTTTTGCGGGCAACATCTATGGCGCGTCGTTTTTCATGGCGACCGGCTTCCATGGCTTCCATGTTGTAATCGGCACGATTTTCCTGCTGATCTGCCTGATCCGCACCTACAAAGGCCATTTCACGCCGGAACAGCATGTCGGCTTCGAAGCCGCCGCTTGGTACTGGCACTTCGTGGACGTGGTCTGGTTGTTCCTGTTCGCCGCCGTCTACATCTGGGGCAGCGCATAACGATCTAAGACAGTGCGCGGGCCCCGGTGGCCCGCGCAGCTTTTTCAGGGTTTGCTGATGAAATTCCGACTGACGTCTGCGCTGCTGCTGGGTTTGGCTGGCGTGGTCTTTCTCTGCAGCCTTGGCATCTGGCAAGTGCAGCGCATGTATCAAAAGCGCGCGCAACTGGATGAGATGACGGCGGGGATTTCCGAGCCTGCGGTGGTGGTGCCTGCGGTGCTCGACCCTGAGCGCGATCGTTACCGCCCGGTGATTGCGGCGGGCCGGTTTACCGGAGAGACGCTGTATGTGCTGTCTGGCCAGCCGATGATCGGCGCCGGGGTGCAGGTGATCTCGGTTCTGCAAATGGCGGATGGGCGGCGCTTGCTGGTGGACCGCGGGTTTTTGCCGGATGACGCCAAGCACAAGGCGCTGCATGTCACCGATCTTACGGTGCAGGGCAACCTGATGTGGCCGCGCGACAGCAATCAATATACCCCTCCGCCGGATGCCAAAACCGGCATGTGGTTTGCGCGGGATGCCGAGGCGATGGCGGCGGTTTTGCACACAGAGCCGACATTTATTGTCGCGCGCGCACCAACCGGTGACGGGATCGAGGCGATGCCGGTGGATACTTCGTCTATTCCGAATGACCATTGGGGCTATGCGATCACTTGGTTTTCGCTGGCGTTCGTGTGGGCAGTGATGACAGCGGGGCTGGTCTGGCGTATCAGGCGGCAAATCTAGGGGGGACGGATGCGGTATATCTCGACGCGGGGGCAGGCTCCGGTTTTGAATTTCAGTGAAGCGATGATGACGGGGCTGGCGCGTGATGGCGGGTTGTATGTGCCGGAAGTGGTACCGGCTTTGTCGAAGGCTGAGATTTCAGCGATGGCTGGGCTGCCGTATGAGGAAATCGCGTTTCGGGTGATGCGGCCGTATTTGGGTTCGACGTTTACGGATGCCGAGTTCAAGGGGCTTTTGTCTAAAGCCTATGCGGGCTTTGGCCATGCCGCCCGCGCGCCTTTGGTGCAGCTGGCGCCGAACCATTTCCTGCTGGAGCTGTTTCACGGGCCTACGCTGGCGTTCAAAGACTTCGCCATGCAGTTGATCGGCCAGATGATGCAGGCGGCTTTGGCCAAGACTGGCGAGCGGATTACCATTGTCGGCGCGACGAGTGGCGATACCGGGTCGGCGGCGATGGAAGCGTTTCGGGGCCTCGCCAATGTCGATCTGTTCATTCTGTATCCGCATGGCCGGGTGTCGGATGTGCAGCGGCGGCAGATGACCACGCCGTCGGAGGCGAATGTGTATGCCTTGGCGATGGACGGCGATTTCGACGATTGCCAGGCTCGTGTGAAGGATATGTTCAACGATTTCGCCTTCCGCGATGGCGTGCGGTTGGCAGGGGTGAACTCGATCAACTGGGCGCGGGTTTTGGCGCAGGTGGTGTATTATTTCTATGCGGCTGTGGCTTTGGGCGCGCCGGATCGCAGCGTGAGTTTCACCGTGCCGACGGGCAACTTCGGCGACATCTTCGCAGGCTATATCGCGCGGAAAATGGGGCTGCCGATTGAGCAGTTGGTGATCGCGACCAACCAGAATGATATTCTGGATCGGGCGATGAAGTCCGGGGATTATGTGCAGAATGGGGTGAAGCCGACGATCTCGCCGTCGATGGATATTCAGGTATCGTCGAACTTTGAGCGCGCGTTGTTTGATGCTTATGGCCGCGATGGGGCTGCGATTTCGGCGTTGATGGAGGAGTTGAAGGCGGGCGGTTTCCATATCAGCCAAGGCGCGCTGGCGATGCTGCGTGAGACGTTTGCTTCGGGGCGCTGTTCGGAAGAAGAAACCACGGCGACGATCCGGCGGGCGTTTGCGGATACCGGGGAAATCCTGTGTCCGCACTCCGCTGTGGGGGTGAAGGTGGCCGAGGAACATCTTGGCGACGCGCCGATGATCACCCTTGCTACAGCGCATCCGGCGAAGTTCCCCGATGCGGTGGAGGCTGCGATGGGTGTGCGTCCGGCTCTACCGCCCCGCATGGCGGACTTGTTTGACCGCCCGGAACGTGTCACGCGTGTGCCGAATGATTTGGGCGCTTTGCAGGCCCTGATCCGCGAAAGGATTGCCCGTTGAGCCTTGTATCTGCCGGTCTGCGCCTGACCACTCTGCCGAACGGCTTCCGCATCGTCACCGAACATATGCCGGGGCTGCTGTCTGCCAGCGCTGGCATCTGGGTGATGGCGGGGGGGCGGCACGAGAAGCCCGCTCAGAACGGCATCGCGCATTTTCTGGAGCATATGGCGTTCAAAGGCACCAAGCGGCGCACCAGCCTGCAAATTGCTGAAGAAATTGAGGATGTTGGCGGCTATATCAACGCCTATACCTCACGCGAGATGACCGCCTATTACGCGCGGGTGTTGCAGGCGGATGTCGGCCTTGCCCTCGATGTGATCGGCGATATTGTGTTGAACCCGGCCTTTGATAAGAAGGAAATTGAGGTTGAACGCCATGTGATCTTGCAGGAAATCGGTCAGGCGCTGGATACGCCCGATGATATCGTGTTCGATTGGCTGCAAGAGGCAAGCTACCCCGATCAGGCGTTTGGCCGGACGATTCTGGGGCCGGAAGAGCGGGTTTCGTCGTTCACCCGCAAGGATTTGCAGGGCTTTGTGGCGGAACATTACGGCCCCGGTCAGATGATTTTGGCAGCGGCTGGCGCTGTCGATCACGATGCGATCGTCAAACAGGCCGAGGCGATGTTTGGCGGCATGAAGGCCAAGCCTGCGACCACATTCCAAGCCGCGACCTTCAAAGGCAGCGAACGGCGTGAGGTCAAGGATCTGGAGCAGGTACATTTCGCCATGGCGTTTGACGCACCCGGCTATCGCCACCCGGATGTGTATACCGCACAAGTTTATGCGATGACGATGGGCGGCGGGATGTCCTCGCGGCTTTTCCAGAAGGTGCGCGAAGAACGCGGCCTATGCTATTCGATCTTCGCGCAGTCGGGGGCCTATGAGGATGCAGGGCAGATCACTTTGTATGCGGGGACTTCTGCCGAGGAAATCGACCAACTGACCCAGATCACCATGGATGAGCTGAAGCGCGCGGCGGATGATATGTCTGAGGCCGAGGTGGCGCGGGCGCGGACTCAGATCAAGGCCGGGATGTTGATGGGGCTGGAAAGCCCGTCGTCTCGGGCCGAACGGATCGCACGGTTGCTGGCGATCTATGACCGGGTGCCGGGGGTGGATGAGGCTGTGGCCCGGATTGACGCGGTGACGGTCGCCGATGTGCGGCGCTATGCCGGGGAACTCGCCGAAGCGGATTCTGCGCTGGCACTTTATGGTCCGGTGGCGGATGCCCCGTCCTTGCAGGATATTCGCAAGCGTTTGGCGGCATAATGCTGTCGTTCCGCCGCCGCCCTACGGTTGAAACCGAGCGTATGACTTTGCGGTTGCCGGTGCACGGCGATTACAAGGCTTGGGCGGGGTTGCGGGAAGCTTCCGTTGAACATCTCACCCCGTGGGAACCTGTCTGGGCGCATGATCATCTGAGCCGCAAGGCCTTTACCAACCGGGTCTATTGGGCGGGGCGGGCAGAAGCCACGGGTACGGCATTGCCGATGCTGATGATCAGGCGCGAGGATCGTCAGTTACTGGGGGCTGTGACGCTGGACAATATCCGGCGCGGTCCGGTGCAGGCGGGCACCATGGGCTATTGGATCGGCGCGCCCTTCGCGCGGCGGGGGTATATGAAGGAAGCGGTGCAGGCTTTGGTGCATTTTTCCTTCGCGCAGCTGGATATTTCGCGGATTGAAAGCGCCTGTTTGCCGGAAAACATCGCATCGCGCGGCGTGCTGGAGAAATCTGGCTTCAAATATGAGGGCGTTGCGCAATCTTATTTGCAAATCAACGGGCGCTGGCGGAACCATGTGTTATACGCCAACTTACGGAACGACCGACGTGGTCGCACGGACGTGGGTTAAGCTTGATTTGCAACGCAGATTGGCAGCCCTACGCCGGAGCGGGTGGGGTCTTGTCTGGAGAGCCCAATGAGTGAAGTCAAAGTCCTGTTGCTGCGCGGCGTGAATGTGTCGGGCGCCAACCGCCTGCCGATGCCGGAGTTCCGGCAAATGCTGCTGGAACAAGGACTGCAGCAAATCCACACCCATCTGCAAAGTGGCAATGCGGTGTATCTTGATCCGGGCGTCGCCGGGGTAGAGGCGAAAATCACCACGGCGATGAAAGAGCGCTTCGGTTTCGCGCCGCCGATGTTCGTGATGACTTTGGCCGAGTATGACGCGGTTCTGGCGGCGAACCCGTATAAAAAGCAGGGCGCAGCAGATGGCACCTCGGTGCATATCTATTTCTTGGCAAGCCCGGTTGCGGCGAGTGCTGTGCAGGCCTTGTCGGCACATGCGACCGGGGGCGAGGCGATCTCGGTTACCGATAAGGCATTGTATTTGCTGGCCCCGAACGGGATTGGCCGCTCGGTTCTGGCAACCAAGCTGGAGGCGGGTCTGAGCATGGTGAAGACCGCGCGCAACCAGACCTCGGCCACGGCGATTGCGGCTTTGGCGCGCACGATTGCCGCCTGAATGCTGTGAGACGCCAAGCTGTGAGGCGATAAGATGCTGAACCCTGCTGATACCGCCTTCGTCGCTCATCTGCGCGGGCTGCTGCCTGACGGTGCTTTGCACGCACCAGAACCCCGGTATCTGGAAGAGCCGCGCGGGCGTTGGCAGGGTTTGGCGGGGGTGGTGGCGCTGCCCCGTACGGTGTCGGACGTGTCAGTGGTGGTGCGGGCTTGTGCCGAGGCACGGGTTGGCATCGTGCCGTGGGGCGGTGGCACTGGGTTGGTCGGCGGGCAGTTGATCTCGGACGGGCCTGCACCTGTTGTGTTGTCGCTGGAGCGGATGGCGGCGTTGCGCGGGACTTATCCTGAAGAAAACGTGCTGGTGGTCGAGGCGGGGATGATCCTTGCCGATGTGCAGCGCCATGCAGGTGAGGTGGGGCGGGTGTTTCCGCTGGCTTTGGCCTCGGAAGGGACCTGTCGGATCGGCGGCAATCTTTCCACCAATGCCGGGGGGCTGAATGTGCTGCGCTACGGCAATGCGCGGGATTTGTGTCTGGGCATTGAGGCGGTTTTGCCGGATGGCAGCATTTTCAACGGCTTGAAGCGGTTGCGCAAGGATAACACCGGCTATGACTTGCGGCATTTGCTGATCGGGGCCGAGGGAACTCTGGGCGTGATCACCGCCGCCAGCCTGCGGTTGTTCGCGGTGCCGGGGGTGGTGGGGACGGCGTTGTTGGCGGTGGAAAGCCCGGCGGCTGCGTTGAAATTGCTGTCGCTGGCCGAAACGCGGTTGTCAGGCATGGTTTCGGCGTTTGAGTTGATCGGGCGGATGGGGTTGGAGTTTCTGGCCGAGCGTATCCCAGAGGTGAAGCTGCCGATTGGCATGCCGGAGTGGATGGTGCTGATGGAAATCGGCCTGCCGAGCGGTTTTGGCAATGCGGAGGACCACTTGGGCGGGCTGTTTGAGGCGGGGCTGGAGGCGGGTTTGGTGTCGGACGGTGTGATTGCTGCGTCCGAGGCGCAGCGGGCGGGTCTTTGGCGGATTCGCGAGGCGATCCCGGAAGCCAACCGGATGATCGGCGCGGTCAGCAGCCATGATATTTCGGTGCCGCTGGGGTTGGTGGCGGAGTTCATCGCCAAAGCCGGGCCTCGGCTGGCGGCTTTGGGCGATTTCAGGGTGAATTGCTTTGGCCATCTGGGCGATGGCAACCTGCATTACAACGTGTTCCCGGCGTTTGGGTGTAGCCGAAAAGACTATGAACATCAACGTGATGCGGTGAAAACTTGCGTGCATGATCTGGTCGATGAGCTCGGCGGCTCGATGTCGGCCGAGCATGGTCTGGGGCGGTTGAAGGTGGATGATCTGGAGCGCTATGGCGATCCGGGGAAACTCGCTGCGATGCGGGCGGTCAAGGCGGCGCTGGACCCGTTGGGCATTATGAACCCCGGCGCAGTGCTGCGGGGATAACCGGCGTGTCGGCGGAAATCGGTTCATATGTCGGGTATTGGGGAACGGATCGCAGGTTTTGCGGTTTTTCCGGTATCATCCCGAAACAGGAGGACCAATCATGAGCTATAATCAAGGATTTTTGATCGCGGTACCGAAGGCCAACAAGCAGGCCTATATCGACTCCGCCCGCGCCGCTGCGCCTATTTTCAAGGAATACGGGGCGCTGCGGGTGGTTGAAACCTGGAGTGAGACAATTGCCGATGGCAAGGTCACGGATTTCAAGCGGGCGGTTCAAGCGAAGGACGATGAAGCTATCGTGTTTTCGTGGATAGAATGGGCGGACAAGCAGACCTATGACGCCGCTGCGGCGAAGATGGAGACGGATGAGCGCTGGAAAGATATGGGCGAAATGCCGTTTGACGGCAAGCGCATGGTTTGGGGCGGCTTTGATCCGATCTTTGACACGCAGAGCGAACTCCCGCTGGGGGCAGGCATTGCCAGTTCATCCTGATCACAAGAAACGCCCTGCCGGTAAACCGACAGGGCGCTGGGGTTGGGTGGGTTACGTGTTGCAAGCAGCGTCACCCTAAGGCTGGGTTGGCCTTAGTGAGACCTGTGTAGGATGATTCGGTAAACAGGCCGTTAATGCTGATGGCAATTTGGGTTAGGCTGATGAAATGCGCCTGAACTCTGAGGCCCCGGCTCAAGGCCGGGGGGGCGGGGGCCGGGGCGGCGTGGGGTTTGCGGGAACGGGCTTAAAGACCGTCAAAAGCGCAGAGAGCGTGAACTTCCATTCCCATGCTTTCCAGCTTTTTGCGCCCGCCCAAGTCTGGTAGATCGACCACGAAAGCGCAGCCGATCACTTGAGCGCCCAAACGTTCGATCAGCTTGATCCCCGCCACGGCGGTGCCGCCTGTCGCCAGCAGATCATCGACCAGCAGGATTTTCTCGCCGGGTTGCATGGCGTCGTCATGCACCTCGACCACGGCTTCACCGTATTCCAGCGTATAGGCTTGGCTGATGGTCTGGCCCGGCAGTTTGCCTTTTTTGCGGATCGGCACGAAGCCAGTCGAAAGTTGATGCGCAACCGCGCCGCCAAGGATGAAGCCGCGCGCCTCTAGCCCGACCACCTTATCAATCCGCATACCGGCATAGGGGGCGAGAAGTTGATCGACGCACATCCGAAAGCCGCGCGGATCGGCGAACAGGGTGGTGACATCGCGGAACAGGATGCCTTCGTGTGGGAAATCAACGATGGTGCGGATGTAGTCTTTGACAGAATTGGCTTTGACGGTTTTTGACATCGTGATCCCCTTAGAAGTCGGGTCTGTTTACCATCAGCCAGAACACCGCGACAAGGGCGGCGAAGGCGGGCCAACCGAGCGAGAACCATATGCGATAGAGTTTATGGGCTTGCGGCGAAAGCGGGGTGCCTGCGGCAAGGGCCGCAGCGGCAAGGTTTCGGATGCGCAGTTGCAGGACGACGACCGGGGCCCAGCACAGGAAGGCGAGGATGTAGAGGGCGTAGGTGCACAGCAGCCACGGCTCGGTCAAGGCGTAACCTGCGAGATGGATCAGCCAAAGACCGGTGAGGGGCTGGATGATCCCGGCGGGGGTGGTGAAAATCCAGTCGGCGACCACCACACCGGAGGCAACCGAGTGGATCGTCTCCACGCGGCCCGTCCGCATCGCCCAGACCATCTGGAACGCGGTGCCCATGCCGGTGCCGAACAGCACAGTGGAAGACAGGATATGCAGCCAGCGAGCTGTCAGATTCGGGTCCATCAGCGTTCCTCGGTCAGGGCAAGATGGGTCAATAGCAGCGCGAGGATGGGCAGGTTTTTCAGCATGCCGCCGAAGGGGTCTAACCAGAGGGCGGGGGCGATGAGGGAGAGGCCCAAAGTGTAGCCGAGCACCATAAGCAGTTGGAGGATGGCGGTGGTTTTGGGCCGCCAGTTTCTGAGCAATGCGATGCCGAGGGCGGCGTCCGCCAAACCTCCGGCTTTGGCGAGGATCAACGTGAGTGTAGCGGGCAGGGCGATCTGCGCGAGGTAAGTCTCGGGTGGCAGCAGCAAGCCGAGGGCGGCGGAGGTCAGCCAGAGCGCGGCCAGTGTCAGGCGGATCAGCGGTTTCAAAAGGTAAAGCCGGGCTTGCCACAGGTCTTGCGTGCCCGCTGGTCGGGCTTGCAGGAACTGGGTGAACGGGCAGGGTTGGTGCGACGGCAGGATCGGGCTGGCTTGCGCGGTTTGCGGCGGATGGGCGTCGGCAGGTCGGGCCTGCGGGATTTGTACTTCGGCGCGAAGATGTTCCAGCAACGGCGCGGGGTCGGCCAGCACGCCTTGCTCCAGTTGCGCGACTGAGGTGGCGGATATTGGACCTATGCCGAGGGCATCCCCGATCTGGCCGAAGCGGCGGGCGAGGGGGTTCGGGATATGCAGCAATGGGTGTTGCGGCAGGCCAAGCCAGCTTTGGGTGGCGCGCAGGATGCCGGTTTGGGTGACGGTCTGGGGACCGCCGATCTCCCAAGTGCCGGGGGTGGGGTTTTGCAGACATTCAAGGGCAATGGCTGCGAGGTCGCTGGCGTGGATCGGGTTGAAGGGTTGCTCGCCTGTGCCGATCACCGGGGTGACGAAGGGCATGGCGGCAAGGGCGCGGATCAGCGAGGAGCCGCCGTAGGAGGTATCGGCCAGCACAAGGCCCGCGCGCAGGATGGTGGCTTCGGCGGCGCGGGCGGCGGTTTCGCCCTGTCGTCGCCAGTGTGAAAACGGCGTGTCAGCCTCGATGCCGACGGCGGAAATCAGCAGGGCTTGGGTGCCCGGATGGCGAGCGGCATAGGCGGCGGCGGGGGCTGTAACGTGGACGGCCTGGAAGGCTTTGGCCGTTCCCGTCAGCAGGCCAGCGGCGTTGATGATATGGGTGTTGGCGTCGAGTTGTGGCTGCCAGAAGGCGGGGGCATGGGTGGCGCGGTTGTTGAAATCGGCTTGCAGGGTGGCAAAGCCCATGCGGGCAAGTTTGCTGGGGATGCGGGCTTGGGCGATGACTTGAACGCCTTTTTCTCGCAGATAGAAGGCGATGTGGCGACCGATGAAACCGTCGGCCCCCAGCAGCAGCACTCTCATTTTCAGTTCGGGCATTTCAGCACGCGACCTGCGATGGCGTCTAGCTTGGTGAGCAGGTCTGGGTCGCGTTTGTCGGGCGCTGTCATCAGCGCGTAGGTCAGGGCGTGGTCGCAGCCGTGCGGGCAGGTGGGGTGATCGGGTAGCAGCGCGGGCAGGTTGGTGACAAGGTTGCGGGCGGAATTTGCATTGGCGGTGAGGGTTTGGATCACGGTCGCGACATCGACCGCGCCATGGTCTTGGTGCCAGCAATCGAAATCGGTGATCATGGCGAGCGAGGCGTAGCAGAGTTCGGCTTCTCGGGCGAATTTGGCTTCTGGCATTCCGGTCATGCCGATCACATCGGCGCCCCAACTGCGGTAAAGGCGGGATTCGGCGAGGGTGGAGAATTGCGGGCCTTCCATCGCGAGATAGGTGGCGGAGGAGTGGGTTTTGATGCCGGCTTGTTGGGCGGCCTCAAGGCAGGCTTGACCGAGGCGCGGGCAGGTGGGGTGGGCGAGGCTGACATGGGCAACGCAGCCTTCCCCGAAGAAGGATTTTTCGCGGGCGAAGGTGCGGTCAATGTATTGGTCGACCAGCACGAAATCGCCGGGGTGGTAATCGGGGCGCAGGCTTCCCACCGCTGAAACCGCGACTATGTCGGTGCAGCCGAGGCGTTTCAGCGCGTCGATATTGGCGCGGTAGGGCACGGAGCTGGGGGAGTGGACGTGGCCGCGACCGTGGCGGGGCAGGAAGGCCATCGGCGTGCCCTTCAGGCGGCCCAGCAGGATTTCATCCGAGGGTTTGCCCCAAGGGGTGGACACTTTGACCCAGGATGCGCCTTCGAGGCCGTCGATCTGATAGACGCCGGAGCCGCCGATTACGCCGATCATGGGGGGCATTTTGGGGTCCTTTGGCTGGGGTTTGGGGGGAGTTTAGGCGGGGATTGGGGGGAGGGGAAGGGGTAGTTTGGGGCGGGTCCCAACTCTGGACCATTGTTTTTATAGGGGAATTTTAGGGGGGTGGGGGGTATGGTTAATCGGGGGTTAAGATTGAGGGGCTAGTCGGGTTGGTTCTTTTGCACGAAGCCTGTGATGGCGGCGATGCCGAGGGCGGTGATAGACCAGCCTATGATTTGGTAGGCGAAGGTGAACCAGCGGGTGAAGCATCCAAACCAAGTTACAGTCGTCGCAGCCCACGCGTCTTCTTGGCCGAGCGATACGAAGGGGACGAAAACATCAAGGGCGTAGAAAGGCGGGTAGAAGGTTTCGTAGTGGATTGAGGGTTTAAGTTTAAGCCATTCTGCGCTGGGGGCATCGTGGTTGATTGCCATCGCTGCGAGCCAATCGGGGGAGGTGAGGATGATGGCGGAGTTTGGCACCATCACCCCGGCTTGCCATGCGAGGAAGAACCATTCTGCGCCGAAAAGCATACAAACGAGCGACCAGAACAGCGCGCGTTGGGGGGCGTGACCATAACCAGAAACTCTAGAAGTGAACCAAGCCCAGAATCGAAGAAGATAGTAGCGCAGCCAAGCAACGCCGACATCGCTGCCGTCAACCATGCGGGCTGCGTTCAAAGCAGTTAGATTGGTTTTGTGGTTTTCGACGAACAGAAGGCAATCGCGCTCCATCAGGACTTTGCGGGCTTCGGAGGCGTGACCCATTTCGCGCAGGACTTTCGCGAATTGGGTGTAGGCCTGTGGGTCAAATGTGCTCCCGATGCGACTTCCACAGGCGAGCCAAGACTTGCGTTTGCCATAAGTAAGTGCGGAAGATCCAGACAGATGAGCATAAATGAAGCCATTTAAGCGAAGACGATTCGGTTCTTTTGGCCAGCTTTCCATTTCGTCATCGAGATTACTCACGATCGCAGAGGTTAAGATGACGGTCCCAAGCACAGCCTTGGCTTTCCAGTTTAAGCCCTGCGCGACAGACATGGATTGCCCTAAGAACGCTTCCCCAGCTTTGCCATCTGAAGTATCTTTTCCCTCTAAGGATGCTCTTGTGACGATGAGTTGTCCGCCAATTGTTGCGCCGGTAAGTACCACCGACCCGATAAATTCAGAGTCCTGGAGCGAAAGATCACCACCAAGCTTCAGGCCCTTGGCACGAAGTGCTATTTTCTGTTTTTTCGCATCGGGAGTGGTTCCTTCAAAGTGAGAGTCTGCGCAGCTCAACTGGCCACCAATTTTAGCGCCTGCGAAAGAAACGGTGCCTTGGGCAACGACTTGGCGAAGAACTGCGTCCCCATCAACCCTTATACCTTGAGCCGCAAGGCCGGGGAGGTGACAGCATTTCAGATAAAGCCGTGCGATTTCTGCTTGGGCAATTTGTGGTTTAGTATCAAATCGGCAATTCTCGAGGATTAGCTGACTTCGCGTTTTGGTCATACGTAGGTCCAAGCCTCCAGTAATGTATGCTCCTTTGAGGGTTACGCCTGCCGCGTGTAGTCCACATTCTGGTGTGCCGCCCATTATTAAGACGCGGAGCAGAGTGGCTCGGATATGACGTTCGGGAGTTACAGTACCCTCAGTCGGAAGTGAGCCACTATCCAATGTACAGCGCCTCCCGGCTCTGCACTCGGCAATCAGCGCGTGCTCTGCAGACGTGAGGGATTCGGTGGCGAGGAAATCAGCTACACTTGTGAATGGCATTTGGCCTCCTGTTGGGGGCTATTTGTGGGGGTGACAGGGCGGCGGGCAAGGGGAATTTGTGGTGTGCTTATGTCGGTGGTGGGATGCAGCCACCTTACGCGGGGTGCCGGCGGTGGGAGCGCTCCGCGCGGGAGTATTTGGGAAAGAGCAATTTAGGGGTCTGGGGCTTTGGGCGCGCGGTGGGGTTGTCCGAATTTTGCGAGGGGCAACAATCGGGCCTGAACTCCAGCCTCCGAAAATTGCGGGTGTGGCGGGGGAAAGCCCACCCTACTTGCGGCAACCTGCCGTGGCGGGTAAACGTCGGCCAATCAAATTGCGGAGAGACCCCATGTCCATCGACATCGACACCGCGCGCAAGGTGGCCAAGCTGGCGCGTATCCGGGTGGAGGCGGCGGCTTTGCCGAAGCTGGCAGAGCAGCTGTCGGGCATTCTGGGCTTTATGGAGCAGCTGAATGAGGTCGATGTTTCGGGCATCGAGCCGATGGTATCGGTGACGCCAATGCGGCTGGCGCGCCGGGCGGATGTGGTGACGGATGGCGATATTCAGGCGGCGGTTCTGGCCAATGCGCCGGATGCGCGGGAAGGGTTTTTTGCAGTGCCGAAGGTGGTGGAATGAACGCGAACACTTGGACCATTGCGGCGGCGCGGGATGCGTTGCGCAAGGGGGAGATTTCGGCGGTTGATCTGACGATGTCCTGTCTGACGGCGATCGACGCAGGGGATGCGTTGAATGCGTTCGTGCATAAGACGCCGGAGATGGCGTTGCAGCAGGCGCGGGCGGCGGATCTGCGGATTGCGGCAGGGGATGCGCCGGATATGTGCGGGATTCCTTTGGGGATCAAGGATGTGTTCTGCACCAAGGGGGTGCTGTCGCAGGCTGGCTCGAACATCCTGAAGGGGTTTGTGCCGGAGTATGAGTCGACGGTGACTTCGAAGTTGTTTGGCGCGGGGGCGGTGATGCTCGGCAAGCTGAACATGGATGAGTTCGCGATGGGGTCGTCGACCGAGAGCAGTTGCTATGGCCCTGCGGTGAACCCGTGGAAGGTCGATGATATGTTGCGCACTCCCGGTGGGTCTTCGGGCGGCTCGGCTGCGGCGGTGGCGGCGGATTTGTGTCTGGCTGCGACCGGCACGGATACCGGCGGATCGATCC
>JBKJTI010000076.1:0-7046 GCA_046590425.1 Cypionkella sp. | reverse complement strand
AATGACTTTGAGATGCCGTCCCAAGCTGTCTGAAAGCCCGTGCGCATGTCGTTCCACGCGTCGTCACTGGCGTTCTGGGCTTCCTTCATCTTGACCTGTGCCTCGTCGCGCATCCTCAGCATCTCATCGAGTTGCTTTTCGTATGCTATCCGAGCATCAGCTTGGGCCCCCTTTGCCATGGCTTGCATTTTTTCAATGTCTGCGGTCCATTCATCGACCTTGGCCTTCATCTTGTCGGCGTATGCGCTGCGATCAGTCATGGTTTCCTCCAAAGTTCGTGTGCTGCTGAAGTGGCCACGAATTTCCTGCAAACAAGCGCTGCTGGAAAATCGAGTGTCGCATGAAGCTGAAGCTCGACGTCCATGCCGATATCGCGGCCATGATGGCGGCCGAAGTCGCCGCGGGCGAACGCGCCGTCACCAACGCGATGCGCGAAGCCGGGGCGGGTTTGAAAACCGCCTGGCGGGGCCAGATCACCGGTGCTGGTCTCGGCGCGCGGCTCGGTAACTCCATCCGCCTCGCGAGCTTCCCGAAGTCCGGCGACAGCCTGAACGCGGCGGCGCTGGTCTGGTCGAACGCCCCGGTGATCATCGGCGCGCATGACACCGGCCCGCTGATCCGGTCCAAGAACGGGTTTTGGTTGGCGATCCCCACGCCAGCGGCTGGCAAGTCCACGCGCGGCGGCCGGATCACCCCCGGCGAATGGGAACGCCGCACTGGACTGCGCCTGCGGTTCATCTATCGCCGCCGGGGCCCGAGCCTGCTGGTGGCCGAAGGGCGGCTGAACACCAAGGGCCGGGCAGTAGCATCACGGTCGAAAACCGGCAGGGGCGTCGTCACCGCGCCGATCTTCCTGCTGGTGCCGCAGGTCAAACTGCCCAAACGGCTGGATCTGGCGAGAGACGCAGAGCGGGCGGTGGATGGCGTACCGGGGCTGATCGTGGCGAATTGGGCTGAGGGGCGTGTATAAAACCCGCTGCTCATCCGCAGCAACTGCTTCCTGCCTGTACGGGCGGGCAAGGAACCGTTCCGTACGAGCAATAGACGCAGCAATCGCCCTTCTTCGGCTTCAGGACCGCCTCGCACGTCTTGCACTGGTAGAACCACTGGCAGGCGTCCGTAGGCATCGTCTCGACCGCTTTGTTCCCGCAGTCCGGGCAGGTGATCGTGGATTGCAGGATTGGTTCTCGTGTGGTCATGGAATTCACATCCAGCTCATGACAAAATCGTTGATCCGGCCTTCGTTGAACACGACAAGCCAGGAAAGACTGACAAGTGCCGTGCTGACCGCAAGCCAGTGGCGCAGGTTGCGCGAACTGCCCCGCCTTATGGCAAGGAGCCAAGCCACCAGGATCAGGATCGAGGACAGGCCGACGACATAGTAGCTGAGGGCGGCGATCTTGCCGAACACGGCCAGCCAGCTTCCGCCCAGACCCAGCAGAATAAAGACCGTCGGCAGGATGCAGCAGGCGGAGACGCCCAGCGATGCAAACGCAGAGATTACGGCGGCACGGACCTGCCCGGTCATGACCTGCTGTCCTGCCACAGGGTCCACATCATCCGTTGCGCCTGAACTTCCCAGAGCGGTGCCGTCGCCGAGGCTGCAAAGGCCAGCAGCGCAAATCCGAGGATCAGGAACGTTCCCACGCGCCGCCCCTTGCACGGTGGACGCCGGATCAGTTGGACGGCCGCCCAGACGAGCACGCCGCCCACCGCCAGGAGAATGGCCGGACGATAGGCCACGAAAGGGCCCAACAGGCCAAGCCAGGCACCGCCCAGCCCCAGAATTGACAGCCCGATTGGCAGCACGCAACATGAGGCGGACAACAGCGCAAGAGCGCCCGCGCCGCCAATGATCATGGGAGCAAACAGGCGCGTGTCTTCACGCGGCGCGGGGGGTGTTTTTTGCATCATGTCTGCACTATGGTTCCTGTAGCGGCTACAGGAGCAAGCGGGGAATTCTCACATGATCGCGATTGGGGAGGCCGCCCGTCTGAGCGGCGTCAGCATTGAAACCATCCGGTACTACGAGCGCGAGGGAATTGTTGCCCGCCCCGCGCGCGGCCTTAACGGCCGCAGATTGTACGACGCTGCAGAGGTGGCCGACCTTACCTTCATCCGCCGGTGTCGGGATCTCGGTTTTCCGATGGTGGACGCGCGCACGCTTCTGGCCCTGTCGCATGGCCGGGAAGAGAACTGTGATCGGGTTCGGGACCTGTCCTCGCGCCACCTTGCCGCCGTACGCGACCGGATCGCCGAGCTTCGCCGACTGGAAGCCGCCCTTGAGGAACTGACCGGAAACTGCGCGTCTGGATCGCCGCTTTGCCCGATGCTGGACGATCTGCGCAAGGCCCCCTGAAAGGCCAAACAAGCCATGCCCACCGCCCGCGAAACCGTCCTCGCCGCGCTGCACGCGCGGCTGCAGCCACTTGCCGCTCTTGTCCTGCGTGACGAAGTACTGCCCGAGCGCATTCCGGTGGCTGGGCTGATCATCCTGCGCGACGGCCAGCCGGGCGAGCCAGATGTGACGCTGTCACCGTTGCGCTACCATTATCAGCACCGCGCAGAATTGGAAATTGTCGTCCAAACCCCGAATGACAGGGCCAGCGCATTCGACACGCTGATCGCCTCTATTGGCACCGCTCTGGAGGCAGACCGCACCCTTGGTGGCCTCTGCGAGTGGGTCGAACCCGAGGCGCCGACCTCCGTCGATCTGCCCGTCGAGGGAGCCGCAGCACTAAAGGCGGCGGTGATCTCCGTTGTGCTGCACTACACCACAACCGGCCCCCTGGCCTGAATTCCCACATATAGGAGACCCCCATGGCACGTGCGCAAGGCGCGCGGGCGCAGATGGCGCTTGCGTATGAGACGGTTTACGGAACCCCGCCGGTCGGGGGTTTCACCAAAATGCCCTTCGCCAGCACCTCGCTGGGATCTGAGCAGCCGCTGCTGAACAGCGAACTCTTGGGTTATGGCCGCGATCCTCTGGCCCCGATCAAGGACGCGGTGACCGCCGACGGCGATGTGATGGTGCCGATCGATGCCGAGGCCTTCGGGTTCTGGCTGAAGGCGGCCTTTGGTGATCCGATCACCTCTGGGGTTGGCCCCTACACCCACGAATTGCGATCGGGCAGCTGGACCCTGCCGTCGATGTCCATCGAGACGGGCATGCCGGAGGTGCCGCGATTTGCCATGTATTCTGGTTGCGTGCTTGACACGCTTTCCTGGCAGATGCAGCGCTCCGGGCTGCTGACGGCGACGGCAAGCCTGGTGGCACAGGGCGAGGCCATCACCAACACCTCCGCATCTGGGACATTGGCCGACCTCGACCTCAAGCGCTTCGGGCATTTCAACGGCGCGATCACACGCAACGGCCAGCCGTTGGGCAACATCATCTCGGCCGAGATCACCTATGCCAACAATCTCGACCGGGTGGAGACGATCCGCTCTGATGGCCGGATCGACGGGGCGGACCCCTCCATCGCGGCGCTCACCGGCAAGATCGAGGTGCGCTTCGCCGATCAGGTATTGGTCGATCAGGCCATCGCGGGCGATCCCTGCGCGCTGCAGTTTGCCTACACGCTCCCCTCTGGCGAGAGCTTTGCCTTCACCGCCCATGCTGTTTATCTGCCGCGCCCCCGGATCGAGATCTCCGGACCGCAGGGCGTGCAGGCCAGCTTCGACTGGCAGGCGGCGCGAGACACCACATTGGGGCGCATGTGTACCGCCACGCTCATCAACACCATCGGGGAGTATTGATTCATGCTGCGTCTGAACCTCGCCCGTGAGGCCCACTGGCTCGACCTGCCGCTCGGTGTCCGCCTCAAGGTCGAACCACTCACCACCGCCATCATGGTCGCGGCCCGCACCGATCCCGGGGTGCGCGGCCTGCCGCCCGGCACGTCCGATGACGCCATCGCCGTGGCCTTTGCCAAGGCCATCGCGCGGCGTGCCATCATCGATTGGAAGGGCGTGGGCGATGAGACCGGCGATGCCCTCGCCGTGAGCCCGGAGGGCATCACAGCGCTCCTCGACCTCTGGCCGGTCTTCGAGAAGTTTCAGACGGGCTACGTCGCGAAGGCTCTGGAGCTGGAACAGGAAAAAAACGTCTCAGCGCCCTCGCCGACTGGATCCACGGCGGGGGCGCGCGCTACTGCAAAGCCTGTGAAGGGTGCTGCCCGGACTGCCCGCAGATCCTGAACGCCCCCCACAGCTTTGAGGGTTGGCAGGTCTGGGACCTGGCCAGCCGCCTCGGTGGGCAGTTGCGCGCGGTTCCGGGCGTCGTGCTCGGCTGGGACATGACAGCGGCGCTGGCGATGGCGGGCGCACTGGGCATCGATGCACGGGCTGCTGCCGAACTTCTGCCCGTCATCGAGGCGGTGATGGTGCGGCAGCTGAATGACAACCGCGCATTATCGTACGACTGACCTCAATCAAACTGGACCCTGAACCATGGCCGAGAAGCGCGTTTCCGTCCGTCTGGTTGCCGTGGGCGGCCGCCAGGTCCGGGCCGAGTTGGAGGGCATCGGCGAAGCGGGCAGCCGGGGCTTCGGACGGCTCTCGTCCGAGATGGAACAGGCCAATGCCCGGCTTGGCAGTTTTGCCCGCAAGACCGGGATCGCGCTGGCGGCGCTGACAGCGGCCGCCGCCGCGGCGGGCGTGGCGATGATCCGTTCGGGGTTGGACACGATCGGTGCGCAGGCCGACATGGCCGCCTCTCTCAAGACCACGGTCGAGAGCCTTCAGGTGCTGACACTGGCCGGGGAACTGGCGGGCGTGTCTTTGGGCGAGATCGAGCAGGCCACAAAGAAGCTGACCACCCGGCTGTCGGAGGCCGCAACTGGCTCGGGCTCTGCCGTCGGGGCGCTGGAACGTCTGAACCTGACGGCGGCCGAGCTGCAAGCGATGCCGCTCGATCAGCGTATCGTCGCCATTCAGGACGCCTTGAGCCGCCTTGTGCCAGAAGCCGAACGCGCCGCGGTCGCCTCTGATCTTTTTGGCGACCGCGCAGGTTTGGCCTTCCTGCGCATTGACTCGGCCACGTTGCGCGAGGCAGCGCAGGATGTGCGTGACTTTGGCGTGGCGGTCAGCGCCAGCGACGCCGTCCAGATTGAGCGGACTGGCGATGCCATCGCCAAGCTCGGCCTGATCTGGCTTGGCCTGACCAACCGCTTGACCGCCGCCGTCGCACCGGCGCTTGAGACGGTGGCGAACGCGCTTGCCGACATGGCACGCGGGACCGGGCCGATTGGTGGCGCAATCACCGCGCTTTTCGACAACCTCGGACGTCTCGCGACCTATGCCACGACCTTCGCCGCCCTGATGACCGGGCGCTGGGTCGCCGGACTGGCTGTTGCAGCCCTGTCGGTGCGCGGCCTTGCCACAGCGCTCGTGGTCTTGCGCGGTGCGCTCATCCGCACCGGGATCGGCGCACTGATCGTCGGTGCAGGCGAGTTGGTGTTTCAGTTCGGGCGGTTGGTGCAGGGCGCGGGCGGCTTTGGCGCGGCGCTTGGCCTTCTGGGCGATCTCGCCCGCGAGGTCTGGGAGCGGATGAAGCTGGGTGCGGTCTCGGTGGGGCTGCAGATCATGGCCAGTTGGGCCGGGATCAAGGCAAGCATTGCCGAGGCGTTGCAGGCCTCGCTTGTGGCCGTCGTGGGCTTCGGCAATGCCACATTGAACACCTTCCAAGGGGCCATCGACGCGGTGAAAGTGCTCTGGTCCGCACTGCCCGCCACCATCGGCGACTTTGCTTTCCAGGCGGCGAATGCGCTGATTGGCGGCGTCGAGGCCATGCTCAATGGTGTCGCAAGCCGGATCGACGGGTTTTTGGAAGGGATCAACGCCGGGCTCGATGTGCTGGGCGTCGAAAAGCGCGTGCCACTGATCGGGACCATTAATCTTGGTGGGATCGAGAACCCCTTTGAGGGTGCTGCTGCCAATGCCGGGGCAGAAGCACGTGCCGCCTTCGAGGCCGCGTTCAACCAGAGCCCCATCGCACCGCCTGATCTTGGGCTGACAGAGCTCGCGAGCGCCGCGCGCGCCGAAGCGGAAGCGCTCCGAGGCACGATGGCCGGTGTCGTCGAGGCCGCAAGGGCCCCGCTGCAATCCGTTGATGCCCTGCGCGCGGCGCTGAGCTCAGGAACGGCTGACACCACGAAAGGCCTCTCTGCAGCGCAGGGTGCGGCCGCTGGCCTCGAGAGCGCCCTGGAAGGCGCTGGTGAAGCCGCGGACGGTGCCGGCAGTGCCGGGCGCGCAGCCGGAAGCGCGCTCCGCGACGGCGCAGATGCGGCCAAGAATGCTTGGGAAGCCACCGCTGAAGCACTTAAGAAGGCGCAGGAGACATCGCGTGAGATCGCCCAAGGCCTCGCACAGGACATCACCGGTCCGATCAAGGAAGCCCTGACATCGGGCGAGTTCACTTGGCAGACATTTGCCGGAGCGATTTCGCGGATCGCGCAGAACCTCGCCACCCGTCTGATTGATCTCGCCTTCAAGCCAATCGAGAACGCCCTCATCAACGCCTTCTCCGGTGGCGGCGGCGGTGGCGGCTTTCTGGCGAGCCTCTTTGGCTTTGCCAAGGGCGGGGTCTTTGCCGGTGGTGCGGAACTGACGGCCTTCGCGCGCGGCGGCGTGGTTAATCGCCCGACGGTGTTCCCCTTTGCCAAGGGCGCGGGCCTCATGGGCGAGGCCGGGCCCGAAGCCATTCTGCCCCTGCGCCGCGGCAAGGGTGGCAGGCTCGGGGTCGAGATGAACGGTGACGGTGCATCCCCGGCGGCCTCGATGTCAACGCGCATCATCAATGTGCTCGACCCCTCCGTGGTCGGCGATTACCTCGCCACGCCCTCGGGCGAACGGGCCATCCTGAATGTGATCCGCCGCAACCGGGGTGCCATCAATGCCTGAGATCCTAGACCATCCGCTTTGGCCGTTCCTTGCGGCACAAGAGATCACCGAGGTTCTGGAATGGCGCACCGATGTGCTGCAGGCTCGCTCCGGCGAGCAGCGCATTGCCCTTCGGTCCCGCCCGCGCGAGATCGTGACCTTCC
>JBKJTI010000160.1:0-16281 GCA_046590425.1 Cypionkella sp. | reverse complement strand
CTGCGCCTTGAACGAGTGAGAGCCATGACCGAAGATATCCGCGCTGCTGCTGCCACCTCGCTGGCCGAAGTTGAAAAAGTCACCGCTGTGATCCTGCCCGAACCGGGGCGTGAGGTTGTGGCGCTGGAAGCCGCCCCTGCCCCGGTGGCCGAGGACATCCGCAAGCGGATGGCGGAACTGGATATGTCGAATACGCAGTCGATCATCTCTTTCGGATCGGGGGCGCAGGCGGAATTGCAGGTGATTTCGCAGGAGATGCTGCAAGGCGTGAAGAATAAGGATGTCGGGCCGGCCGGTGATTCCCTGCGCGAGATCGTCACGACCATCCGCGGATTTTCGGGCGAAGAACTCGACGTGAACCGCAAGCAAAGCTGGTGGGAATGGTTGACCGGCCATGCTGCCCCCTTGGCAGAATTTGTGGCGCGGTATGAGCAGGTGCAGACTCAGATCGACAAGGTAACGGAAAATCTGCTGGTGCATGAAACGACTTTGCTGAAGGATATCAAGAGCCTGGATATACTATACGGCAAGACTTTGACTTTTTATAACGAACTCGGTCTCTACATTGCCGCGGGTGAGGCCAAGCTGAAAGAGCTGGACGCCAATGATATTCCGGCGCGGGAGGCTGCGGTCAAGGCGGCCCCGGAAGCGGATCAATTGATCCGGGCGCAGGAGTTGCGCGATCTGCGCGCGGCGCGGGATGATCTGGAACGGCGGGTGTATGATCTCAAACTGACGCGGCAGGTGACGATGCAGTCTTTGCCGTCGATCCGCTTGGTGCAGGAGAATGACAAGAGCCTCGTCGGCAAGATCAACTCCACCCTGATGAACACCGTGCCTTTGTGGGAAACCCAGCTTGCGCAGGCGGTGACCATTCAGCGCAGCAAAGAAGCGGCGGTGGCGATCAAGGATGCCAATGATCTGACCAATGAATTGCTGACCGCCAACGCCACCAACCTGCAAGACGCCAACAAGATCGTGCGCACCGAGATGGAGCGTGGGGTGTTTGATATTGAAGCCGTGCAGAAGGCCAATGCGACGCTGGTTGCGACCATCGAGGAAAGCTTGGCGATTGCCGATGAGGGAAAGGCGCGGCGTGCTGCGGCAGAGATCGAGTTGGTAAAAATGGAAGGTGAATTGCGCGATACTCTGGCCTCGGCCCGCGCGCGCAACACCGCCAGTGGTGCCAATATCGGCAGCGCTGTCTGATCATGATGCAAGTGCGGCCCTTCACATTGAAACGCTGGGGCGGTGTTCTGGTTGCGCTGGCGCTGTTGGGCTGCGCTGAGGCTCCGCTGCCGGGGGTGAAACCTGCGCCGCGTCCGGTGATGGCATTGCCGCCGGAACCGGTTGTGACACCGGAAACCCCGGCGAGTGCGGCGGCGCGGGCGTATTATGCGCAAGTGCAGCAGGGCCTGCTGGGTCAGGGGCTGCTGCGCACCGATGGTGGCGGGCCGGATACGCCTTACACCGATCGGATCCTGGCAGATAACTTCATCCGCATCGCACTTTACGACGAATATGATCGGTCCAACACCAGCACCGTGCAGCGGCAAACGACCTCAGCGCTGCGGCGCTGGCAGGCTCCGGTGCGGGTGGGGTTGCGGTTTGGCGATTCTGTTTCGGCGCAGATGCGGGCGACCGATACCGCACGGGTGGGGTCTTATCTGCAACGCTTGCAGGGGCTGACCGGCCATCCGATCCGGCTGGACGACAACCGGCCGAACTTCTGGCTGTATATCGTCTCGGAAGATGAGCGGCAGGGGTTGGGGCCGGTTCTGCGCGCGGCGATGCCGGGGCTGACGGCAAATGATGTGAGCGGCATCACCGCGATGCAGCGGTCGACCTATTGCATCGTTTACGCGCAATCGGCGGGGTCTTCGGGGGTCTATACCGGGGCGTTTGCGGTGATCCGGGCGGAACATCCCGACCTGTTGCGGCTGTCCTGTATTCACGAGGAAATCGCCCAAGGCCTAGGCTTGCCGAATGACAGTCCGAAGGCGCGGCCTTCGATCTTCAACGACGATGAAGAATTCGCTTTGCTGACGACGCAGGACGAGATGATGTTGCAGATGCTTTACAACCCCGCCCTGCGCCCCGGTATGACCGAGGCCGAAGCGCGGCCCATCGTGGAAACACTTGCCCGTCGCCTGCTGGGCGGCGACAGTTACGCCCTTTCGGGCATTGAGGAGTAAGTCATGGTTTTCGGATTTCTGAAGGGCGAGTTCATTGACGTCATCACCTGGCTGGATGACACCCGCGACACGATGGTGTGGCGGTTTGAACGGCAGGGCAATGCGATCAAATACGGTGCCAAGCTGACGGTGCGTGAAGGGCAGGCGGCGGTGTTTGTGCACGAAGGCCAGTTGGCCGATGTGTTCGGGCCGGGCATGTATATGTTGGAAACCAACAACATGCCGATCATGACGACCTTGCAGCATTGGGATCACGGTTTCGATAGCCCGTTCAAATCGGAAGTATATTTCATCAACACCACGCGGTTTAATGATCAAAAATGGGGTACCAAGAACCCGATCATGTGCCGTGACCCCGAGTTCGGCCCGGTGCGTTTGCGCGCCTTTGGCACCTATTCGATGCGGGTGGCGGACCCTGCGGTGTTCCTGCGTGAGATCGTCGGCACCGATGGCGAGTTCACGGCGGACGAAATCAGCCTGCAGATCCGCAATGTGATCGTGCAGGAAGCCAGCCAAGTGCTGGCGAAATCGGGGATACCCGTGCTGGATATGGCGGCGAATACCGCCGATCTGGGCAAGCTGATCGCCACGGCGATTGCGCCGAAGATCACCGAATACGGGCTGTCGATCCCGGAGTTCTACATCGAAAACATCAGCTTGCCGGAAGAAGTCGAGAAGGTGCTGGACAAGCGCACCTCGATGGGCGTGGCGGGCGATCTGGACAAATACATGCAGTTCAATGCGGCTGAGGGGATGGCGCAGCCAAACAGCGGTGTCGGAGCGATGGTCGGGGCCGGCATGGCTGCGGGCATGGGTATGAATATGGCGAGCGGGGCGGGGCCTTGGGGCGCAGCGCCTGCCGCAGCGGCGCCACCGCCTCCGCCGCCATCCGCTGGGAAGGCTTGGCATGTCGCGGAGAATGGCGCGACCAAGGGGCCGTTCTCGGAAAGCGATCTCGCCAGCATGGCGGCATCTGGCAGTTTGGGGCGTGCCTCGCAGGTTTGGACGGCGGGGCAGGATGGCTGGAAGGCTGCGGGCGATACCGAGCTTGCCAAGATTTTCGCGATGGTGCCGCCACCACCTCCGGCTGGGTGATCTTTCATGGCCGTGACGGTAGCAAATCACTGGCCCTGCGCGCAGTGCGGGGCCGACCTGCGCTATGCGCCGGGTCAGACCGAGTTGAAATGTGACCATTGCGGTTTTGTCCAAGGCATCCCCGCCAAAGCGCCGCGCCAGAAGGCGCAGGCTTTGGTGGAACATGATCTTGCCGAGGGTCTGTCAGATGATCTGCCCGAAGCGGCTAGCGACGAGGTGCGGTCCACCTCTTGCCCGAAATGCGGCGCGGTGGTGGAGTTTCAGGGTGCCAATCACGCCACCCAGTGCCCGTTCTGTGCGACGCCCGTGGTGGTCGATACTGGCAGTCATCGCCGGATCAAACCGCAGGCTCTGGTGCCGTTTGAACTGACTGAAACGCAGGCCCGCACTGCCTTGAAGGGCTGGTTGGGCAGTCTGTGGTTTGCGCCGAATTCTCTGCTGGAATACACCCGCGCGGGGCGGGCGATGGATGGCGTCTACGCGCCGTTCTGGACCTTTGATGCAGACACCGACAGCCGTTATCACGGTCAGCGCGGCGAGTATTATTATGAAACCCAATGGGTGAATGTCACCGTCAATGGCAAGACCGAGCGGCGGCAGGAACAGGTGCGCAAAACGCGCTGGTATGCGGCCTCTGGCCGGGTCTCGCGCGATTTCGACGATGTGTTGGTGATGGCGTCCAGCAGTCTGCCTGCGCGGTTGGGCAATGATCTGACGCCGTGGGATTTGGGCAAACTGGAGCCCTACTCGCCGGATTACCTCGCCGGATTTCAGGCTGAAGGCTATACGGTGGGCCTCGCCGATGGCTGGGGCACGGCGAAAGGTGTGATGGCTGGAGTGATTGAGCAGGATGTGCGCCGCGATATTGGCGGCGATGAACAGCGGATTGACACGGTCGACACTGATTACGCCGATGAGACCTTCAAGCATGTGCTGCTGCCGATCTGGATGGCGGCTTATAAATACGGCGGCAAAAGCTATCGGTTTCTGGTCAATGGTCAGACCGGAGAAGTTCAGGGCGAGCGGCCCTATAGTGCGTGGAAGATCGCGTTTGCGGTGCTGGGCGCGGTGATCTTGGCAGCAGGGGCGGCGTATCTTTACGATCCGTCGATCTTTGGGCTGTCGCGACCGGATTGGATGAACTGATCTGATGGTGGGCAGGTTGACTCTCGGCACCTTGCGCGCGATAGGCGAAACAGCAGTTCTGGGCAGCTTGGGGGCCAATCCGTGACCGATCTTTCCCGCGTTCTTGACCATGCCCGCATTGCGGAACTGCCGAACCCCTATTTCGGCAAGGTGCGCGATTGCTATGATCTGCCCGCCACGGGCGATCAACCTGCGCGGCGGATTTTGATCTCGTCCGACCGGATTTCGGCGTTTGACCGCATCTTGGCGGCGATCCCGTTCAAGGGCCAGGTGCTGACTCAGATGGCGCGGTTCTGGTTTGACCACACCAGCGACATTTGCCCCAATCATGTGTTGGCCTATCCTGATCCGAACGTGGTGATCGGCAAGCTTGTCACGATCCTTCCTGTGGAAGTGGTGGTGCGCGGCTATCTGGCGGGGACGACTTCGACCTCGGTGCTGACGCAATACAAGAAGGGCATCCGGGCGATGTATGGCCATGTGCTGCCCGATGGCTTGCGCGACAATCAGGTGTTGCCTGCGCCGATCATCACCCCGACCTCGAAGGCGTTTGATGGTGGGCATGACGAGCCTTTGACGGCGGAAGATATTGTATCGGAAGGGCTGTTGACCGCAGCGCAATGGGCGGATGTGTCGGCAAAGGCATTGGCACTGTTCGCGCGCGGGCAGAAGATGGCGGCAGAGCGTGGTCTGATTTTGGTCGACACTAAGTATGAGTTCGGGCTGGACGCCGACGGCAATATCCTGATCGCCGATGAGATTCACACGCCGGATTCCAGCCGCTACTGGATCACGAACGGGTATCAGGCGGCGTTTGAAGCGGGCACGCGGCCACCCAGTTTCGATAAGGATGTGATCCGGTCTTGGGTCGGCGCGCGCTGTGATCCCTATGTCGATGACATCCCGGAAATTCCGGCAGAGATCATTCTGGCGACCTCGAAAGTCTATATTGAGGCGTTTGAGGCAATCACCGGGCAGAAATTTGTGCCCGATCTCAGTGGGGCGACCCCGCTGGAACGCGTTCGCGCCAATCTGGCACCCTATTTCGTGTAAGCGTATGTTTGCGCTAACAGGCTCCTGTCGTGTAATCTCGCGCAAACGCGCAAGGAGGCCGTGATGATTCTGTCCTGTGGTGAAGCCCTGATCGACATGCTGCCGCGCACTTCGACGTTGGGCGAGGCTTCTTTCGCGCCCTATGCGGGCGGCGCGGTGTTCAATACGGCGATGGCTTTGGGGCGGTTGGGGGCACCTTCGGGGTTCTTCTCGGGCGTGTCGAACGACATGCTGGGTGAGATTTTGGCCGAAACGCTGACGGCCTCCAAGGTCGATACTTCGCTTTGCGCGCGCTCGGATCGGCCTACAACGGTGGCTTTTGTCAAGCTGGTGAACGGGCAGGCAACCTACGCATTTTATGATGAGGGCACGGCGGGGCGGATGCTGGCGCTTTCGGATCTGCCCGTGTTGGGGGATGAGGTTGAGGCGGTGTTTGTCGGCGGGATTTCACTGGTGAATGATCCGGCAGCGAGCACGTATGAGGCGCTTCAGGCGCAGGAGGCTGCGAGCCGCGTGACGATGATTGATCCGAACATCCGGCCCGGGTTTATTGCGGGCAAGGAAGCTGAGTATCGCGCGCGGATCGAGCGGATGGTGGCGCGGGCGGATATTGTGAAGCTGTCGGACGAGGATCTGCACTGGCTGGAAGGTACGGGCGATCTGCTCGCTCTGGCGCGCGGGATTCTGGCGAAGGGCCCCGCGGTGGTGTTCATCACCGAGGGGGCGGCGGGGGCTCGGGCGGTGACGGCGACGCAAGATCGGTTTGTGGCGGCGCAGAAGGTGGTTGTGGTCGATACCGTGGGTGCGGGGGATACGTTCAACGCGGGGGTTTTGGCGGCGTTGCATCAGGCGGGGGCGTTGTCGAAGGTGCGGGTGGCAGCGCTGAGCGATGCGGAGTTGGATGCAGCCTTGTCGTTGGGAACACGGGCGGCGGCGGTGACGGTGTCGCGCGCGGGGGCGAACCCGCCTTGGGCTAACGAGCTTTGAGGGCTTTGTTGCAGCGGGTCTCGCAGGCGTCTGTGTCGGTGGATGGCGCGTTAGTGGGGGAGATTGGCGCGGGGTTGCTGATTTTTGTTTGTGCGATGCAGGGCGATACTGAGGCGCAGGCGGATAAGCTGGCCGCAAAGATTGGCAAGCTGCGGATTTTCAAGGATGCGGCGGGCAAGATGAACCTGTCGGTGAAGGATGCCGGCGGGGCGGCGCTGGTGGTGTCTCAGTTTACTTTGGCTGCGGATTTGCGCGGCAATCGTCCGGGGTTTTCTTATGCGGCGGCACCCGAGGAGGGGCGGCGGTTGTATGAGTATTTCTCGGACCGGGTGGCGGCCGAGGGGATCGCGGTTGCCAACGGGATTTTTGGGGCGGATATGGATGTTGCCCTGAACAATGACGGGCCGGTGACGATCTGGATGGATACCGATAATTTGTGACGGTCCCAACTCGGGACCTTTTTTTATTGTTTTTAGTCAATGGCTTGGGGTGGTCGTATTAAGGGCTTGTTAATGTTTGTACGCTGGCCAGGCGTTGGGTTGGGGGTTTCACACCCCCAAACCCCCGTGGAATATTTAAGCCAATGTGAAAGCAAATTTTAGTCAACTTGTATGGAGTTTATCGTGCGGAGCGCCCTACCCCGCACCGATATTTGCTCATTTGATCCCGTCGGCACATTCGATCAGCGCCGACATCGAGGCTTTCGAGCCCGCCAGGGGGTAGTCGCGCACGTCATCGCCGTTCTCATCGCGCAGATGGGCGGTGCGACCCTCGGCGACTTCGACGAGGAAATTCACGCCTTTGTCGCTGTCGGGCAGATCGAACAAAGCCGAATTGCCGGTCAGAGTGGCGTTAGACAGGCTCCATTCGCCGCGACGGTCGACTTCGACTTGCAGATCGGCGGTGTCACCTTCGGTGAAGCTCCAGTCGGTCGAGTAGAATTGCAGACGCACCGATTGATCCTGAAACACCCAGATCGTGAAGCTTTCCGAGCCCTCATCCACCGCCGCCTGACAGGCGACCGAGCCGTCGTCAAAGCTGTTGACGGCCACCATCCAGTTTTTGTGCTGGAACAAGGTTTCCTGATCGGCCTGCGCCAAGCCTGGGGCCATACCAAGGGCCAACATCACTGCACTGAAACCCATTTGCCACTGTTTCATGGCGATCCTCCTCACATTTCTGTGAAAAGGATCGGCGAAAATCCGCCGTTGCGCAAATGAATTTGGCAGTCATCTTCGGCGGGTTTGCGATTTTCGACCTGTGGTTAAGGTTTATCCACCCAGTCCCAGCTTTGCGTAAACGCGCCAAGCACGGCGGCGACGGCCTCGGTGGAGGCCGGACCGGAAGCCACAAGTTTGGCGACGAGGCCGCGCTTTTTATCCTCGATAACCTGATGCACTGTCACGGGCAGCTTGGCCTCGGCCAAGGCGGCGTTGTAGGTGCGGGTGATGGCCAAACGGCGCAGGTCGGGTTTGAAAACCTTGCCGACTGCCGTTTTCGGCAACTCGGACAGGATTTCGATGTATTTCGGCTGAGCGGCACGCTCGGCAATATGGGATTTGGCGTAATCCATCAGTTGCTCGACGGTGACGGTCGCGCCCTTGCCAAGTTCGACATAGGCGCAGGGCAATTCGCCGGAATGCGCATCGGGCTGGCCGATGGCCCCGACAAAACCAACACCTTCGCAGCCCATCAAAGCCTCTTCGATGACGGCGGGGTCGATGTTATGGCCGCCGCGAATGATCAGATCCTTGGCGCGTCCGGTGATGTAGAGATAGCCATCGGCATCAAGCCGCCCGAGATCGCCGGTGCGCAGAAAGATGCCATCGGCGAACAGATCGCGGTTCTTGTCGACCTCGGTATAGGTCGAGCCGGGCAGAACGCCGGGGTTTGAGACGCAGATCTCACCGACCTCATCGACCTCACAAATGCGAAAACCGTCGGGGGTTTTTTGCAGGATGCGGATTTCGGTATAGGGGAAGGCAAGACCGACCGAGCCGATTTTCTTCGCACCATCAGGCGGGTTGACCGCGACAAGGCAGGTACATTCGGTCAGGCCGTAGCCTTCGACGATTTGGACGCCGGTGATCTTCTCGAAGCGGTTGAACAACTCGATCGGCAGCGGAGCGGAGCCTGAAAAGGCACCCCGGAGGGAGTCGATCCTGGCGTTGACCGGGCGTTGCAGCAGGGCGGAAAGTGCCGTGGGCACGGTAACAAGATAGGTCGCCTGCCAGCGTTCGATCAGCTTCCAGAGGTTGTCGAACACGCCTTCGCCCCGGTAGCCTGCGGGGGTGGGGAATATCACATGCGCCCCGGAAGCGATCATCGACATCAGGATCGGGTAGGCCGCAAAGACGTGGAACAGGGGCAGCGGGCACATCACGATGTCAGTTTCGCGGAACAGCAGGCGACCGCCAAGCCAGCCGTTGTAGATCATGCCAGAGGCGCGGTGCTGGGCGACTTTTGGCATGCCGGTGGTGCCGCCGGTGTGGAAATAGGCGGCGGTGTGGTCTTTGGTGCGGTCGGCGAAGGTCAGTTTATCGGCGGGCTGGCGGGCACATTCGGCGGTGAAGTTTTTGACATTGGCGGTGTGGTGGATCGGGTTTTTTGGCCGCACGAAGGGGACGATCCAGCTTTTCGGCGGGGAGAGGTAGCGGTTCAGATCGACTTCGAGAATGGTTTTGACACCGGGGGCATGGGCGACAGCCTCGGCCACCTTTTGTGCGAGATCGGTTTTCGGGAAGGTTTTCAGGGTGACGACAACTTTCGCCCCGGTTTCGCGCAGGATCGCGGAAATTTGCGACGGTTCCAGCAGCGGGTTGATCGGGTTGACGATGCCTGCGGTAGCCCCGGCCAAGAGGGTGACGGCGGTTTCCAGCGCATTGGGCAGCACATAGGCCACGACATCATTGGGGCCAACGCCCAAGCTGCGGAACAAGTTGGCGGCTTGGGTGACTTTTGCGTGCAACTGATCCCAGGTCAAGGTTTGTGAGGGGTCGGTCGGGCCGGAGAGCAACTGATAGCTGATCGCGGGCCGGGGGCCATGTTTGGCACGGGTGCGCGAGAGGAAATCATAGATCGAATGGGCGATGTCGCGGTTTTCCCACGATGATTCCGCCTCAATAGCTTTCAGGTCTGCGCGTGATGCGAAGCCGCCCGTCATGATAATCCTCCCCGTTTGGTCTTTTGGATACCGGGCCGTTCTGCTGCAGCCTCGGTGGCTTCAAGATGGGGAAATTTGTCGGATGGGGCAAGGAAAAGCGGTGGGAAAAACGCAACGTCAGAGGTTGAGGCTGCCATCGGTGAATTGCAGGCGGGCGAGGCGGGCGTAGAGGCCGCCTTGGGCCACGAGTTCGTCGTGGGATCCTATGGCGGCGATGCGGCCTTGGTCGAGGACGACGATGCGGTCGGCGCGTTTGACGGTGGCGAGGCGGTGGGCGACGACGATGACGGTGCGGCCTTTGGCGAGATGATCAACAGCGGCTTGCACGGCGCGTTCGGATTCGGCGTCAAGGGCGGAGGTGGCTTCATCGAGGAGGAGCACGGGGGCGTCGCGCAGGATGGCGCGGGCGATGGCGATGCGCTGTTTCTGGCCGCCCGAGAGCATGACGCCGCGCTCGCCGAGGTAGGTTTGGTAGCCGTTTGGCAGGGCGGTGATGAAGTCATGGGCGGCGGCTGCGCGGGCGGCGGCTTCGACTTCGGCTTGGGTGGCGTCGGGACGGCCGAAGCGGATGTTATCCAAGGCGGAGGTGGCGAAGATCACCGGGTCTTGTGGGACGAGCGCCATGGCGCTGCGGAAATCGGTGCGGGCGAGGGATTTCAGGTCTTGGCCGTCGAGGGAAAGGCTGCCCGATTGCGGGTCGTAAAAGCGCATCAAGAGTTGCAGGACGGTCGATTTTCCCGCACCCGAGGGGCCGACGAGGGCTATGGTTTCACCGGGTTGGACTTGTAGCGAGATGCCGTGCAGGGCGGGAGCGTTGGGGCGGGCGGGGTAGTGGAAGACGACGTTGTCGAGGGTGATGGCGCCTTGGACGGGGTGGTTTAAGGGCTTGGGTTGGAGGGGCTCGACGACAGGGTCGGTGGCGTCGAGCATCTCGACAAGGCGCTCGGTGGCTCCGGCGGCGCGTTGCAACTCGCCCCAGATTTCGGAGAGCGAGCCGACGGCGCCTGCGACGAGGACGGCGTAGATGACGAATTGCACCAACTGACCTGGGGTCATCGTGCCGTCGCGGACATCGCGCGCGCCCATCCACAAAACGCCAACGACGCCTGCAAAGACGAGGAAGATCACGATGACGGTCATTGCGGCGCGGGTGGCCATGCGGGTTTTGGCGGAGGTGAAGGATTGTTCGGAGACTTCGGCAAAATCGGCGCGGGTGAGGGCTTCGTGGGTGAAAGACTGGACGGTTTGCACGGCGGAAAGGGCTTCGGAGGCTTTGCCGGAGCTTTGCGCGATCCAGTCCTGGTTCTCGCGGCTTTGGTTGCGCAGGCGGCGACCTAGGGTGACAATGGGGATGATGATGGCGGGGACGATCAGCAGGACCAATCCGGTGAGTTTGAAGGACGTGAGGCTCATCAAGACCATGCCGCCGAACACGGTGAGTGTGTTGCGCAGGGCGACCGAGACTGAACTGCCGATCACCGACAGGATCAGGGTGGTGTCGGTGGTGATGCGGCTGAGGACTTCGCCTGTGAGGATTTTCTCGAAGTAGGCGGGGCTCATACCCATCACGCGGTCGAACAGGGCGCGGCGGATGTCGGTGACAACACGCTCGCCCAGACGGGTAACAAAGTAGTAGCGGATACCAGTGCCCAGCGCCAATGTGGCGGCGATCAACAGAGCCGCGCCGAAGTATTGGTCGACAAGGCCAAGGTCGCCCGCGTTGAAATTGTCGATCACCCGGCGCACCGCCATCGGCAGGATCAGGCTGACCGAAGCGGTCAGGATCAGTGCAAGGCCAGCAGTTATCATCATCGGGCGATAGGGGCGCAGGAAGGGCCAAAGGCCGCGCAGGGCACCGACTTTTTTGGATTTTGCGCGTTGTTCGGTGGTGGTGTCGGCCATGATCTCGCCCTTTTCGCTTCGGCAAGCGTCTAAGCCCGACCGCGCGGGGCTGCAAGGCTTGGCTGCGGTGCGCGCGTTTATGTCACTTGCGCCTCGCAGTGATCATCCGCCAGAAAAGCCTGCAAATTCTTGGCGGGGTCATCCTCAAAGCGGGTATCGGTCAGCGCAAGCTGTGCGATGCGGTCAGAACGAAAGGTGCGGAAGCCGTGGCGCAACTCGCACCAGCCGGAGAACATTCAGCCATCCGTCAGATTCCAGATCGCCAACGGCCGGACGCTGCGCTGGCTGTGCTGCCCTGCCCCGTCTTCGTAATGCATCTGCACCAGCCGCCGCTCGCGGATCGCTTTGCGCAGTAGAACGGCTTGCGATGGCGCGCCCGTCCTGCGGGGCATGGAGAAATATGGCGCGTCGGCCAGCTTTCGTGCCTTCGGGTCGGGCATATTGGCCTGAAGCATCGCCCGCACTTCGCGCGCAGCCGTAGCCAGCACCGGATCATCAAGGCTTTCGGCAAAGGAAAGGCCAACCGCCAAAGCCTCGACTTGCTCAAAGCTGAAGGTCACGTTGGGCAAATCAAAACCGGGCCGCAGCAGGTAGCCTACGCCTGCCTCGCCTTCGATCGGCAATCCAGAGGCCTGCAGATGTGCGACGTCGCGGTAGATCGTGCGGATGTTGACCTCGAACGTCGTGGCCAGATCGCAGGCGCGGCTGATGCTGCGGCTGCGCAACTCATTCACCAGCCGGAAGAGTCTTTCTGCTCTGCGCATCGGTTCTCACTGTGCCTTGGGTTTGGTGATTTTGCGGCAGGATTGCTTGGAAGATAAGCAGTATTTTGGGGATGCTCCCAATGGGCAAATACCGCGCGTTGGCGCGCTTGAGGTTTTTAGGTGGCGGCGGTGGCCTCTATCTCGATCATCAGGTGTGGCAGGGCCAGCCGGGTGACGCCCAGCAAGGTCATCGGCGGGGCCGCACCAAGCGGACCCATACGCAGGCCGAGCAGGTCAAAGTTCTGCAAAGCGGCGTCCACATCGGTCGTGAAAATGGTCAGCCGCGTGACATCGGCAAGGGCCATTCCGGCGGCGGTCAGCACGGTTTCCAGATTGTCGAGCGCCAGTGCCAACTGACTGCGCATGTCTTGGGGGTGTTGCGGGCTGCCCTGCGCGTCCACGGCGGTTTGGCCCGCGCAGACAAGGTGCCGGCTGGCACCTTGCAGGATCTCGGCTTGGTTGTAGCCCAAATTCAACGACCATGGCCAAGGGTTTACGGGAGTTCTTTGCATAAGTTTTGCCTTTTCATAGGTATGCGGGAGTTTGCTTAAAGCATGGGCCTGCTGACAGCGTGGTGTCAGCAGTGATCAGGGCTCGCGCTGGTGTTTTGCCCTGCTTGCAAAACGCAGACCCGCCGCCCCTTTCGTCTGTGCGGCTGTCGTGGCAGGTTGACGGCAAATGGGGGTTGAGATGGTCGAGTTTTTCACGGCGGGCGATGGGGCGAAGCTGGCATATGCCGATGAGGGCGCGGGGTTGCCCGTGCTGTGCTTGGCCGGGTTGACCCGGACGATGGCGGATTTCGACTATCTGCGTCCGCATTTGCCGCCTGTGCGGTTGATCCGCATGGATTATCGCGGGCGGGGGGCGAGTGAATGGACCGGGGCTGCGACGTATACCGTGCTGCAAGAGGCGCAGGATGCTTTGGCATTGCTCGATCATCTGGGGGTGGATCAGGCGGCGGTTCTGGGGACGTCTCGCGGTGGCTTGATCGGGATGCTGTTGGCAGCATTGGCGAAGCCTCGGTTGATCGGGCTGTGTTTGAACGACATTGGCCCGGTGATTGAGCGCAAGGGGCTGGAGCGGATTTTCGATTATGTCGGGCGCAATCCATTTGTGAAAACTCATGCGGCGCTGGCTGAGAAGTTGCCGGGGGCTATGCCGGGGTTTGTGGTTGGGGCGGAGCGATGGGCCGAGGAGGCGCGGTTGCATTACCGTGAAGTGCCGGAGGGGTTGAGGATCACCTATGATGCGGCGTTGCGGGAGAGTTTTCTGATCGGGTTTGACGGGCCTGCGGTGGACGCCTGGCCGTTGTTCGATGCGCTGGCGGGGCTGCCTTTGGCGCTGATCCGGGGGGCGAATTCGGATTTGTTGAGCATGGCGACGGTGGCAGAGATGCAGGCGCGCAGGCCGGATCTGATCTTTGGGCAGGTGCCGGACCGGGCGCATATTCCGTTTCTGGACGAGCCGGAGAGTTTGGCAGTGGTGCGGGCGTTTCTGGCGGCTTGTGGCGTAAAGTTGGGGCAATGAATTTCGAGATGATCCGCGCGGCGGCGGCGCGGTTGCAGGGCCATGCGCGGGTGACGCCATTGCTGAATGCACCGTTGCTCGACCGGATTGCCGGGCGGCGGGTGGTGGTGAAGGCGGAATGTCTGCAATGGACCGGGAGTTTTAAGTATCGCGGCGGCTGGGCGGCGGTGTCGGCTTTAAGGGATGCCAAGGGGGTGATCGCGTTTTCCTCGGGCAATCATGCGCAGGGGGTGGCTTTGGCGGCGGCCCAGCATGGTTTGGCGGCGGTGATCGTGATGCCCGGCGACGCGCCATCGGTGAAGATTGAGAACACACGGGCTTATGGGGCGGAGGTGGTTCTCTATGACCGCGAGACCGAGGACCGCGACGCGATCGGGGCGGCTTTGGCTGCGGAGCGCGGGTTGGTTCTGGTGCGGCCCTATGACGAGCCGGAGGTGATTGCGGGGCAAGGCTCGGTGGGCCTTGAGATTGTGGCGCAGTTCGAGGCCGGGTTTGGCGGTGAGGCCGAGGTGTTGACCTGTTGCGGCGGCGGTGGGTTGACATCAGGTGTCGCGCTGGCTTGCGAGGGGCGGTTTCGGGTGCGGACTTGCGAACCTGCGGGGTTTGATGATGTGGCGCGGTCTTTGGCGTTGGGGGAGCGGGTGCGCAATGCCGCGCTGGCGGGGTCGATCTGCGATGCGATTGTGACGCCGACGCCGGGGGAGATTACCTTTCCGATCATGCAAAGGCTGTGCGGGCCGGGGCTGGTGGTGAGCGATGATGAGGCACTGCGGGCGATGGTGCTGGCGTTTCAGCATTTGCGCATCGTGTTAGAGCCGGGTGGGGCGGTGGCTTTGGCAGCTGCTGTGTTCCGCGAGGGGCTGCCGGATACGGTGATTGCGGTGGCCTCGGGGGGCAATGTCGATCAGGCGGTGTTTGCGGCTGCTATGGAGCGGTTTGGCTGATGTTGGTTTACCTCGACGATATTCGGTTAAATGCAGAGGTGTCCGGGCCTGTGGGCGGGCCCGCGGTGGTGCTGTTGCACGCTTTGGGCACGAACCTGACGATCTGGGATGAGGTGGTGGGATTGTTGCCCTCGGGTTGCCGGGTGCTGCGGTTTGATCAGCGCGGGCATGGTTTGTCGGACGTGCCAGAGCCGCCCTATGCGATGGGGGCGCTGATCCGTGACGCCGAGCGGATGATGGCGCATTTCGGGCTGCGCGATGCGGTTGTCGTTGGGCTGTCTTTGGGTGGGCTGGTGGCGCAGGGGCTGGCGGTGAAGCGGCTGGATTTGGTGCGCGGGATGGTGTTGTCGAATACGGCGGCGAAGATCGGTTCGGCGCAGATGTGGGGCGAGCGGGTGGCTTCTGTGCAAGCGCAGGGGCTGGCGGCTTATGCACCGGGGGCGATGGAGCGGATGTTTGGCCGCAAGTGGCGCGAGGTGGCGGGGATGCCGCGGGTGCGGGCGATGCTGGAGGCGATGGATGCGCGGGGGTGGGTCGGCTGTGCGAGTGCGATTGCGGGGACGGATTTTTATACGCCGACAGCGGCGCTGACATTGCCGACTTTGGCGATTGCCGGGGCGCTGGATGGCACGACGCCGCCGGATCTGGTGCGCGAGACGGCGGATCTGATTTTGGGCAGCCGGTTTCATCTGATGCGCGGGGCGGGGCATCTGCCGATGGTCGAAAAGCCTGTGGAATATGCCGGGATGATTGCGGAGTTTTTGCGCTCGATTGGTCATGTTTGAGGTCGTTCTGGTGCATGGCGCGTGTCATGGCGCCTGGTCATGGCAGCGGGTGATCCCGGCTTTGGCGGCTTTGGGTGTGGCAGCGCGGGCGGTGGATTTGCCGGGTCGGGGGGAAGCGGTGTCGCTCGCGGTGCAGGTGGAAGCGCTGGTGGCAGGGTTGCGCGGGCCTTCGGTGCTGGTCGGACATTCGGCGGGCGGGTTTGCGATCACCGGGGCGGCGGTGTCGCCTTTGGTGCGCGGGTTGGTTTATGTTTGCGGCTATGTGCCTGAGGCCGGGCGATCTTTGGCCGAGATGCGCCGGGGCTGGGAGGCGCGGCCTTTGGACGGGGCTTTCGTGGTGGACCGGGCGCGCGGGGTGTTTGGCTTTGATCCTGCACGGGCTGGAGATTTGTTTTTCCATGATTGTGCGGATGAAAGTGGGCGGTTGTGCTGGGAGGCTTTGGCCCCGATGGAGACCGCATTGGCGGATGTGATGGCGGCGGAGGCGTTGCCTCGCGGGTATATTTCCTGTTTGAACGACCGGGCCATTCCGCCTGCGTTTCAGGCCCATATGGCGCGGGGGATTGCGCTGCAGAATGCGTTGCCCTGCGGCCACTCGCCGTTTTTGGCGATGCCCGAGCTGTTGGCGGAGGCGATTACGGACCTGATTCGGCGGTTTGGTTGATGCGTTGCACTGGGGGTTTCACACCCCCAGACCCCCGTGGGATATTTGGGCACAGA
>JBKJTI010000063.1:0-6259 GCA_046590425.1 Cypionkella sp. | reverse complement strand
CGATTTGCCCACATTGGGGCGGCCAACGATGGCAAGGGTAAAGCTCATTTCAGGCGTCCGGGTATAACTAAGCTGCCCCCATACACGCCCCGCGCCTTAACGGAAAGCGTGAAGTTGACCGTTGCCACCGACCACGAACAGCATACCCTGCGCCAAAGCCGGGGCGGAGGCCGCACCGCCGGGGATATCTACGCTGTAAAGCAGATTGCCGTTGGTCGGATCAAAACCACGCAGGCTGCCATCAGACGAGGCCACAACGATGCGCCCGCCCGCCAGAACCGGGCCATAATGCGCATAGATGGCTTGGCGTTTCTTCGGCTTGTCCTTGACGAAATAAGGCATCTCAACCGACCAGATCACTTCACCGGTGCCCGCATCAAGCCGCACCAGACGGGCTTCGTCGTTGACAACAAATACCGAACCTCCGACCACCAGTGGCGGGTTCAAAGCGCCCTCGTTCGCAGTCCAGATCCGCCCGCCCGTGGTCATATTGATCGCAACCGTGCGTCCGGCTGCCGTGCC
This sequence comes from Cypionkella sp., assembly GCA_046590425.1. Classification (GTDB taxonomy): domain Bacteria; phylum Pseudomonadota; class Alphaproteobacteria; order Rhodobacterales; family Rhodobacteraceae; genus Cypionkella. The sequence continues at coordinate 5,737 of JBKJTI010000063.1, read as the reverse complement.
GAGATAGACAGTGTCGCCGACAATCACCGGATCACCCGTTACATCGCCCATGCCGCCGTAGCTGCGGCCCAGTCGCTGCCCCGACACGCCCGCGTTCCAGATCGGATCGCCCGTCCCCGCCTGCACCGCCGAAATCTGTCCACTAGCAAACGGCAGCACCACTTCGTTGTCGCCCACCCCAACCGAGGCTGTGCCGATCATGCCACTGGAATTCGACGCCCCGGGCTGTTGCCACAACTGCTTGCCGGTGTCGGCGGATACCGCTAGCGCCGAGCCATCGCGGCCCATCGCGTAAACCACATTGCCCACAACCGTCGGAGCCCCCGTGATCGGGCTGTCAAAGCGTTGCCGCCACGCAATGCCGCCGGTGCTGGCGTCCAGCGCCACCAACTCACCATAGCCCGAGGTCGCGTAGACCCGGTTGCCGCTGGCCGCCAGACCGCCACCAACCACTTTGCTGGCATCGCCCGACTCCGGCGTGATATTCGCCACCCACAGTGCCGCACCGCCGGTCGAGACCGCCGTCACCCGCGCAGTGGAGTCCATAGTGAACACCCGCCCGCCAGAAACCACTGGAGAGGCCGCAATGCGGGACCGCTTGCTGTCGCCTGCGCCGATATTGACGCTGAACACCCGCTGCGGATTGGCCGACAAAGCACCATTGCTTGAGGCATGGCGCGCGTTGCCGCCGCGATGGCTCCATTCGGCACTGGCGGATGCCCCCGGCAGGGCAATCGGCACGGAGGTATTGGCAGGCTGCAGCGAAGGGGCGACCGGGGCCGGCTCTCCCTCAACCGCGACCGAGTCTTCAAGCGGCGCGCGCACCGGAAAACGCTCCCCCTCAAGGATCACGTCTTTTTCGCATCCAGCCAGCCCAATGCACAGCATCAACCCCGCCATCCCGATCTTGCCGCTGGTCATCACGCGAAACACCCCCACATTCATTCCTTGACGCCCAATGGGCGGTTCAGCCCGCATCCGCAGTCGGTTCAGTCGCAGCGCCCGCAGCCGGTTCAGGCGGTGTGCCGCCCAAAGCCGTGATCATCTGCGCTGCCCGCTGGCGCAAGCCGCCGGGCGCATCCTGATCCTGCATCAGGGCTGCAAGTGCTGCAATCGCGTCATCTTTTTTGCCGTCCTCAATCAGCAGATAGGCCAGTTGCTCTGCCGCCAAGGTGCGAAACGCCCGCCCCGGCACGGCAATCGACTCGAGCGCTGCGCGACGGTCGGCAATCGGCTGATCCTTGCCCGCCAGCATCACCCGACGCAGGGTCGCCAGATCCCGGTAAACCAGCGGCTGGCTTTGATCGGCCGCCAGTTTATCCAGTGCCGCCAGTGCGGCTGCTTTATCGCTGCCCGCATCGGTCGCCAGCATCAGTTCTTTTAACGCGATCTGCCCGCCATCCGCCGGGGTCACCGCCATTGCCTGCGCGCGATCTTCGGGTGCGCCCAGATCGACTGCATCCAGCATCGCATCGCCAAAGCTTTGCGCCCGTGCCGCGTCGCGCGCCTTGGTCCATTCAGTGTAGGCAGCCCCCCCGACCACGCCGAGCACGATCACCACGCCGATCCAGCCATATTTGCGGAACATCGCATAAAGCCTGTCGCGGCGGACCTCTTCAGTCACCTCGCTGATAAAGCTGTCTGGGTTGCTCACGCTGGCCTCTCTTTCGTGCCAAGGATCTGCGCCCCCGGCTTTGGTCTTCGCCCCGCGAACATGCGGGCTCACTTGGCTCTGTCTTACAGGCAAAGCCCGCAACTTGCCAAGCCCCGCGACGGCGCAAGCAGCGCACGGCGCAAGCAGTGGACGGCGCATCGCTTTGCCCAACACGGATCGCGAATCCAAGTAGAACGGGCAAACCGCCGCGATTAGGACGAATTGTTAACATATTTGCATGAAATCTTCCGCAAACCGGTCCCTAGTGCCCGAGTTGCCCGATGGAACCTGCCATCCTTGCCAATCTTTTCCTGTTTCTAGGTGCTTTGGGCCTGAATGTCGGCATCGGGGGCTCTGATGACAATTCAGACGACAGCAGAGCGAATGATGACCCGCTGTATGACCATCAAAACTACGCGCATAGCCATGACGGCACCGATGGCAATGACACCGTCACTGCGGATGCCGACAACCAGGCGTGGTTTCTGCACGGCGGTGATGATGATCTGACGGCGTCCTCCGCCAATGATTATGCCAATCTTGGCGAGGGAGACGACACTGCCGAAATGGGTTCTGGCAATGACATCGCCCTTGGCGGCGCGGCCAACGACAGCTTAGAGGGCGGCGTCGGCGTGGATTCGCTGTTTGGTGGCGCAGGCAACGACGATATCCAAGGCAATCTCGGCGATGACGGTCTCGCGGGCGGCGATGGCAATGACGAGGTTTGGGGCGGTTTGGGCAGCGATATCCTGAACGGCGGCGCGGGCGATGACACTTTGTCGGGCTTTGTGACCGGTGCCGCAGGCGCGGGCGGCATGACCGGAGCAGAGGGCACCGATCAACTGGTCGGCGGCAATGGCAATGATCTGTTGGTGCTGGGCCAGGGCGATATCGGCCAAGGCGGCGCAGGCAATGACACCTTCGATCTCGACACCCGCTGGAATGATGGCGCAGCCATTGTCCATATCACCGATTACAACGCCACACATGACACTTTGCACATCACTTACACCCCGCACTATTCCTCCGCCAGCTCGGTTGAGGTGCCGCCGGTGATGACCCTGACCCAAACGCCCGATGGCAGCACCGAGATCAGGATGGACGGCGCGATTGTGGCGCAACTGGATGGCGTCGATGATTTCAGCCTGAACGATATTGTGTTGGTGCCTGATGCCGCCACCGACGCACAATATGTACCGGGCAATTATACGGATCAGGTGCAGGGCACTGACGGCGACGACAGCCTTGCAGGCGGCAGCGATCCCACCGCTTGGCATCTGGAAGGCGGAGCCGATCATCTGACTGGGTCATCCGGTTCAGATTACGCCGATCTTGGCGCGGACAACGATCATGCCGCGATGGGTGACGGCAATGATTCGGTGCTCGGCCACGCGGGCGATGACAGCATCGGCGGGGGCTTAGGGGCTGATACACTGCGCGGCGGCGACGGTTTGGACACGCTGCATGGTGGCGACGGGGCGGACCGCATGGCTGGCGATAGCGGCAATGATCTGATGTCAGGCGGCGCAGGTGCCGACAGTCTGCTCGGCGGGGGCGGCGATGACACGCTCTCAGGCTATTCCGACACCCATTCCGCCGAGGCAAGCATGACCGCCATCGACGGCGCGGACACGCTTTCGGGTGGTGATGGCAACGACATCCTGATCATTGGCCATGGCGACACCGCCACAGGTGGCGCCGGTGCGGACCGCTTTGAAATCGAACACCAATGGGACGATGGCACCGCGGCCGCCACGATCACCGACTACGCCTTCCAGACCGATCAGCTGGAACTGCATTACACCCCGCATTTCGACGCCAACAACGTCGAAATTCCCCCGGTGGTCACCGTCGCCCAATCCGCTGGCTTCACTGCCATCAGCCTCGACGGCGTGGTCGTCGCCAATGTGATGGGCAGCCGTGCCCTCGGGCTAGGCGAAGTCGTGCTGGTGCGCGAGCCTTGACTTGAGGCGCGCGCGAGGCCGCGCGCACCTCGCCCAATTTGGCATGGACCATCGCGAGATCACTTTGCCATTTGGTTTACCCCGCCCTCTTTGGCGACCAGTTTTTCCAGCAAAGCCACTTCCGTCTTGAACCGCCGCAGCGCAGCTTTCGGATCAGCCAGCGCCAAAAACACATCGCCGATCTTGTCCAGACTGGTGGCGAGGTCGCCCCTGCGGATCATCCCACGCGGGCAGGCGGTCCAGCAGAGCCTGCCGCAACGCATCACCTCATTCCACCCGGCCCAATCAAGGCTTGGGCTGATCAACCGCATCCCCCAACGCCACTGCGGCGCCTCTGCCCAAAGGCCCCACCACCCCAAGGATCCTCCCGTCAGGCATCCAACAAAACGATCCTTATCGGCGCTACAGAGGCCAAAGCCACCTGCACTTCCGCCAAGGGCAAAGCACTCTCCGCCACCGCCTGAGACGTGCCCGCCTGCGCATCCACTGGCAGCAGGCAATTCACCCCGGCAATCTCAACCCCGTGGCCCGCGTAAAACAGCAAGGCCACATCCACCCCCGCGTCAGCCTCGCGGAAATTCTGCACAGGCCGCCGCATCCGCTTCAGGTCACGGTTGGTTTCCACCGTCACCTCAAAGCCAAGCCCCGACAGCAACTCCTCTACCGCCAAAGCATCATTTACCGGAGTGTCGAGCTTGCGCAGACTTCGGTGATCCTCTGCCGCCAGCACAAGCGGCACCCGCCGTTCGGCCATGGCCTGCACGGGCTGCAAAAGACACAATATCAAAAACGATCGGGGCAGCATGAAATCACCCTGAGGTAACGTCATCCTGCCCCGAAAACCGTAACCGGAAAACCAAAGCCGAGAGCGACGCTTACGCCGCCTCTGCCGCTTCTTCCTCGTCCGCCGATTGCCGCGCCCACATTGCCGCGTATTTGCCATCCAGTGCCAGCAAATCGTCATGCGTGCCGCGTTCGGTCACCACGCCATCCTCCAGCACCAATATACAATCGGCATCGGCGATCGTCGACAAGCGGTGGGCAATGGTGATCACCGACCGCCCCTGCCCCATTTCGCGCAAAGACTCCTGAATGCTCTGTTCGGTCTGGGTGTCCAACGCCGAAGTCGCCTCATCCAGCACCAAGATCGGCGGGTTCTTCAACAACGTCCGCGCAATGCCCACACGCTGCTTCTCACCGCCAGACAGTTTCAACCCACGTTCACCCACTGTGGTCGCGTAACCATCCGGCAGTGAGATAATGAAATCATGGATCTTCGCCGCCTTCGCCGCCGCCACAATCTCGGCCTCGGTCGCATCCGCACGGCCATAAGCGATGTTGTAATGCACTGTATCGTTGAACAGCACAGTATCCTGCGGCACCACGCCGATCAGCCCGTGCAGAGAGGTCTGTGTCACGTCGCGCAGATCCTGACCATCAATCCTGATCGCTCCCCCGGTCACATCATAAAACCGGAACAACAACCGCCCAATGGTGGATTTCCCCGAGCCCGAAGGCCCGACCAACGCATATCGCTGCCCCGGTTTCAGCGTGAAACTGATGCCCTTCAGGATGGGCCGCGACGGATCATAGGCAAAGCGCACATCGTCAAAAACCACCTCGCCGCCGATCACCCGCAAATCTGCTGCGCCCGGTACATCTTTCACTTCCTGCGGCTGTTCCAGCAGATGAAACATCGCCGCCATATCGACCAAAGCCTGCCGGATTTCGCGGTAAACCGTGCCGAGAAAGCCCAAAGGCATGGTGATCTGCACCATATAGGCGTTCACCATCACGAAATCGCCAACGGTGAACTGCCCGGCCTCGACGCCGTAAGCGCTCATTACCATCACCAAAATCAACCCGGTGGTGATGATGAAGCTTTGCCCCATGTTCAGCACCGAAAGACTTTGCCCGGTGCGCACCGCAAAGCCCTCATAGGCCGCCATCGCGCCATCATAACGCGCGGCTTCCCGCGCCTCGGCGTTAAAATATTTCACCGTTTCAAAGTTCAACAGCGAGTCAATCGCCTTCTGGTTGGCATCGGTATCCTGATCGTTCATCTGGCGGCGAATTTGCACCCGCCATTCGGTGACTTTGAATGTGTAGACCACATAAA
>JBKJTI010000060.1:0-9170 GCA_046590425.1 Cypionkella sp. | reverse complement strand
CTGGCGCCACGTTCGCAGGCCATGAAGCTGTCCTGAGGCAACCCTTTCTCCCTTGCCGCGGCGCGCGCCTTGTCGATCACATTCTTCATCTCGTGCGGCGCCAGGAACTGGCCCTTCTTGATGTTCACCGGCTTGCCCGACTGCGCAACCGCGTGGATGAAATCGGTCTGGCGGCACAGGAAGGCCGGCGTCTGCAGCACGTCGACCACTCTGGCCACCTCGGAGATCTCGGCTTCGCTGTGGACATCGGTCAGGATCGGCAGGCCCAACTCGCGCTTGACCTTGGCCAGGATTTCCAGGCCGCGCGCCATGCCCGGGCCGCGGAAGCTGGTGCCAGAGGTGCGGTTGGCCTTGTCGTAGCTGCTCTTGAAGATGAATGGGATGCCCAGGCTGGCCGTGATCTCCTTGAGCGCGCCCGCCGTGTCCAGCTGCAACTGCTCGGACTCGACCACGCACGGGCCGGCGATCAGGAAGAACGGCCGGTCCAAGCCGATCTCGAATCCGCAAAGTTTCATTGGGCCCCCACGCTTGCCAATGAATTGGCTGCACTGCCCCCCAAGGGGGCCTTCGCGCCTTGGAGCGGTCCAGCGGCGCTCATTGGACTACCCCTTTGCGCTACGCGCTGCGGGATTCGCCTTGGGGCGGCCCGGCGGCTCATGCCACCGCCTTCAACGGCTTGCTGCCGGCGACCGGACCGGCGCTGGCAAGTCGCGCGGTCTGGTGTTCGACCGCGGACCGGATGAAGGAGTTGAACAGCGGATGGCCGTCCCAGGGCGTGGATTTGAACTCGGGGTGGAACTGCACGCCGACGAACCAGGGATGAACCGTCTGCGGCAGCTCGACCATTTCGGTCAGATGCTCGCGCTGGGTCAGCGCCGAGATCACCAGGCCGGCCTGGCGCAAGGGCTCCAGGTAGTTGACGTTGGCCTCGTAACGGTGCCGGTGCCGCTCGTTGACAACGTCGCCGTAGATCTTGTGCGCCAGCGTGCCCGGCGTGACGTCGGAGCTCTGCGCGCCCAGGCGCATGGTGCCGCCGAGGTCCGAGCTGTGATCGCGGGTCTTGATGCTGCCGTCGCTGTCCTTCCACTCCGTGATCAGCGCAATCACCGGATGCGGCGTGTCGGGCTCGAACTCGGTGCTGTTCGCGTCCTGGAAACCGGCGACATGGCGCGCATATTCGATGGTTGCGACCTGCATGCCCAGGCAGATCCCCAGGTAAGGGACCTTGTTTTCGCGCGCGAAACGGGCGGCGGCAATCTTGCCTTCGATGCCGCGCTTGCCGAAACCACCAGGCACCAGGATCGCGTCGAACTTGTCGAGCCGGGCCACGCTGTCGGCCGTGATGGTTTCCGAATCGAGATAGTCAATCTTCACCCGCACCTGGTTTTTCATGCCGGCGTGGCGCAGCGCCTCGTTGAGCGACTTGTAGCTGTCCGACAGCTCGACGTACTTGCCGACCATCGCGATGTTCACTTCTCCCAGCGGGTTTTCGGTGGCGTGGACCAGCGCGTCCCAGCGCTTGAGGTTGGCCGGCGGCGTGTTGAGCCGCAACTTGTCGCAGATCAGGCCGTCCAGCCCCTGCTCGTGCAGCATCCGCGGCACCTTGTAGATCGTGTTGACGTCCCACATCGAGATCACGCCCCACTCGGGCACGTTAGTGAATAGCGAGATCTTGGCTCGCTCCTCGTCGGGAATCGCCCGGTCGGCGCGGCACAGCAGCGCGTCGGCGGAGATACCGATCTCGCGCAGTTTCTGCACCGTGTGCTGCGTCGGCTTGGTCTTCAGCTCACCGGCGGCCGCAATCCAGGGCACATAGGTGAGGTGGACGAATGCGGTGTTGTTGACGCCCATGCGCAGGCTCATCTGCCGCGCTGCTTCAAGAAACGGCAGCGACTCGATGTCGCCGACCGTGCCGCCGATTTCGACGATCGCCACATCGGCGGCGCCCGGCTCGCCAAAGTGTGCACCCCGCTTGATGAATTCCTGGATCTCGTTGGTGATGTGCGGGATCACCTGCACTGTCTTGCCGAGGTAATCGCCGCGGCGCTCCTTCTCCAGCACCGACTGGTAGATCTTGCCGGTGGTGAAGTTGTTCACCTTGCCCATGCGGGTGGTGATGAAGCGTTCGTAGTGGCCGAGGTCGAGGTCGGTTTCGGCGCCGTCGTCGGTGACGAACACCTCGCCATGTTCAAAGGGAGACATCGTGCCGGGGTCGACGTTCAGGTAGGGGTCGAGTTTGCGCAATCTTACCGTGTAACCTCGGGCTTGTAACAGCGCACCAAGGGCGGCGGAGGCGAGGCCTTTGCCAAGCGAGGACACCACGCCGCCGGTGATGAAAATATAGCGTGCCATGTGGGGGCCCCCGTGAATTGGTTGAAACGGCTCTGATTCGCACGTTTGGAATCACAGCATCACGGGGGTTGAGCAATAGCTTAAGCCAAGCCTATGCGCAACCCGACCGCAAGATGCTGTCGGTTGGCTGTGTTGCGCTGCAACAGTTGGTGTTAGTTCGACGCCGGAGGCGTTGCCGGAGCAGGTGCCGCAGGGGCGCTTGCATCCGGGGCTGTGGCATCCGGGGTGACCGCTGGAGGCGCTGCGGGTGCGGTGGCAGCCGGTGGCGCTGCGGGGCTGCCGTCATTCGACGGCGGCAGCAAATCGCCGCCTGCGGGCAGCGCTGGAGCCGGGGCTTTTGCTGCGGGCTGCTCGGCACCGAACTGGTCAATCACCGAAGCCGTCGAAGCAGAACGCGAGGCGAGGATGGTCATGGTGATCGAGGTCACGATGAAGCAGATCGCCAGAATCCAAGTTACCTTACCCAAGGCGGTCGCGGCCGCACGGCCCGATATTGCCCCGCCCGAAGACCCCATGCCAAGCCCGCCACCTTCCGACCGTTGCAACAGCACCACGCCAATCAACAGCAAGGCGAGGATGAGGTGGATGGTGAGGATAACGTTTTCCATACGGGACGGGCTTTCTAAGAGGTCGCGGCCTATCTAGGCGGATGCAGTCAGGCGTGCAAGCCCTTCGGGTGCTCTTGGTCATCCTCTCTGCGCAAATATCCCTGCCGGAGGCAGCTTCGGCTGGCCAAGGGAGCCTCCGGCGGGAGTATTTTTGCCAAGATGAAACGGCAAGTCAGAATTATTCCGCTGCGGTGCAGACGGCGGAGAGTTTGTTGCCGTCGGGGTCGCGGACGTAAGCTGCGTAGAAATTCGGCTGGTAGCGCAGGCCGGGGGCGCCTTCGTCGCTGCCGCCATGGGCGAGAGCGGCTTTGTGGAAAGCATCGACGGCGGCGCGGGTTATCGCATGAAAGGCGGGCATCGAGCCGTTGCCGATGCTGGCGGGGTTGCCGTCAAATGGCTGGTTGATCCAGACCAGCGGGTTTTCTGCCTCTACCGGGCCATAGCCGATTTCGCCGTCAAATTCGCCCATGAAAAGCAGGCCGATCGGCGCGAGCGTGGCATCGTAAAAGCGTTTGGCGCGCGCGATGTCGTTGGTGCCGAGGGTGATGTAGAGCAGCATCAGATGGGCCTTTCGGAGTGTTCGGGCGTTTCACAGACGGCGGAGAGTTTGTTGCCATCGGGGTCGCGGACGTAAGCCGCATAGAAGGAAGGGCCGAAGGGCCGCAGGCCGGGTGCGCCCTCATCCGTGCCGCCGTGGGCGAGGGCCGTGTGGTAGAAGGCATCGACGGCGGCGCGGTTGGCGGCATCAAAGGCGGGCATCGCACCGTTGCCGATGCTGGCGGGCTTGCCGTCATAGGGGCGGGTGACCCAGAACCGGATGCGACCTTGCGGCGGGCCATAGCCAATCTCATCGGCGTCCTCGGCGCGGAACACCAGACCAAGGCAGGGCATCACGGCATCATAGAACCGCTTGGCAGCGCTGAGATTATTGGTGCCGAGGGTGATGTAGAGCAGCATGGGGTCTCGCTGAGTTGTTGCGGCTGGTTTGGGGCGTTTTGGCACAGCTTAGCCGCAGTTCGACGCAGAGGCCACTTGCTTGCTGGCGCAGGGCGATCATAATCCGCGTGTTCAAGCGTATTTTGGGACAGATATTCATGCAAGAGATGAGCGCGCGCAGCGCCCGTATCCGGGGCGTGTTTGTGTTGATTTGTGGCATGCCCATACTGGCTATTGGGCTGTGGTTGGTTTGGTTTATTCTGGCACGGCCGATGCCAGATTGGTTGCCCGAAGCGATCACGCCGGGGCCGGGGGTGCGGATTGAAGGGCTGGATGCCAGCTTGACCGATGCTCAACGGTTGCGCAGCACGCCGGGTATGGCGGGCCTTTGCGTTTTGCTCTTGGGTGGCATTATCAGCGTGCAGGGTTTGATCATGCTCATTTTGGGCCGACGCAGTATGGCGTTGTTGGCGCTGTTGGTAGCGATGGTTGTGGGGATGTGGGCGTTCGGACGCACTGTTTAGCGGCAGGTTATTCTTGCACTTCATCCACAGTGGCTTGGCCTGAGATGCGCTGGCGGATGATGCTCCATGACAGGCCGATGCCTAAGACCACCGACAATGCGAAGATGCCAAGCCAGAGGTTCAGCTGCGGGTTTTGCAGGGTGAGGATCTGGTAGTCGATCAGCACCCAGACCAGCGCGCCGACGATTGCCCCGACCAGAAGGATTCCAAAGGCGCCGATCGAGCGCAGGGTGGCGCCGATATAGATCATGTAGCCGACGCCAAGCAGGAGGCCGAGCAGGATGGTCAGCGGCATCTGGGTCTGCCAGTTCGCCTCGGCCCAGCGGGTGAAGTTGATTTGAGTCGGGTTGTAGGTGGCCGATAACAGCACAAATGCCCCAAGCCAGCGCAGGATAATGCCCATGGTTTCCCCCTTGTTTGGTCTTTGGTGGCGCATCTGCGACGGCCTGTCCAGCGCTGTGCGTGATTTAGCGGTTTCATCGCGGTGCAGGTGTCGCTATAGGTCGCGCGGTTTTTCCAAAACGCGAAGGATATGCCGTGGCCAATGTTGTTGTCGTCGGAGCCCAATGGGGTGACGAAGGTAAAGGGAAAATCGTCGACTGGCTCTCAGAGCGGGCCGATGTGATTGCGCGCTTTCAGGGCGGGCATAACGCCGGGCATACGCTGGTGATTGATGGCAAGGTTTATAAGCTGTCGCTGCTTCCCTCGGGGATTGTGCGCGGCGGTAAGCTGTCAGTCATTGGCAATGGCGTGGTGGTGGACCCGTGGCATTTGATCATGGAGATCGAAAAGCTGCGCGGGCAGGGCGTGGATATCACGCCGGAAAACCTGATGCTTGCCGAGAACGCGTCTTTGATCCTGCCGATCCATGGCGAGTTGGATCGGGCGCGTGAGGGGCAGAGCGGGGTGGCCAAGATCGGCACCACCGGGCGCGGCATTGGTCCGGCTTATGAGGATAAGGTGGGTCGCAGGGCTATTCGGGTGGCCGATTTGGCCGACGAAAGCACTCTGGAAACGCGGGTGGATCGCTTGATGGGCCACCATGATGCGTTGCGGCGCGGTTTGGGGATTGCGCCGATTGACCGGACGGCGCTGTTGGAGGCTCTGCGGGCGATTGCGCCGCAGGTTTTGCCTTATGCGAAGCCAGTGTGGAAGGTGCTGACCGAGGCGCGCAAGGCGGGCAAGCGGATTTTGTTTGAGGGTGCGCAGGGCGCGTTGCTGGATATTGATTTCGGGACTTATCCGTTTGTGACCTCATCCAATGTGATTGCGGGGCAGGCGGCGACGGGCACGGGGCTGGGGCCGACGGCGATTGATTTCGTGTTGGGGATCGTGAAGGCCTATACAACCAGGGTGGGTGAAGGCCCGTTCCCGGCGGAGTTGTTTGACGCTGATGGCGCGCGTCTGGGCGAGCGCGGGCATGAATTTGGCACCGTCACTGGGCGCAAGCGGCGGTGTGGCTGGTTTGATGCGGTGTTGGTGCGGCAGACTTGCGCCACTTCAGGCGTGTCGGGAATTGCGCTGACCAAACTGGATGTGCTGGACGGTTTCCCGGTGCTGAAAATCTGCGTCGGCTATGATCTGGATGGCGTGCGGCTGGATTATCTGCCGACGGCAGCGGATCAGCAGGCGCGTTGCACACCGATCTACGAGGAGATGGAAGGTTGGTCCGAGAACACCGCAGGCGCGCGGTCTTGGGCCGATCTGCCGGGCGCTGCGATTAAGTATGTGCGGCGGATTGAGGAATTGATTCAATGTCCGGTGGCCCTGTTGTCGACCTCACCGGAGCGCGACGATACGATTTTGGTGACGGATCCCTTTGCGGATTGAGCTTTCGGTTTAGCTTTCACTGCGCCCCTTGCGGTTCTTGCAAGGGGCGTTTTGGTTTCAGGAGGGTGCGATGGCGCTGAGTTACAAAGCCCGTAAGCGGTGGTCTTTGCTGATCCTGTTGGTGGGCATGCCGATTTATGTCGTGGTGGCGGTCAATCTGATCGACAAAATTGATCGCTTGCCGATCTGGGCCGAGGTTCCGGCCTATCTGCTGCTCGGGGTGGCGTGGATATTGCCGTTCCGGTCGGTGTTTCTGGGCGTGGGTCAGCCGGACCCGGATGCCACACCAGAAGCTGATCGCACACCCTGATCAGAAATAAAAACAGCCGCAACGTCCCCCGACGCTGCGGCTGTTTCATGGGGCGCGAGTGGCAGCCTCGGCCCTGTTCTGTTGGCTTAGGCGGTAAAGCGAAGCGCTTCCGCCAGCAAGGGCGAACCTTCGGTCATGGCAAATTGGCCACGTTTGACTTTGGCAATGCGGCCTTGGCGCAGCAAAGTGCCAAAGGCGCGCAGGCGATCTTCGCGCGGGTGATCGGGCTGGTCGATCAGGGTTTCCAGCTGACGCATCACCAAAGGGCGGCTGAAGTTCGGGCGGCCCAGCACTTGCGTGCAATAGACCGCTGAGGCTTCCAGCAGATCGGCCAAGGAATTGGCGCCAAGTTTCTCGGCAAAATCGGCGAAGTTTTGACCCTCGGCGAAGAAATTGCCCTCATCTTCGGCGGCGAGCAGGTCGTCGTCGTCCAGATCGTCACTTGTGTCGCCGATCAAGCTGTCTTCCATGGGCATCGCTTGCATCGCGGCCATGCTGGCGGCACCGCTGACGCGGCGCGGGCGCACCGGCATCACCACGCGGGGGGTGGCGGGAGCTGGGGTCGGCAGGATCGCGGGGGCCACCAAGGCGGCGGCGGCAGGCTTGGCGCGGTCGATGCGTTGTTCGGAGACCAGAACCAACGGCGTCAGGCGTTCGGCATTGGCTGCGGCGCGGGCCTCGATGCTGCTGTCGGCGGGCTTGGGGCGGACAACGCTTTCCAGATCGTGGCGGTAGATGTCTTGGCGATCGGGTTGCGGACGGCCGGGGTTGGCGGCTTTGATCTGGCGTTCGGCTTCTGTCGCGGCGACGGCGGCTTTCAGATGCGAGATGGCGGAATGGCGGCGGCGGCTTTCTTCGTCGTCCATCGCGGAATTGGTCGCGGCCATCAGGCGGGTGACGGCATCGTCATCCGATTCGGCTTCCAATATTTTGCGACCCTCGGTGTGAAGGGCCGGCTGCGGTTGGGCTTCGGTTTCAACCGAGGTTTCAACTTCCGCGGGCGCGGTGGATGCCAGCAGGGCCGCGACGGCGTCAGCTTCGGGGGTGATTTCTTCGGTTTGCGGCGAAGCGGCAGTGGCGTCGGCCAGAGCGTCGGCGAGATGATCGTCTTCGTCGTCAAAGCTGGTTTCCACCGGACGCGGCGTCAGGTGGCGCACGGGGCGGGTCGGGCGCACCGGGGCGGATGCAACCGGGGTCTCAGCCTCAAGGGCCGCGAGTTCGGCTTGCAATGCGGCCTCGGCCTCGGGCGAAAGCAGCGAGGTTTGCGGTGCGCTTTGGGCGGCTTCAACTTGAGTGGTTTCCGGGGCGCGAGGTGCGTCGGCGCGACGGATTTTGATCACACGGGCGCGGGCCCGCTGGATTTTCTCGCCGGGTTCTGCGGCTGCTTCGGGGAAGGCTGCGCCTGCGGGCTGGGCTTCTGGTTCCGGCTGGATTTCGGGAGCGGCAGAGATATCCGGGGTGGCTTCCGCCGCGATGGGCAGGCTGGCGAGCAGGAGGTCGTCCTCCGCATCGCCTTCTGCTGCATCAGAATTTTCTGCCAAAGCATCGCCAACCGCGATCAGCGGCTTGGAGTCGGGCGCGGCCACAGAGGTTTCTGGCCGGATTTGATCGTTCTCGGCGATCAGAGCGCCCAGCGAGGCCAGCATGTCTTCGTCGGCATAGGCTGCCGCTTCGGCAATCGGATCGTGTTCGGGCAAAAGATCGGCGAGGATTTCGTCGTCGTAATCTTCGGCTATGGGCGCCTCTTGCGCGGTTGTTTCGAAATCTTCGATCACCGGGTCTTCGGTGGCGATCAGGCTTTTGGTGGTGATCAGGCTTTCGGCTGGGGGCAGATCATCTGCGAAGGCGGCGGCAAAATCGGCGGAGTTGTCGGTCGGCAGGGCAGGGTCTTCGTCATAACCTTCTTGGGCTGCGGGCAAAGCGGCGCTGGTGTCCGCAGCTTCGGCAAGCCCTGGCGCGTCAAGGGTTGCGAGATCGGCAAGATCATGCGGCTCAATCTCGGCCTCTGATGCATCTTGTTGATCAAGCGTGAGCTCCGCGGCGATCAGGTCTTCGGATTCGTTGTCATAGTGTGGCTCGCTCGCACCCGCTTTGACAGTGGTTTCGACGACAGCTTCCGGGGCGGCCAAAGCGGCAATATTGGCAAGGATGTCATCGGAATGCTGGTCTTCGCTATAGCGGTCGTCGGCGAGAGCGGCGGCTTCGCCAATGTGGTGGATCGCGGGCACGGCGGAGACCGCAGCGGTTTGCGCGGCACGCAGACGGGAGAGCCGTTCGGCGACGGATTCGCCATTGGCATCCACGGCGGCGGCTGCGGTGACGGTGGGGGCGGCAATGGGGGCAGCAAGCGCGGGCGCTTCGGCGTCGCCTGCCCGCAGGATCACGCCGTTGTCTTGAATTTTGGCCTCAACTCGGCGTTGGATTTCGCGCTCGGCAATGCGGTGCAGCATGGCGGCATCGGGGGTGGGCGGCTCTGCGCCAAAGTAGCGGTCTTCGGCGGCGAGATCGCGGAAATATTCGGCGATGGCCTTCATGGTGTTGAAGGGTTCATCGAAACCTTCCAGCGTGCAGCTGAAAGTTCCGTAAGATACGGTAAGAATTTTACTTGCA
>JBKJTI010000323.1:0-6403 GCA_046590425.1 Cypionkella sp. | reverse complement strand
GCGTTGCAGGCTAAACACCCGCAACGGATCGGTGGCCGAGTGGTCGAAGGCGCACGCCTGGAAAGTGTGTAGGCGGGGAACCGTCTCTAGGGTTCGAATCCCTATCGATCCGCCATTACTCCTTGATATCATTAAATAATTTGATGTTTTGGTTGGTAGACCCCATCCTGACCCCGTTTGCGCTCTCGCCTTGCCCGCAGCATTGGCAGCGCGCGGATTTCACATATTTGTGATCAGGGTGCGGCGAGCCGGGGTTCTCCGACTGACGCAGCAGAAAGCAGCGCGGCAAGCTGGATCGTATCGCTCTGACGGGAATAGCGACTATCGCAGCAGGGGGTAGTCGGCCTGTGCCGTCCACATATGCGAAGCCGCCCAACAGGTCCAACACCCCACCCGGACGCGGACAGCGGCGCAGGTCCGGTCCGGGGTGGACGCCACACCCACCGGATGAACCTCGGCCACGCCCAGTTTGAAGCGCTGTTCTCGGGGCTGGATTGGCGACGCGTTCGGGCGTTAGAAGCGCGCGCGCCGATGGCGGTGGAATAGCTGCGGCAAGATGAATCACCACGTTGATTACATGGGTAAATCCTGCCCGGATTTGCTATTCTTTGCCCCTGCTGAACATGGCCGATCTTCCTGATGATGTTGCTGCGCTGAAGGCGATCGTGATCGCGGTCCACGCCCGTAACGAGCGTCTGGAACAGCTGGTAGCAGCCTTCAAACAGGCGATGTTCGGGCGTAAATCCGAACGGCTTGATCCTGATCAGTTCGAATTGGCTCTGGAAGACATCGAGACCGGCATTGCAACAATCAAGGCCGAGGAAGAGACTTGCAAGCTGACGCCCAAGCCGACCATTGCCAGCCCGCGAGCGGCCAACCGTGGGTCACTGCCAAAGCACCTGCCGCGCGTTGGGGAGGTGATCGAGCCTGCGGCATCGGTCTGCGGCTGCGGTGGCGGCCTGCATCAGATTGGCGAGGACGTCTCGGAGCGCCTTGACGTAATCCCGGCTCAGTTCCGCGTCATCGTCACCCGCCGCCCGAAGTATGCCTGCCGGTCCTGTTCAAACGGCGTGGTGCAAGCGCCTGCACCGGCGCGCCTGATCCCCGGTGGCATGCCGACCGAGGCGGCGGTCGCGCATGTCTTGGTATCTAAATACGCCGACCATTTGCCACTTTATCGGCAGGCGCAGATTTACAGCCGCCAAGGCATCGATCTGGACCGATCAACTCTCGCCGCTTGGGTTGGCAAGGCCGCCTATGAGCTGAAGCCAGTGTTTACCGCGCTGATTGCCGACCTGAAGCGGTCCACCAAGCCGTTCATGGACGAGACCCGCGCCCCAGTGCTTGATCCAAAGGCAGGCAAGACCAAAACCGGATACTTCTGGGCCTTGGCCCGCGATGACCGCCCATGGGGCGGTGCCGCCCCGCCGGGCGTGGCGTTCACCTATGCGCCGGGGCGTAGCGGGCAATATCCCGTCGATATCTTGCAAGACTTCGCGGGCATCCTGCAGGTGGATGGCTATGCCGGTTACAACCGTCTGATCCAACCCGACCGGGCTGGACCTGCCATCCGGCTTGCCTATTGTTGGGCCCATGCCCGGCGCAAACTCTTTGAAGTCGCCCGCAACAGCACCGCCCCGATCGCCGAAGACGGGTTGAAGCGTATCGCCGGGCTTTACAAGATCGAAGCCGAGATCAGGGGCTTGGCCCCAGAGGCCCAAGCCCATCCGTCAAGACCAGTCAGCAGCAAAGATCGCAGACTTCGAGACCTGGCTCACCCACCACCGCGCCCGCGTGTCCGCCAAATCTCCTTTGGGCGAGGCGCTGAAATACATCGCAAAATACTGGGCTGGCCTTTGCCTCTGCCTCGCCGACGGACGGATCGAGATGGACAACAACACCGTCGAGCGCACCATCCGCCCATTGCCCTGAACCGTAAAAACGCCCTCTTCGCAGGTCACGATGCAGGTGCCGAAAACTGGGCGACCATCGCGTCCTTGGTCGAAACCTGCAAACAACGCCATCGAGCCGCACGCTTATCTGACCGCAACACTCCGGGCCATCGTCAACGGGCATAAACAAAGCCAGATCGACGATCTGCTGCCGTGGAATTACGCCGCCAACGTGTGATCGGTGCACCGCTTACACCGGAGGGCGGGCACCCCTCACAGGATTTCAGCTGTCGGTGCTATGCGCGCGCCTTGGGGGGTGAAGGTTACTGGGCTCGCGTCAGCGAAGGCGGTGATGCATTTACAGCCGATGTCGAAAAGTGGGAGGGAAATGTCGACCATATGTACCTCGACACCAGGGGTTTGTGACGGTGGGAAAGGGCAAGATGCTGCCTCAAGCTGATGTGGACCGTTTGGTAACGGACCATATGCGAGGGGATTTCGAGGCTCTCCTGCGGCAGTATCCTGGTTTTGGAAACCTTCCATTGTCCGTACAGATTGCTCTGTGGGACATGATCTATAATCTTGGCTCATCGGGGCTCGCGGAGTTCCGCTTGCTGCACCAAGCCATCTTGGATGGCAATTGGGAAGAGGCGGCCCGGCAGTCACACAGGCAAGGGCCCAGCGAGGAGAGAAACCGGTTTGGCTTCGATCTTTTCATGGATGCGGCGGAAGAGCCCTGACTGGCTGGCTGGCGCCTTCGCAGCCTGCGTGTGCTTTACCTCGTCGGCCTCGGCAGACACTGAAGCTGTACGACGGGGTGTGCATTTTAGGGGCGGTTCCGGCGAATCTTCTCAAAGTCTTGGTCCTGTGTCCGGATTCCTGGATAAGCTGAAATTGGATATGCAGCGGTTCCAAAGTAGGTTCGATGATTGCCCGGCGATCGTTGCGGGGCCAATCGAGAAAGCAAACCCGCGCGACCAATTGCGCGACACGTGGAATGCCGTTCTGTCAATCCGCACCGAATGCTGGGTACTGTTGCAGTTTGACCCCACCAAGCCTGTGGCCCCGACTGAGCCGAAAGACCAGCTTACACCGGCCATGATTCACGGGATCATGGCCGGCGCTGAGCGCCTATCGAGAGAAAATGAGGAATTGGGCAGGGTGCTGTTCACATTTGGCGGCGGCACCATCATTTGCAAGGACAAGGAGCGTTGCGAGCTATCTTCGCCGGAGGGTGGCGAATGGGCCAACTATTCCTTGTATCTGGACCTGATCCTTGTTCACGGTGACGACTGGTTCATCGAGGTCGCGCAGGCATACAGAGGTCGGATCAGTTTTGTCTACGGCGTGCTTTGGCGCGACACCGACAGCGGAGGCCAGGTGGTCAAGATTTTCCCTGACCGATGGTAAAAGCTGAAACCTACCGTACTAAAATGCGTGCGATCAGGCCTTTTGTCGGACGCTGATCCGCGAGCAGGGCCGTTGCCTGTTGGCGCCAGCGATCCCGATCCTCTCTAAGGTCTGTGATTACCGAGTCCTTGTCGGACAGGCGTTCATGTGCTGCTTCAATACGTGCCTGTAACACCCTGATAGTCCCATCAATAACGGTCCTTTCTAGGGTGTTCGTAGGGTTTCTTCCCGTTCACTGTTAACGGTTGGTGGGTAAACTCTATGTAGCTCGGATGGATCAATGCAGAACGTGCCTGTTTCATCCTTATGCGCAGAAATACGACCATTTTTTATGGCCTTAGATATCGTTGCCTTGGATTTACCGGTCGCTTTTGCGGCCTCGCCAAGGGTATACACCATGGTGTTTCCTATTGTTCACTTGGTCGCAATGGTGAACTGTTTACCTGTTTCCGTCCAGTGTTTGCTGGCGATGGTCAGCCTCGGAGGTTCTCTTGCTTCTTGCAGTAGGCCACGAATGCAGCCCCAGCGTTCTTCGGCGGGTTTCCCTTGGCTGCTGCATCGTGTGCAAAGGCCAGCCAGTTGGAGCGCATGACGTAGTAGTCCCAGCCAAGAGAACGGGCATGGGTGCGGGCCTGTTCTTCTGCCCATTCCGGTATTGTGATGGTCGGGGAGAGCGTCACTTGGGCGGATCGAGGGCGCACTGTCACCAAGTCGGCCTCGTCGATCTCGAAGCGGTAGAAGGGGGTCACATCGGCCTTGATGATCTCGCGCAGGTTATGGCGGAAACGCTTGATCGGGGCGTTGCTGCCCGTTTTGTTCTGAAAGGTGGTCAAGCTGATTTGCCACTTCGGGGAGCTGCCGCAGTGCTTGCGGGCAATCTCATACAGCCGCCGTTCCAGCGGGCGGCGAAGGCGGAAGTAGTCATGCGAGATCGTGACCACCTGGTCAGTCTCGATTGCCCGCATAAGCCAACGCGACAGCTTCACCTCGCAGTAGTCCAGGCGGAACCGTTCGTCCTCGGTCCGAACGAAGCCGCCTGCGCATTATGCACGAAAAACGCAAGCGGATGGGTCGCAGCATAGGCCAGAAGCCGTTCGGCCTCTTGCCTATCTGTGGCGCTTAGCCTGATCACAGTATGCAGCGCTGATAGTTTCTGGCGGGCGACTTCATCCCAAACGGTAGCAATACCGCCCGCCAGATTTTCAAGCGCGACTGCCACCCGCAAGGATGCCCGCAACGTCACGGCATGTTCACCGTGGCGCAGCGGGACTTCCGAGGCGGGTTGCAGCGCCGAAGGCATGGCTTATGCAGCCATCTTCAGCTTGCGGAAGCCATCGGTGCGCACCACGCCAGCACCCACCCGGCGGCGGGCGTGGAAGCGGGCCATGCCCACAGTGCGCTGCGTCAACAGATCGGGCAGAATGTCCAAGGCCACACGATCATAGATGCGGTAGATTGATGAAGGAGACGCTGGCAGAATTCATACGGTCATCTCGGGACGTCCAGGCAATGCTGTTGTTGATATTAGGACTGGCGACACTGCTATTCGCGACGCTGACGAAGGCAGCATCGGCGGTGCCGTCTTTCATGCCGGGTCAATGCGGCATTTGATGGCAGGTTCTGAGGGTGGAGCGTATCTTGGCGATAAAGCGCAGCGCTCTCAGCCGCTGGCCCGGATCAAGGCTACAGGTCCCGCACTTCCAATGAGCCGCAGTATCATTTGGGCGCTTGCTAGGCAAAAAAGGCTTCGAGCCCACGCGTTGGCAACTGGATGGGAGCAAACTCGTTACATGGGGCGGGCAGTCGCCAAACACGCTGCTTGCAGCATTGCTTACGAGAGCTGCCCCAGGTTATCGCTTCTCGGCGTCGCCTGAGGCCGTGTTCGGACAAATTAACGCTTTCGATCTCTCGATTGACGCAATACGGGAACTCGCATCCCGAACCGAAGCCGCGAACGACTTACCCTTAAGTATTGCGGCCAAATTCATGAGTCCAAGCCGATATGTCGGAGAGCTTTCAGAAACTATGTCCGGTGAAGAGAAGAGGCGCTCTGTGCCGTGGCGCCTGTTTCACCAGTGGCTTGCTCGGGTAGAGGGCATTAATCCGGTGGGATTAATGCCTCTTCGGCCTCGCTGACCGATGAGCCGACTGCGCCAGAGAAGGTTCGACACCAGTCCCGTTCTCTCCGCCAAATACCCTTGATTTTGTTGGATAAAGTCGGCAGCCATCCAGTCTGCCACTAAATTGCATCTATCCGCTCAACCGCTGGCCTTGCACGCTACTCGTCGGCTTTGGGTGTTTGGCGGGGATTGAGCGTAACTCCGCCTGAGTCAGAATGTCGCTCCCCTTCGCCCGCTGTTCGACCAGCCGGATTGTGCCGCATGTGCCGTGCCGGGGCACCCCGCGCATCATAGCCCCCGCCGCTGTGCTGCCGGCGATGAATCATGTACCTCAAACAGCGTCGAGGGCCTACTATTTCAGCGGCCTGTTAACGTCCGGATTGTTGCCCGGATCAGCTTTGCCGCCAAAAGCATGCCCGTGATCAGCCCGCAGTATTGACCCGTCTGAACGGTGTCGATCTGCGCAAAAAATCATGATCCGGCCTGAAACTTCCCCGGACGTCGCCTCGTTTCTCCACCGGCTGATGATGCGGTGTTGCCGCCGCCTTTACGCATTCCTGCCCGGAATTCTGTGGGGATCATCCCCCGCCCGGCTCGAATGACAACGGGAGAAGACCACCATGACCAATCCGCTGACGACCCTCAATACGTTCACCATCGGGGCGCTCGACCCGGCTGTTTCTCAATTCCGTCTCAGCTTCACCAGTGCCGAAGTTGGCAATGGCAGCGCGACCGACAGCAACACCCTGGCCAATCAGGACGGTGGGCTGGCTGTGCGTCTGCAGGCCGAAGACGCGACGGGGATGCTGTTCGGCGATGTCAGCCGTTTTTCGGACGAGGCCGTGCGGTTTGTCAGCGACGACCCGGGCTTGACCTTCGACGTGCGCGATCTGGTCAGCGGTGCCGAGCGGGGTGATACGTTCAATGTTGTGCAGCTGGGCACGCAAGGTCGCGATAACCTTGATCTGAGCCTGGACACAC
>JBKJTI010000175.1:0-23641 GCA_046590425.1 Cypionkella sp. | reverse complement strand
GTCGGTCCGCATATAGGTGATGTGGCCCGCCTCATACAGCCGTTGCGCCGCCGACATACAGGCCTTCGCGCCCATGCCATATTTGCGGCTGGCTTCCTGTTGCAGGGTCGAGGTCATGAATGGCGGATAGGGGTTGCGGCTGGCGGGCTTGGCCTCCACCGACAAAACGCTCAATGTTCGAGAAGTGACAGCCTGTACCGCCAACTCCGCCGCTTCTGCCGTCGGAATGTCGAATTTGTCCAGTTTCCGGCCGCCCAGAACCGTCAACCGCGCCTCAAATTCCTGCCCTCTCGGCGTGTTCAGCACCGCAGAAACCGACCAGAATTCCCGCGCCCGAAACGCCTCAACCTCCATCTCACGCTCAACGATCAAGCGCAGGCACACCGACTGCACGCGGCCAGCCGAGCGCGAGCCCGGCAGCTTGCGCCACAGTACCGGCGACAGCGTGAAGCCCACCAGATAATCCAAAGCCCGCCGCGCGAGATAGGCGTCAACCAAAGGCTGGTCGACCTGACGCGGATGCTTCATCGCCTCGGTCACGGCCTCCTTGGTGATGGCGTTAAACGTCACCCGAGACACCTTCTTGCCCTTCTTCAGCGTGCTCGCCAAAGCCTCCTGCAAATGCCAGGAAATCGCCTCGCCCTCACGGTCAGGGTCGGTCGCGAGGATCAGGGTATCGTCGGTTTTCAGCGCTTCAACAATCGCACGAATGTGCTTTTTGCTGTCGGCCGCCACCTCCCACAGCATGTCGAATCCGTTCTCGGTATCGACAGAACCATCCTTTGGCGGCAGGTCACGCACATGGCCGTAAGAGGCCAAAACCACATAGTCCGAACCAAGATATTTGTTGA
Organism: Cypionkella sp.; assembly: GCA_046590425.1. Classification (GTDB taxonomy): domain Bacteria; phylum Pseudomonadota; class Alphaproteobacteria; order Rhodobacterales; family Rhodobacteraceae; genus Cypionkella. The sequence continues at coordinate 22,790 of JBKJTI010000175.1, read as the reverse complement.
TTGTCTTGGCCTTAGCGGGCGATTCTACAACGACAACGGGCATGAAATTCCCTTGAAAACAGGCATATGTGCGGCGAGGCACCATGTGGGGGTTTGCGCGGGGATGTCAACCGGGGCGATGGCACAACGCTTTATGTGCGTGACACTTCATGCTTTCAGACTGGTTTAAATATCCCCGCCGGAGGCTCCCATCCTTTACATTGGATGCCTCCGGCGGAGATGTTTAAGCCAATGTGAAAATCAAACCCGCTCAATCCACCCGGCTGAGCAGCCCGCCGGATTGCCGCAAAATCCGCCCCTCTAACTCCAGTGAGATCAGCGCGGGCGACAGCATCCCCGGCGGCAAGGCCAGATCGCGGATCAGTTGATCTTCGGCGAGGGGGCTGGGGCCAAGTCGCGCCAGGATCTGGCTGTGCACGGCAGCAATATCGGCCAGTGGTCGCCTTTGCGGCGCCGGGCCGGGCAGTGGATCGGGTACGGCGACGGCCGCAACAGGCAACGGCGCTTGCGCTACGAAATGCCCCTGCACCCCAATCGCCTCCAGCACATCCTGCGCCGAGCGCACCAGTATTGCACCATCGCGCAGCAACATATTGCACCCCGCCGCGCGCGCATCAAACGGATGCCCCGGCACCGCAAGCACCTCACGCCCCTGATCCAAGGCGTTTTTCGCGGTGATCAGGCTGCCCGAGCGCGCCGCCGCCTCGACCACCACCACCGCCCGCGCCAGCCCAGACACAATCCTATTGCGTTGCGGGAAATGCCGGGCTTGCGGCACCAGCCCCATCGGTTGTTCCGAAATCCGGCAGCCCCGCGCGGCGATCGCCACCGCGAGTTCAGTATTTTCCACCGGATAGATCACATCCACCCCGCCCGCCTGCACCGCCACCGTCCCGGTCTCCAGCGCCGCCTGATGCGCCTCGGCATCAATGCCGCGCGCAAGGCCAGAGACCACCACCTGCCCCGCCAGCGCCAGCCCTTCGACCAGCCGCCGCGTCATCCGCAAGCCCAAACTGGACGCATTCCGCGCGCCAACCAGCGCCACCATCGGCCGTGCCAGCAACCCGACATCGCCCTGCGCCCACAACACCGGCGGTGCATCAGCTAAATCCATCAGCGCCTGCGGATAGCCCGCCTGCCCCCACAACAACAACAGCGCCCGCGCCAACCGCGCCTGCGCCATCTCGGCCCGGACCACCTCTAGTGGACACAAGCTGTAATCCTCTACCCCCGCCGCCCGCGCGATCCCCGGCAACGCCGCAAGGGCGGCCTCAATCCCGCCATGATCCGCCACCAGCCGATGAAACGTCACCGCGCCAACCCGACGCGAGCGAATGAGGCGAAGCCACAGCAAAGGGTCCGCGTCCGTGGGTGCGGAACTGGGGGTGTGGGGTATGTGCAAACCCGTTGCCATCTGCGCCTCGCCTCAATCACGATTCGCAGTCTGGACTGGCGAGGGTTAACAACTGGTGAATCGCTGTTGAGTTTGAGCTACCAGCCAAAGCGGCACCTTTGGTAACCCATACCGCACCACCTCCTCTCTGGACTGAACCGCCCCTCCATCTGGACTTATCGAAACCGCCGCTGGGCCGATTGCCCGTCAACCCATTCTTCGATCAAATGCGCATCAAACACAGTTGCCCCCAATGTCGTAACCGGGCACCCCCACCCAAGGAAACCACCATGAAAAACGCCGAAATCGCCCGCCGCCGCACCGACAGCATCTCTCGCGGGGTGGGGGTGCAGACCGAGATCTACGTCGACCGCGCGCTGAACTCTGAGGTTTGGGATATCGAAGGCAACCGCTATATCGACTTCGCGGCGGGCATCGCTGTGGTCAACACCGGGCATTGCCACCCGAAAGTCATGGCCGCTGTGACCGAACAAATGTCGCGTTTCACCCACACCTGCCATCAAGTGCTGCCCTATGAAAACTACGTCCGTCTGGCCGAGCGTCTGAACGCCCTCGTCCCCGGCGATTTCCCGAAGAAAACCGTGTTCGTGACCACGGGTGCTGAAGCCGTTGAAAACGCGGTGAAAGTTGCCCGTATCGCCACCGGGCGCAACGCGATCATCGCCTTCGGTGGCGCCTTCCATGGCCGCACCCTGTTGGGCATGTCGCTGACCGGCAAGGTCGATCCCTATAAAAAAGGCTTCGGCGCGATGATGCCCGATGTCTACCATGTGCCATTCCCGCAAGAGATCCACGACATCACCACCGATGATGCGATGGCGGGCATCACCAAGCTGTTCAAAGCCGATCTTGACCCCACCCGGGTCGCCGCGATCATTCTGGAGCCTGTGCAGGGCGAAGGCGGCTTCTACCCCGCCCCGAAAGACCTGCTGCGCGCCATCCGCAAACTTTGCGACGACAACGGCATCGTGATGATCGCCGATGAGGTGCAAACCGGCTTTGCCCGCACCGGCACCATGTTCGCGATGGAGCAATCCGGTGTCGCTGCCGACATCACCACCATGGCCAAGGGCCTCGCGGGCGGATTGCCTCTGGCTGCGTTGACCGGCAAAGCCAGCCTGATGGACGCCGCTCATCCCGGCGGTCTGGGCGGCACCTATGGCGGCAACCCGATCGGCATCGCTGCGGCCAACGCCGTGCTGGATGTGATCGAGGAAGAACAACTCTGCGCCCGCGCCAACGAACTCGGTGGCCGCCTGAAACAGCGCCTTGAAGCCATCCGCTCGGTCACGCCCGAGATCACCGACATCCGCGGCCCCGGCTTCATGGTCGCTGTTGAGTTCGCCAACCCGACCAATAAAGAGCCCGACGCAGGCTTCACCACCCGCGTCCGTGTCGAGGCGCAAAAACGCGGCCTGATCCTGCTGACCTGCGGCGTCTACGGTAACGTCGTGCGCTTCCTCGCCCCGATCACCATCCCGGATGCGCATTTCGCCGAAGCGATGGATGTACTGGAAGCCGCTGTGGCGGCTGCACGGCAGGGGTAAGCGTCAAAACTAAGAACAGCGCCGCGCGCAACCCGGCGCTGTTCTGAACCCATACCTCATGCGTTGATGTTGGCCGGATCGTCCGGATTCTGGCGAATCAAATGTTAACTTTGCCTCGAAATATTTAAACAGAGACCAGCCAAGGCTTACATTTCCATTCGGCTTTCGGCCCAATTCTGTCCAAGTTTCGCCACAATTAAACAAAATCCGGAAACAATTCCTGCATTTTCGCGCCATTGGCCCGCGGGGTATCTCGGATGTTGGTTTGACTACAAAATTATTGTCAGGAATTGTGGCAAAGGTTAGACTACATCATCGCAAATCGGAATTTCGATTTTGCGAGGGCCATCGTGATGTTTTGTTAGTTGATTTGAAAGACTGCGTCGCCGTCATGTTGGACAACTGCTTGCTCAATTTTTGAAAGAAGGGGAGAAAAATGACTATGTCTAAGAATTTCACTCTGCTCGCTGCCGCTGCCTTTGGGGCGGTGACATTGTGTGCACAAACCGCATCCGCCGTGCCGATTCAGGCTCCGGTCGATGCCAACGCTATCAGCACCTATCAGGGCCTTGAATGGGCATGGGCTTCGCCCTGCGGCAATCAGGCCAATTCTTGCAGCGTGATTGACGACAGCTATCAAACGCCGCTCGGTTGGCGCCTGCCCACTGCTGCAGAAGTTTCCGCCCATATCGCATCTAATATCGCAGCCTTCGTCGCGTCGTTTAATTTCGCAGGCTCGAACACCGGCGGCCATGCCTGCGCTTCGAAATGGTTCGACGTACAATACAGCCATTGCGACGTAAGTGACGCGCTGGGCGGCTATATCTGGAATTTGGCCAGCCAGCCTGACGGCTATGATGGTGCCGCGTCCGAAACTTTCTACGTCCGTGCGGCCACTGTGCCGGTCCCGGCAGCCTTCGGCCTGCTCGCGCTGGGTCTTGGCGTCTTGGGTGGTATCGGCCGTTCGCGTCGTAAAGCCGCTTAATATAGCCTCTGTCTTTAGCTATATGTCGGGGCCGTTCACAGCGGCCCCGATGTTTTTTTGATGCGCCAATCTATCGCACTGTCGCATGGCCTTGGCAATTTGCACCCTTCGGCTTTGCACATTCGGTTTTGGGCAGCACTCAGCCAAATGTGCTCCCCTCACTTCCCTTTCCGCACAAACCTTTGTTCCAGCACCTCCTTGCCCCATTGCTGCCCCGGTCGCTCCTCTGCCAGCAAGAACCCTTGCGCCTCGTACAAATGACGGGCGGCCGAGAGGCCGCTGAACGTCCACAAATGGGTGGCCGCGAACCCAGCCGTATCGACAAAGCCCAGCGCCGCAGCAAGCAACCGACGACCCGCCCCCGACCCCTGAACCGCCGTATCGGTGATGAACCAGCGCAGATGCGCGAGCCGCCGCCCAAATCTTCGCCGTCAATCGCGATGGCCCCCACAATCTCATCGCCCCGCAGCGCCACCCAGATCGCGTTGCGCGGGCTGTGCAGCCGATCACAGAACCCGGCCAGCCCACCCGCCACCACTGCTTCAAACCTCTGCCCGAAACCCACGTTCTGCGCGTAATACAGCGCGTGCATCTGGGTGATCCGGGCGATCAACCCGGTGCGATAGCCCGCGACAATCTCAACCGCAGGCGGCGCAGCCATAGGCGGCGCGGGCGCGCCCAAGGCTTCGGCATAAAGCCGCAACCCTTCCAGCACCGCGCGCTCCTGCCCCGGCTGCAGCCGCACCAGCGCCTCCGACACCTGCGCCCGCACGAAAGCATGGATCGCCGCAACCTGCCGTTGCCCCGCTTCGGTCAAAGCCAAGATCTTGACCCGGCCATCCTCGGCGAAGTGCTCCACCACATCGCCCCCGGCGACCAGCTTGCGCAGCATCCGGCTGACACTGGATTTCTCCAGATGCAGCAGCCGCCCCAGATCGCGCGCCGTCACCCCGCCCGCCTCAATCTCGATCAATGCATGAACTGCCGAAGGCGACAGATCGCCGCCCGCGAAATCCCCGCCCATGAACCCCAGTTCCCGCACCAACAGCCGCGCCGCGCTGCGGATGGCTTCAACACTGTCAGCACACGGAGCGTTGGCCATATCGCAGCTCCATAAAGTTGTATCATGCAACCTATTTCCGCCCTGACACCGCTGTAAATTCTAATAGATCCCGCGCTCGATCAGTTTTCCGGCCCCACAGCCCAGCCTAACCGCTGGCAAGCGCCATCCGGCTGGCCCCTCACTCTGCCCAATCCCGCGCCCAACCCTGCCGCAAACCCTAATCAATGCTAAACACTCCCCCCTTAACCCCTTGATTTCCCAAAAGCCGCCCCTCTGTCCACGCGCGGACATCCCCTGCCAAACCCTCAACCCCTTCCCCCCTCCCCCCCCCCCCCGTATCACCCTCCCGAAGCAGGGAGCATCCATGACCACCACCCAAGGCATCACCCTCACCAACGCTGCCGTCACCCTTGGCGGCAAACCCATCCTGTCCAACCTCTCCCTGACCCTCACCGAACCCCGCATCGGCATCATCGGCCGCAACGGCTCCGGCAAAACCACCTTGTTGCGCCTGATCGCAGGCCTGATCCCCCCCACCACGGGAACCGTGGCCATCGACGGCCTAGACCCCGCAGACCGCAAAGCCATCCTGCCCCGCCTCGGCATCCTGTTTCAAAACCCCGACCACCAGATCCTATTCCCCACCGTGGCCGAGGAACTCGCCTTCGGCCTGCGCCAGCAGGGCCAAACCGAAGCCGCAGCCAACCAAGCCGTCACCGAACTGCTGCACCAGGAATCCCGCGCACATTGGGCCAAAGCCCTCACCCACACCCTCTCCCAAGGCCAGCGTCACTACCTTTGCCTGCTCTCGATCCTGCTCATGCAGCCCGGCACGATCCTGCTGGACGAGCCCTTCGCGGGCCTTGATCTTCCCACCCAGATCCGCCTCGCCCGCCGCCTTGCTGCCCTGCCGCAACGCCTGATCACCATCACCCACGACCCAGCTGCTGTGGCGCTTTGCGACCGCGTGCTCTGGCTCGACGCCGGAGAAATCCGCGCCGACGGCCCGCCCGGCCCCACCCTGCAAGCCTTCACCGCCGAGATGGCAAAACTCGGAGAGCTAGATGCTGACACTCACCTCGCCGATTGAAACATACGCCCACCGCATCCCCGCCGCCGTGAAATTGGCTGCCTTCGTGGCGCTCACCGTGGGGCTGTTCGCCACCCCACAGCCATGGCTCCTGGCCCCGCCTGTCGCCGCCCTGATCCTGTCCTGCGGGCCAAAGTTTGCGCTGCAAAGCCTCAAAAACCTCCGCCCGCTGATCCCCCTCATTCTCATCCTCGCCCTCTGGCACCTCTGGCTGCGCGACCCCGCAGGCATCACCCTGATCACCCGGATGATCATCGGCGTCGCAGCCGCCAATTTCGTCACCATGACCAGCAAACTGACCGAGATGACCCGCACCGTCGAGCACCTCGCCCGCCCGCTCCGCCCGATCATCGCGCCGAAAACCCTTGCTCTGGCTATCGGCCTCACCATCCGCTTCATCCCCACCATGCTGATGCGCGCCGAGCAGATCACGCAAAGCTGGCGTGCCAGATCGCCGAAACGCCCCGGGTGGCGCATCTTCCTGCCCACCACCCTCGCCGCCTTAGACGATGCCACCCACACTGCCGAAGCCCTGCGCGCCCGCGGCGGTCTCGGCTAAACTCCAGCCCGCATCACCCAAACTCAGCCCCATGTCCGACAACCCCCGAACCCGGCTGTCCAAAAATAGAAGTTGCCCTTTACAGTACCCTCGGCCTAACTGCCGCGACGCAAGCAGGAGAGCCCGTATGGAAAAGAACCTCACCCACATCGCCCTTTTCGCCGCCTTGATCGCGGTGCTGGGCCTCGTGCCAAAAATTGACCTCGCCGCAGGCGTGCCGATCACTGCGCAAAGCATGGGGATCATGCTGTGCGGCACCGTGCTGGGGGCCAAACGCGGCGCACTGGCGGTGATTTTGTTCCTTGTGGTCGGGCTGATCGTGCCGGTATTCCCCGGCTTTATGACGACATGGCAGAAAATCCAATCGCCCAGCATCGGCTATATCATCGGCTTCCCGATTGCCGCCTTTGTTGCAGGGCTGATCACCCAGAACACCAAACTCGCGCTGTTCCCGGCAGCCTTCGCAGGCGCCATCTTGGGCGGCATCGTCGTGATGTACGTCTTCGGCATCCCCGGCATGGCGATCATGCTCGACAAACCCCTGCCCGACATGGCGCTCGCCGCCGTGGCCTTCCTGCCCGGTGACCTGATCAAAGCCACCCTCGCCGCCTTGATCACCAAATCCATCGCCCAAATGCGCCCAGAAGCGCTGCTGTCGCGCGGGTAGATCAACCTGAACAAAACGCGCAGAGCAGCCCTATGTTGCTCTGCGCCATTGCTGATCTTATCCGCTCTAACGCACGCAACATTCGCCGCTAGGGCGGCGCTGAATTCTCCGCCTCCCGCTCACGCTGCCGCAAACGTTTCACATAAGCTGCGTCGACCAAATCATGCGGCCCCAAATCAAGCACCACAGTCGCAAACGATGCCAGCGCGCTATCGGTCAATTCAAATTCCACCGGAAACTCATACCCTTCCATTCCCCGACTTTCTTCAATCGCTGCAAACAGCGCCTTGAAGAAATCCGCCTGTGAGGCGCGGCTGCCGCGCGTTGAAGCCTCCGTCATTGGGTCAGCAGCCACAGCTTCAGCTTGATTGGCTTCTCGTGCCAGCACCCGCATCACTTCCCCAAGCTGTGGCCAATACTTCAGATCAAATTGCTCACGAAGCGTTTGCAACTTCTCCCGCACATGATTTTGAAAATAGCCATTTCCAGCGGAAGCAATCTCTACCAAGTCCACAACATGATAGTGCGTATCGCTATAAAGACCCGAGTGGTTATGCAGCCCTTCCCGCTCGTCCAACAACACCGCCAAGGCTTCCGCTTGCGCCGCAATCGCCCGAATGACCTATGCCAGCCGCTTCCGCGCGCTCCGGGCCCTGACGATACGCTGCGGGCTGCAGACCGCCGATGTGCTCAAAAGCAAACGCAAAAACTCTCTAACCGCGGCAGGCCGCGCCGAAAGTCGGTCACAAAGCATCCGATAAGCGTCTTGGGCCTCAACCTGCCGCGCCAGCAAGCGATCAATGACCAGGTTTTGACTTGGCCATATCTTATGCTCGAAATTATATCGCCGCTCCGCTTGCAGAATGTCTTCACAAATCTTCGTCGTATCTGGTGGCTTCATTTTGTCCATGTGCTGCCCGGTATCATCCATGACGCAAGCCTAACCTGCCACTTCAAATCCGCCGGCACCCGAAGCAAACTATTTCATACCCTCTCAGGTACTCCCCAATTTCACACTGGCCCAAATATCCTCAGGGGGGTGAGGCCGCAGGCCGAGGGGGCAGAAGGCCCCCTGATTTTCGCGAGAAAATCGCCCTCCCGACACAGCGTCGAGACCTTAACAACATCCTAACGCGCCCCATCTAATCCCTTGAAATCATAAAGATCGCTTCCCTGTCCACGCGTGGACACGCCTACCGCTCCACCAGTAAGGCCGTGCCAATCCCTCCCGCCGCCGCAATCGCCGCAAGACCAATCCCGGCCTGAAGTTCATGAAACAACCGCACCGCCAGCACCGCGCCCGAGGCCCCGATCGGGTGCCCCCGCGCCAGCGCCCCGCCACCGATATTGACGCGGGAAACCTCCAACCCCGCCCCCGCCACGCAAGCCATCGCCTGCACCGCATAGGCCTCCATAATCTCCGCCGCAGCGATCCTCTCCGCCGCAACCCCGGCCCGATCCAACACCGCCCGAATGGCCGCCACCGGCGCCAACCCCGGCTCCACCGGATCGCCCCCCAAAGTCACCCCGCTCAATATCCGCATCCCCCGCTCCGCCCCAAACTCGGCCGCGATCCGATCAGACACCACCAAAACAAACCCGGCCGCATCCGCCGCCACCGCCGCATTTGCCGCCGTGATTGACCCGCAGACCACCTTCGCCCGCGCCGCCACCGCTGTTGTCAGCCCCCGCGCAAACACATCCCGATCCTGCCCCGCAACCGCGACAATCTCGCCCTTACAAACCCGCGCCTTGGCGTGACTTTCCACCGCCCAAGCATCCTGCGCGCCCCTTGAAATCCTCAACCGCGCGGCCAGCGCCTCCACCGCCTCCGCCATCCCCGGATCACGCTCCGCCCAAGGTGTGAACCGCGCCTGATCGTAGGCCACCGCAGCCCCCCCCCCCGGATCAGTCCGCAACCGCAGGGGCCTTCTAGAATAGCTCTCCACCCCGCCCGCGATCACTACCTCAGCAACCCCCGAATCCACCAGGGCGCGTGCGATCAACACCGCATCCAGCCCCCCCGCGCATTGCCGATCCACCGACAGCCCCGCCACCCGTTCCGGCAATCCAGCAGCCAGCGCCACCCGCCGCGCCGGATTGCCCCCCGCCCCCAAAGCGTTGGAACAGATCAACTCATCGACCGATGCCGCAGAAATTCCCGCCGCCGCCAGCAAAGCCTGCACCACGGGCGCGCCCAGATCCTCAATCTCCAAGCGCGAGAACGCCCCGCCCCGAGGCACCACCGCCGTCCGCTTCGCCGCCAAAATCACGCTCACAGGCCCACCTCGCGCGCCAACCGCACAAGGTCGGTCTTACCCGAGGCCAACACCGGCCACTGCTCCACCCAGATCACCGCCCTCGGTGCAATCAACGCCCCCAACCGCCCCCGACAGGCCGCCAAAATCTCAGTCTCTGACGTCGCGTCTCCCTGCAAAACGGCCACCATCACCGCCCCGCGCAGCGCATCGCGACGCGGAAGCACCGCCACCCGCGCCACCCCCGGCAGCCCTGCGATAAAGCTCTCAATCTCCTCGGGAAACACATTCTGATCGGCCACCGTCACCATCCGCCCCGCCCGCCCCGACAGATAGAGGTAGTCGCCCTCCAATCGTCCCATCTCACCCACGGACAGCCAGCCCTGATCCCACACCGCCCCGCCCGCATCCGCTCCGGCATAGCCTTGAAACAAATACGGCGAGCGCACCCAGATCTGCCCCGCCCGAAGGTCAATTTCGACGCCGGGATAGACCACGCCCACCGAATCCGCAGGCGCATCCGGCCCCGCCAGCGTGATGAAACTCGCCTCAGCCGCGCCATAAAACTCCCGCAGCTCAGCCCCGCTCAAAGCCGCGCGCAACCCAGCGTCCAGCTTCGAGCCGCCAACCAAGATCAGCCCCGAGGCGTGCCATCCCGACTCCACCAACAGCCTCAGTTGCGCAGGCGTTGCGTAGATCACTCCCACTGCCGCCAAGGCCCGCGCCTGACGATCCGGTCGCACGCCTCCCAGCAGAACCACTTCTGCGCCCAGATGCAGCCCCTCCAGCGCGCCATAGAGCGCCAGCGAATGCATCAGATCACCCAGCACCGCCACCCTGACCCCCGGCCCGATGCCAAACAATTCCGCGTTCACCACGAAACTGGCAATCCACGAGTCCATGCTGCGTAAAATCCGCCGGGGCGCGCCGGAGGAGCCTGAGGTCAGCGTTTCAAACACCGCCTCCCCCCTCGGCTGCGGCCCCACGCCGCCAATCCGAAACGCCCGCCCCGGCACAACCAAAGCGCTTCGCAACGCGCGGTCATCGCCCACAACGCCCGCCTCAGGATGCCACCGAAAGTATTTCATACTGGTAAAAATATCCCCGCCGGAGGCTCCCACGCCGCCGCCACCCTAGCGTTTCAGCAGTGACGCCATCCGCCGCAAAGCCAGAAGGTATCCCTCGGTGCCAAACCCCGCGATCACGCCTTCCGCCCGGCCTGACACGAAGGAATGATGCCGAAACGCCTCGCGCTTGTGAATGTTCGAGATATGCACCTCCAGAACCACCCCCTCAAACACGTTCAGCGCGTCCAGTATCGCCACCGAAGTATGCGAATAGGCGCCGGGATTGATGATGATCCCCGCCGCCACGCCGCGAGCGCTTTGAATCCAATCGACCAACTGGCCCTCATGGTTGGATTGCATACACTCGACCGCCAGCCCCAATTCCGCGGCCAACCCCGACAGCCCAGCTTCGACGTCGGCCAGCGTTTCTTGCCCGTAAATCTCGGGCTGGCGCAGCCCGAGCAGGTTCAGGTTCGGGCCATTCAGAACGAAAATCGGCTTCATTGGGCAATCCTTCGCGATATTTTCCAAGCTTTACCGCATCCTGCCCGCCTTCGCCTATGAAAAAACGCGCCTCCCGTGGGGGGAGGCGCGCGAGTGGGGCCGCTCGGTCTGGGGGACCCGCCGTCAGGGAGACGTTAACGCTTAAGCGACCTTTTCGAGTGCAAGTTCTGGGGTAAGCTCCGGCGCAATGCCCAAAGCGCGGACAACTTCGCGGGTCAGTTCCGGGCGGTTCAGGGTGTAGAAATGCAGATCCTCAACCCCGCCTTCGATCAGACGGCTGCACAAAGTGGTGCATTGGGTCAGCGCCAGCAAATCCTCGCGCCCGTCGCGCTTGGCCATCGCAAAGCCCTCATCCAACCGCAGCGGAACACTCGTGCCACAGCGGGCGGCGAATTTTTTGGTGCCGTCCCACGACTGGATCGGCAAGATGCCCGGAATGATCGGGGCATGGATGCCCGCCTTCACACAGGCATCGCGGAAGCGGAAGAACGTATCCGCCTCAAAGAAAAACTGCGTGATCGCACTGGTGGCCCCGGCGTCAATCTTGCGCTTCAGCCAAGCTACATCGGCGAATTTATCGGCGGCATCCGGATGCGGCTCGGGGTAGGCCCCCACCCGCAGTTTGAATTTCCCGGTTTTCGCCAAGGCTTCGACCAGTTCCACTGACGAGGCAAAACCATCGGGATGCGGGATAAACCGATCCGCGCCTTTTGGAGCATCGCCGCGCAAAGCGACAATCTCGGTCACGCCGACCTCGGCATAAGCCTCTGCAATTTCGAGCGTTTCGGCACGGCTGGCATCGACGCAGGTCAGATGCGCGGCCACGTTCAGCCCGTAATTGCGCTTGATCGTCGCCACCGCTTCATGCGTCAGCTTGCGGGTAGTGCCGCCCGCGCCATAGGTCACAGAGACGAAATTCGGCTGCATCGGCGCCAGCACCTGCACGGTTTCCCACAGCTTGAACGAGGCGTCCAAAGATTGCGGCGGGAAGAATTCAAACGAGATACGCGGTGCAGGCATGGGGAAGCTCCTTTTACTTGACCCCGTTATGCCAGAGCGCGTAAATTGAAGCCAATTCATAGTTTTCACCATAATGATGAAAGTCGCGCATGTATCTGGAGCTCCGCCACCTGCGCACCATCCGCGCCATTCATCAGGCGGGGGGTCTGGCGCGTGCCGCCGATCTGATGAACATGACGCAATCGGCGCTGAGCCATCAGGTCGCGGGGCTGGAAGCGCAGGTCGGGATGGAGCTGTTCGTGCGCCGCTCCAAACCGATGACCCTCTCGGCGGCGGGTATCCGTATGCTGCGCACCGCCGAGCGCATCCTGCCGGAAATCACTGCACTGGAAGAAGAATTCCGCGCGCTGCAGGCGGGCAAAACCGGGCGTCTGCATATCGCCATCCAATGCCATGCCTGCTTTGACTGGCTGTTTCCGGTGCTGGAACTGTTCCGCCACGCTTGGCCCGAGGTTGATGTCGATATCCGCGCGGGTCTGGCGTTTGACAGCTTCCCGGCACTTTTGCGCGAAGAAGTTGATTTGGTGATCTCCTCCAACCCCGAACCGCTGCCGGGTATCTCGTTCAACCCGTTGTTCGATTATCACCCGATGTTCATCGCCTCGTCGCAGAACCCGCTTTCGGCGAAGGCGATGATTGAGGCTGAAGATTTCCGTGACCAGACCCTGATCACCTATCCGGTGCCGCGCGATAAGCTCGACGTGTTCACCGAACTTCTCACCGCTGCCCGGATCGAGCCGCGCGCCCAGCGCCCGGTGGAACTGACCGCCGTGATCCTGATGCTGGTGGGTTCCAATCGCGGGGTGGCGGTGCTGCCCGATTGGGTGCTGCGTGACGTGAAATCCAACGCCGATTACATCACCCGCCCTTTGGGTCCGGGCAGCATCACAAAACGCCTCTATGCCGCCACCCGCGAAGAAGACGCCAGCAAGCCCTACATTGGTCATTTCCTGAAACTGGGGCGATCCGAAGCCGTCAAGCTGCAACGCGGATAGGGCGCGGGCCGCAAGCCAGCCATGCAGGATTTGCATTGGAATAGTAAGCAGGCTTATTATATCTATGCCTTATGAATATTGCACAAGATCAGCTTGGCCCTCTGCTGCACGACGCCTCCCGTCTGGTGCGCAAACGCTTTTCGCAGCGGGCGTCGGAATATGGCCTGTCCTCGGCGCAGTGGCGGCTTCTCGCCGTGGTGCTGCGCGAAGGCCGCGCCAGCCAGGCCCGCATCGCTGACAAGCTGGAGATCGAGCCGATCTCGGTCTCGCGGCTGGTGGATCGGATGGAGCAAGCCGGTTGGGTCGCGCGTGAGCCTGACCCCGAAGATCGCCGCGTGCGGGTGATCGTGCCGACGGCCTCCACCTTGCTGATCCGTAACGACTTGAAGGCAATGGCGGATTCCGTCTTTGCCGAAGCGCTGTCGGGCCTTTCCCCCGAAGCGCGCACCGCTTTGATTGCCGGGCTTGCCTCGGTGACCGCAACATTGTCTCAGGCCGTCTGCGATGCAGCGGCTGACGCGAAGGACATCTGAAATGACTGCCACTTCCACCAACAACCCCGCACCAAATGCGCCTGCGACTGTCACTCCAATCACCGTCATGACCGCTGCAGCCCCCATCCCAGCCTCGCGCAAGAAACGCCGCATGTTGATGATCGCCGGGCCCCTTGTGCTGGTGCTGGCGGCTGGCGGCTGGCGGCTATTGGTTGATGGGCGGGCGCTATGAAGAAACCGAAAACGCCTATCTGCACCAAGCCCGCATCTCGGTCGCCTCCTCGGTGCCGGGCCGTATTGATAAAGTGCTGGTGCGCAACAACCAGACTGTCAAGGCTGGCGACGTGCTGTTCCAAGTCGATCCTGTGCCTTACAAACTGGCGCAAGCCCAGGCTGATGCCGCCGTGACTGCCGCCCGCATCACGGTCGAGCAGTTGAAACTGGCCTACGCCACCACCCAAGCCAGCTTGCAACTGGCCGAGGATGAAGCCGCCTACCAAACCGTGGAGCGCGAGCGGCAGGAAAGTCTTGGCGCAAAAGGTGTTGCCACCGATTCCAAGCTGATCGACGCCCGCCATGACGAACGCACGGCACTGGATAACCGCGATCTGGCCAAGCAAGCCGTGGCGTCGGCCCTCGCTGCCATCGGCGGCGATCCGTTGATCCCGACCGACAATCACCCCGCCGTGCGATCCGCCATCATCGCCCGCGAACAGGCCGCCTATAACTATGCCAACGCCGTGGTCAAAGCCCCCGCCAATGGCGTGATTTACCAGGCTTCCTCGTTCAAACCCGGCCAGATGGTAAGCGCTGGCCAAAGCCTGTTCGCGCTGGTGCAGACCGATGACATCTGGGTCGACGCCAATTTCAAGGAAACCCAGCTTGCGGGCATCACCGTGGGAAGCCTCGCTGAGCTGACCTTCGACGCCGATCCGGGCCGCAAGATCGAGGCCGTCGTGGCCGCCATCGGCGCAGGCACCGGGTCAGAGTTTTCCCTGCTCCCCGCGCAGAACGCCACCGGCAACTGGGTGAAAGTCACCCAGCGCGTCCCCGTGACGCTGAAACTGGTCAACCCCGAAGATGCCGCGGGCCTCGCCACTGGTGTCAGCGCCTCTGTTTCGGTGGATACGGGCCGTCACCGCTCGATCTCAGACCTGCTGCCAAGCTTTCTGAAGTAACCCGCCATGAGCACCCCCAGCGCCGAAGTCCCGCACAAGGGCTTGATCACGCTGTCGATTATGCTGGCGACGATCATGCAGGTGCTGGACACCACCATCGCCAATGTCGCTTTGCCGACCATGACCGGCGACCTCGGGGCAAGCCAAGACACCATCACCTGGGTGCTGACCAGCTATATCGTCGCTTCTGCCATCATGACCCCGGCCACAGGCTGGATTTCCGACCGGATCGGCAAGCGTGAGTTCTTTCTGATCTCTATCGCGGGCTTTGTCGCCAGTTCGATCGCCTGCGGCCTCGCGTGGAGCCTGCCTTCGATGGTGTTCTTCCGCTTGGCTCAAGGCATCTTTGGTGCTGCCATCGTGCCCTTGTCGCAAACCTTCCTGCTCGACATCAACCCGCGCGAAAAGGCGGGGCAAGCGATGGCGCTTTGGGGCGCGGGCATCATGGTCGGCCCGATCATCGGCCCCACTTTGGGCGGCTGGCTGACCGAAAGCTTCAGCTGGCGCTGGGTGTTCTTCGTCAACCTGCCCGTGGGCATCATCGCTTTTCTGGGGTGTTTCGCCTACCTGCCGAAATCCATCACCCGCCCCCGCCGCTTCGACTTCATCGGCTTTGCCATGCTGTCTTTGGGCATCGGTGCCTTGCAACTGATGCTGGATCGCGGTGGCGAGGTCGATTGGTTCTCCTCCGCCGAGATATGGCTCTATCTTTTCCTGACCCTGACCGGCATGTGGGTATTCGTCATCCACATCTTGGGCGCAGACAGACCGTTCCTCGACCCCCGCATGTTCAAGGACCGCAACTTTGCCACCGGCCTTGTGTTCATCTTCATCATCGGCATCATCCTGCTCGCCAGCCTTGCCTTGCTGCCGCCGATGCTGTCGAAAATCTTCGGCTATCCCACCATCACCACAGGATTGGTGATGGCCCCGCGCGGCGTCGGCACGATGATTTCGATGATCGCGGTGGGGCGTTTGGTGCAAAAGGTCGATGCACGCTTGCTGGTCTCGGTCGGCCTGATCCTGACCGCCGCCTCGCTGCACTACATGACCCAGTTCACCCCGCAGATGGATTCCAGCCTAGTGATCTGGACAGGCGTGTTGCAGGGCCTCGGCCTTGGTCTGGTGTTCGTTCCGCTGTCCACCATCGCCTTCGCCACCATCGACCCGGCCTATCGCGCCGATGCCACCAGCCTGTTTTCATTGGTGCGCAACATCGGCTCGTCGATCGGGATTTCGATGGTGACGCTGATGTTGACGCGCAATGTTCAGATCAACCATGCCGACATTGGCACCGCGATTTCACCGTTCAACCCTAACTTCAACATGGTGGTGCCGCCCGGCACGCTAACGGCGGCGACCCTGCAACAGATGGAGGGGCTGGTCTCCACTCAAGCCCTGATGATCAGCTATATCGACGATTTCTATCTGATGATGGTGATTACCCTGTGCGCGCTGCCGTTGACTCTTTTGCTGAAAAAAGCCCAGCCCAGAGTGATGGCCCCTGGTGAAGCCCTGGTTGCGCATGATTGATCCGCGCGCCTGATTGACCATCTCTCGGGCAGCAGCTACCCTATTCCGGCACACGAAGCCACAGGAGGGGTGCATGATCTTAACTTGCCACCCGCGCACCTATGGCCCTGTCGCAGCCCTGCCTTTGTCGCAGGGCTGACCCGACCCACATCGCAGGTCTTCCGGTCCGCCCTAACGGCGCTTTTGCGCTATATATTACTTACGCGGATAAACCCATGACCCTGCTTGCCACCAAATCCTTGGCCCTCACCCTCGGCCAACCCCTGTTCACCGATCTGACCTTCAGCATTGAGCCCGGCGACCGCCTTGGCCTGATCGCCGCCAACGGCCGTGGAAAATCCACCCTGCTGCGCTGTTTGGCAGGCACGTTGGAGGCAACCTCCGGCGAAGTCACCCGCGCCCGCGGCCTGAAATCCGCGCTGGTTGATCAGGACGTGCCCGCCAGCCTGTTGCCGCTGACCTTCCGCGAGGCCACCCTTACTGCCCTGCCCGCCGACCAAGCCGAATACGAATCCTGGCGGGCCGAGATCGTGCTGGATGACCTCTCCATCCCCGAAGCGCTGCGCGACACGCCCCTCAGCGTCCTCTCCGGCGGCTGGCAACGCACCGCCCTGCTGGCCCGCGCCGCAATCACCGAGCCTGACCTCTACCTTTTGGACGAACCGACCAACCACCTTGACCTTTCCCGCATTGGCACACTGCAACGCTGGCTTGATAGCCTGCCACGTGACACCGCCGTGATCACCACCAGCCACGACCGCGCCTTCTTGGATGCGGCCACAACCCGCAGCCTGTTCCTGCGCGCCACCTCCAGCCGGATGTTCGCTCTGCCCTATTCCCGCGCCCGCGCCGCGCTGGAGGAAACCGACGCCGCTGACAGCCGCCGCTTTGAAAACGATCTGAACAAGGCCGATCAGTTGCGCCGCCAAGCCGCCAAGCTGAAGAACATCGGCATCAACTCTGGCTCTGATCTGTTGATCACCAAGACCAAACAGTTGAAAGACCGCGCCGAAAAGCTAGAGGCAGCCGCCCGCCCCGCCCATCGCGAAACCTCCTCCGGGGCGATCAAACTGGCCAATTCCGGCACCCATGCCAAAGCCCTGATCACCCTGACCGATGCCGCCATCACCACCCCCGACGCCCGCCCATTGTTTTCTACGGGGCAGAAATGGATCGAACGCGGCGACCGCGTGGTGATCTTGGGCGCAAACGGCACCGGAAAATCCCAAATGATCCGCGCCATCCTCGACGCCATCCAAGGCCAACCCAGCGCGATCAAATCCGCCGCGACCCTTGTACTGGGGTATTCCGACCAAAACCTCGCGCAACTGCCCGACAGCATGACGCCGCAAGCCCTGATCAGCCAACACGCCAACGACCAAACCACCAAAACCCTGCTCGCGGGCGCTGGCATCAAACCCGATTGGCAAACCCGGCCACTTGGCAAGCTATCCGGCGGCCAGAAAGCCCGCCTCGCGATGCTGCTGCTGCGCCTCTCCAACCCCAACTTCTACCTGCTGGATGAGCCCACCAACCATCTCGACATCGAAGGTCAAGAGGCACTGGAATCCGAACTCCTGACCCAAGGTGCCACCTGCCTGCTGGTCAGCCACGACCGCGATTTCATCCGGGCCGTGGGCTCGCGGTTCTGGCAAGTCGAAAAGCGCCGCCTTGTCGAAGTGGAAAGCCCGGAACCGTTCTTCGCCACAGAACTCAACCGCTGACCCCCGCCTTGCGCTCTTTCCCCCACCCGTGTATGCCCCCCAGCTTACACAGACCGGAGTCCGCCCATGCAAGGCAGTGCCAACCTCAACCTGATGATCAAGGCTGCCCGCCGCGCTGGCAAAGCGCTGGTGAAAGACTTCCGCGAGGTCGAGAACCTGCAAGTCTCGACCAAAGGCCCCGGTGATTTCGTCACCAAAGCCGACCGCGAAGCCGAGCGGATCATCAAAGAGGATCTGATGGGTGCCCGCCCCACCTATGGCTGGCTGGGCGAAGAAACCGGCGAGCAAGACGGCCAAGACCCGACCCGCCGCTGGATCGTCGATCCCTTGGACGGCACCACCAACTTTCTGCACGGCATGCCGCATTGGGCGATTTCCATCGCGCTGGAACACAAGGGCGAGATTGTATCCGCCGTGGTGTTTGATGCCGCCAAGGATGAGATGTTTTGGGCCGAAAAAGGCTCGGGCGCTTGGATGAACGACCGCCGCCTGCGGGTGTCCGGTCGCCGCGCCATGCACGAGGCGGTGTTCGCCACCGGGGTTCCGTTTAGCACCAAGAAAACCCTGCCTGCGACTTTGGCCGACCTCGCCCGCCTGATGCCCGCCTGCGCCGGGATGCGCCGCTGGGGTGTCGCTTCGCTGGATCTGGCCTATGTCGCCGCAGGCCGTTTCGACGGCTATTGGGAGCGTGAATTGCAGCCGTGGGACATCGCCGCCGGAATTTTGCTGGTGAAAGAGGCGGGAGGCCTGATCGGCCCGGTGCGCGAAGGCTATGACATCTTGGAAAAGGGCGCGCTGATCTGCGCCAATGAAAACCTGTTCGCACCTTTGACCAAAATCATCCGCGACGCGTAAGCGCACGGTATGGCGAAACCGATTTTTGAAAGAATCGTGGCCCCGGCCAACGCCACTCGAGACCTGAATTAGCGTTTAGGTACGCGGGGAATGCGGCTGGGGCTAAGCTCATATTCCGCTGCCGGATGCGGCGGCTTGCCCTTGTTCTGCGCCCAAAACCCGGCCCCCCCGCGCCGCGCCAGCACCGGCAACACCAGAACCGCTCCGGCAATAAAACCGCCGATATGCGCGAGGTAAGCCACACCATCCGCGGTCGCGGCATAGCCATTAAAGCTTTGCACCGCGAACCAAATCCCCAGCACGATCCACGCCGGAATCGAAAACACCCGGAAAAAAATGATGAAAATCAACAGCACATCGACACGGGCACGCGGAAACAGCACCAGATAGCCGCCAAGCACCCCGGCAATCGCCCCTGAGGCCCCAATCAGCGGCCCGTCAAACCCCGGATCGCCCGCCACCTGCAAAGCGGCCGCCACTATTCCGCAAGCAAGATAGAACAAAAGATAGCGCAGATGTCCCAGCACATCTTCCAGATTGTCACCAAAGATCCACAAAAACAGCATGTTACCCGCCAGATGCATCCAGCCGCCATGCAGGAACATATGGCTGATCAGCGCGGAATAGCCTTGCCCCTGCATCAACCGCGCAGGCACCAGACCCCAAATATAGTAGAATTCAGCCAGCGCATACGCGCTTTGCAGGCTGAACCAATAGCCCACAAACACCGCGATATTCACCGCAAGCAGCGCGTAGGTCACATAGGGCACCCGGCCCGAAGGGTTATGATCGCGGATTGGAAACATGGCCTAGGCTTTCCGATCTGGCGCGCGGCGTCAAGCCAAGTTCAAAAGCTGCGCCGGGGGGCTGTCTGCCCCCACGTGGGTTTGGCAAAGGCCAAACCCACTCCCCCGAGGATATTTGTGCACAGAGGATGACCACAAGGAAGGTCAGCCAGAGACTTCCGCCAGCAGTTGCGCATTGCCGCCCGAGGCTGTGGTGTCAATGCAGACATGCCGCTCCAGCATCACATGCGCCACATCCGGCATGTCGCCGATCAGCGGCAAAATCGGCCCCGTGCGCGCGGCCAAGGCCTGCGCCCGCGCCCGACCTTGCGCAGCATCCCCCCACCACAAAGCCCCGGAAAACCCCTCCAGCCGGGTCAGCGCCAGTGGGGCCAGCCCATCCGCCAACACCGCTTGCCCGCCCAAAACCCGCACCGCCTGCGCCTGCGCCGCTGCCGCCTGCAGCCCCGGCCCGAGGCACAATAGCGGCGCGCGCGGGCTGGCAGTCAACCGGTTCGACTCGCCGGTAGGCCCCGGCAGCACGCGGGCATGGGCATTATCCTGCAATGCGGGCAGATTTTTCAGCGCCTTTGCCACCTCGGCCTCGGGAAAATCCGGGCTGGTCACATCAGCAGCCGCCGCCGCTTTGACGGTGAAGCGGTGCAGATACTCCGGCCCGCCCGCTTTCGGCCCGGTGCCGGAAAGTCCTTCACCGCCAAAGGGTTGACTGCCCACCACGGCGCCAATCTGGTTGCGGTTGACATAAAGGTTGCCGACATGCAGCGCCTCGGTCACCGCCTGTACCCGGTCGTCGATCCGCGTGTGCAAGCCAAAGGTCAGTCCGTAGCCGGTGGCATTGACCGCTTGCACCACCTGATCGACCTCACCCGCCTTGAAGGTGGCGATATGCAGCACGGGGCCGAAAATCTCGCGCGGCATTTCGGCGATCCCCGACACTTTGATCACGGTCGGGGCGATGAACGTCCCCTGCACCGGAGCCTGCATTTCGCGCAGCACCCGGCCTTCCGCCCGCGCCGCTGCGACATAATCGCGGATACCACCCTGCGCCTGTGCATCAATCACTGGCCCGACATCACTCGCCAGATCGAGCGGATCGCCCATCACCAGTTCATCCATCGCGCCGAACAGCATTTCCTGCACCGCATGCGCCACATCTTCCTGCACATAAAGACAGCGCAAAGCCGAGCAGCGTTGCCCCGCCGATTGGAAGCTGGAGCCCAGAATATCGCGCACCGCCTGTTCCGGCAGCGCGGTTGAGTCTACCAGCATCGCATTCAAGCCACCGGTTTCCGCGATCAAAGGTGCTGTCGGGTCGATAAACTCCGCCATCGAGCGGCGAATTTTCAGCGCCGTTTCCGTCGATCCGGTAAACGCCACACCCTTCACCCGCGCGTCCCGAGTGATCAGCCCCCCCACCGCACCGTCGCCTGGCAGCAGTTGCAAAGCACTGGCCGGAACCCCGGCTTTCCACAACAAATCCACCGCGAGGGCGGCAAGCAACGGCGTCTGTGGCGCAGGTTTCGCCAGTACCGCATTGCCAGCCGCCAGCGCCGCGCCGATCTGCCCCGAGAAGATCGCCAGCGGGAAATTCCATGGGCTGATGCAAGCAAACACCCCGCGCGCGGGGGCGGTCAACGCAGCCCCACCATCGGCATAATAACGCAGAAAATCAACCGCTTCACGCAGTTCCGCCACCGCATCGGCCAAGGATTTTCCGGCCTCGCGCGCCAGCAGCGCAAAGATCGCGCCATATTCCGCCTCATACAGATCCGCCGCCCGCCGCAACACGGTCGCGCGCGTTTCCGGATCCGCTGCCCAAGGCTCCGCCAGCCGCAAAGCGGTCTCCACATCCGCCTGCGACGCGCTCAGCACATGCCCGACCAGCGCGCCCGTCGCCGGATTGCGCACCTCTTGCCGCAAGCCGCCGACGCTATGGCCCGCCAGCATCGGCCGCGCCTCAAACAATGTCGCCTCATGCGGCCCCCGCGCCGCCGCAATCGCGGCCAGATCGCCCGCATCGGTCAAATCCCAACCCTTGGCGTTCTTGCGCGCCCCAAACAGCCCCGGCCCCGTCGCAATCGCGGTGCTCGCCACCGGAGCCATCGCCTCCATCGCCGAAATCGGGCAAGCCGCCACGGTTTCTGGGCTGACCTCTTCATTGACAATCTGGTTCACAAAACTGGAGTTCGCGCCATTCTCCAACAACCGCCGCACGAGGTAAGCCAGCAGATCGCGGTGTGCCCCGACAGGCGCATAGATCCGGCAGCGCGTGGCATTATCAGTCAGCACAATATCGTGCAGCCGCTCGCCCATGCCATGCAAGCGTTGGAACTCAAACGCTTTCTTATCCGAAGCCATCTCCAGAATAGCCGCCACGGTATGTGCGTTATGCGTCGCAAACTGCGGATAGATCCGGTCGGTCATGCCCAGCAGCTTACGCGCATTGGCGATATAGCTGACATCCGTCGCCTGTTTGCGGGTGAACACCGGGAAGGATGCCAGCCCCAAAACCTGCGCCCGTTTCACTTCTGCGTCCCAATAAGCGCCCTTCACGAGCCGAACCATGATCCGCCGATCCAACCGCTGCGACAAAGCATAAAGCCAGTCGATCACCGCCCCGGCGCGGCGCCCGTAGGCCTGCACCACCACGCCAAAACCATCCCAACCGCGCAACGCCGGATCGCTGAGCACCGCCTCGATCACCTCCAGCGACAGCGCCAGCCGATCCGCCTCCTCGGCATCAATGTTGAAGCCCAGCCCCGCCGCCTTCGCCAAGCCCGCCAAAGCCCGCACCCGCGGCACCAATTCCTCCATCACCCGCGCGCGTTTTGCCACCTCATAACGCGGATGCAGCGCCGACAGTTTCACCGAAATACCGGGATTGCTGCGGATATCACCAGTGCTTGCCGCCTTCGCAATCGCCGTGATCGCCGCCGAATACGACAGATGATAGCGCCGTGCATCGGCTTCGGTCCGCGCGGCCTCGCCCAGCATATCATAGCTGTAGGTATAGCCCTGCCCCTCCAGCACC
>JBKJTI010000271.1:0-13562 GCA_046590425.1 Cypionkella sp. | reverse complement strand
CCCAATGGCCTCGTATCAATATGTCTACCACATGGAAGGCGTCTCCAAGACCTATCCCGGTGGCAAGAAGTGCTTTGAGAATATCCACCTGAACTTCCTGCCTGGCGTGAAGATCGGTGTGGTCGGCATCAACGGCTCGGGTAAATCGACGCTGCTCAAGATCATGGCGGGGATGGACACCGACTTTAAGGGCGAGGCTTGGGCCGCCAAGGGGGCCAAGGTCGGCTATCTGGCGCAGGAACCCTATCTTGACCCGTCCTTGGACGTGAAGGGCAACGTCATGCTTGGCGTCGCCAAGCAGACCGCCATTCTGGAACGCTACAACGAATTGGCGATGAACTATTCGGACGAAACCGCCGATGAAATGGCGCAACTGCAAGACGAGATCGACGCGGGCAACCTGTGGGAGCTTGAGGCTTCCGTCGGTGTCGCGATGGACGCCCTGCGCTGTCCGCCCGATGACGCCGATGTGGAATCGCTGTCAGGCGGAGAACGCCGCCGGGTGGCTTTGTGCAAGCTGCTGCTGGAAGCCCCGGACATGCTGCTGCTGGATGAGCCGACCAACCACCTTGACGCCGAATCCATCGCTTGGCTGCAAAAACACCTGATCGCCTATCGCGGCACCATCCTGATCGTCACCCACGACCGCTACTTCCTGGACGACATCACCTCGTGGATTCTGGAACTCGACCGTGGCCGGGGTATGCCTTACGAGGGCAACTACTCGGCTTGGCTGGAGCAAAAAGCCAAACGGATGAGCCAAGAGGCGCGCGAGGATAAGTCCAAGCAGAAGGCGCTGGAGAAAGAATTGGAATGGATCCGCTCGGGTGCCAAAGCCCGTCAATCCAAAGGCAAGGCCCGCTTGGCCCGCTACAACGAGATGGCGGGCCAGACCGTGCTGGAACGCGCGTCCTCGGCGCAGATCATCATCCCGAATGGCGAACGCTTGGGCAGCAAGGTGATCGAAGTCACCGGCCTGAAGAAACACATGGGCGACAAGCAACTGATCGAGGATCTGACCTTCACCATCCCGCCGGGGGCCATCGTTGGCGTGATCGGCCCGAACGGTGCTGGTAAATCGACGCTGTTCCGTATGCTTTCGGGCCAAGATCAACCCGATGAGGGCACCATCGTGCTCGGCAACACCGTGCAACTGTCTTATGTCGACCAATCCCGCGACGCGCTCGACCCCAATAAAAACGTCTGGGAAGAAATCTCCGGCGGCTCGGAAGTCATCCAGCTTGGCGATATGTCAATGAACTCCCGCGTTTATACCGGCGCGTTCAACTTCAAAGGCACCGACCAGCAGAAGAAAGTCGGCCTCTTGTCAGGTGGTGAGCGTAACCGCGTCCACATGGCGAAACTGCTGCGCTCGGGCGGCAACGTACTGCTGCTCGACGAACCGACCAACGACTTGGACGTGGAAACCCTGCAAGCCCTTGAGTCCGCGATCGAAGATTTCGCCGGCTGCGCGATCATCATCAGCCACGACCGCTTCTTCCTCGACCGCCTCTGCACCCATATGCTGGCGTTTGAAGGCGACGCCCATGTCGAATGGTTCGAAGGCAACTTCCAAGCCTACGAAGAAGATAAGGTGCGGCGTCTGGGGCCAGATGCACTGGAGCCGAAGCGGGCGAAGTATAAGCGGTTTAGCCGGTAATTCTTAAAATCGCGTATCTATAAAATCGCGTATCTATAAAAATGCCGGGGAGGACCCCGGCATTTCATATTTCCGATTATATTCGAACCTACATCCGCCCGGTCAGCACCAAAATCAGCACGATAATCGCCACCACGCCGATAACCCCGACGCCGCCGTGGCCAAAGCCATAGCCGTAGCCGCCGAAACGGCCGCTAAAGCCGCCGAGCAGGAAGATCACCAAGATGATCAGCAGAATGGTTCCAAGCGACATCGGGTATCTCCATGAGAAAGGGCCAGATCGGGCACCATCGCCAGATCGGGTGCGGATCAGCCGGAACGGCGAACCCGCGAAAAACTCGGGCTTACTTGCCCTTAATCACATCTCTCACCGTGTCTTTCGCGCTGCCGACAGCGTTTTGCACGCGGCCTTCAACCTGATCCGCCTTGCCTTCGGCTTTCATCTTGGCATCGCCAAACGCCGAACCAATCGCGGCTTTCGCCTTGCCCTTAACCACTTTGGCCGAGCCTACGATCCGGTCTTTGTCCATGATAGTTCCTAAAGCATTGGGTTGGCACAGTTTCACTGCAGGCAGCGCCTATGGAATGATTGAAAATCAGATCGTTCGGCGGCGCTGTCATGTGCAGAATTAACGCGTGACCGCTCAAACGGTTCCCCCGCCTTCTGCAGAGAACATTCAGTTAAGTGGCGGACACGGCGAGGGTACCTTGGCGCCTAATGTCGCCAAACGTTGGTACCGGTGCGGAACCAAACCGCGCCAAGGGTGTTTACCAGCAGGTTCGACACGTCAACATAAAGGAGATTGCCATGAAAGGCGTCGCTGCTTACTTCCTCGGAATCCCGATTGTGGTGATCATTCTACTCTATGTGACGGGTATTTTCTGATCGCCATCCAAGCGTAGAAGTTACCGTAACTTCAAGCGGTTCAAAACAAAGCGGCGAGGGATTTCCCTCGCCGCTTTGTCATTCAACGCAGGCCTCGGATCATTCCTTGATCACGTGCCAAACATCGCCCAAACCGTCGCCCTTGGCATCGCCCTTGGCTTTGTCGCCCGCGAAATAATATACGGGCTTGCCGTCATAGGCCCATTGTTTGGTGCCATCGCTGCGGTCGACCAGCGTCCAGCCCTCGGTCATTTTATCGGTAGCAGCACCCAGATAGGGCGGCCATTTCACCGCGCAATCGTCGTAACAGGCCGAAACCCCGCCCGCATCCTTGTCGAAAGTATAAAGGGTCATGCCCTTTGCATCGGCCAGCATCCCCGCGGCTTGCGCAGCAAGGCTCGAACCCAGAATGAAAGCCGCACTCAGCGCGGTCAGATGTTTGCTATATTGCATCACAGATCTCCTTGCGGTCAGACGTGACGCAGCAATGTCGCAGGATCAACCAAGGCGGTCCCCGGTCCTGCGAGAGCGCAGGCGCGGTGCACCGCGTTCCTGCATCCCCACCATAGCACAGGCGGGCGCTGCCAGATCAGCCTTTGGTCTGATGATTGCCACCCCTCGCGCGACTGTGAAGCCGGGCTATTCGGACGGAAGCACCCGTGGTTTGCCATCCTCATCAATGGCGACAAAGGTGAACATCCCATGCGTGACCTTCTCACGCCGTTCTTGGCGATTGCGCAGCACCCAAGCCTCAATCTGCAACCCCATCGAGGTGCGCCCAACACGGGCAATGCTGACATAGATGCACAAAACATCGCCCACCTTCACCGGGCGGATAAACTGCATCGCATCAATCGCCACCGTCGCCACCCGGCCATGCGCGCGCGCCGAAGCCACGATCCCCGCCGCCATATCCATCTGCGAGAGCACCCAGCCGCCAAAAATATCGCCGTTGTTGTTGACATCGCGCGGCATGGTCAGCGTGCGCAGGGTCAAGGCACCACTCGGCTGCTCGGGGTCTGGCGGTTGTGGCATGGCCTATCCTTGAATGGGGGCTGAAGGATTAAGAAACACTTAATGCGGTAGGGTCAACCCATTGTTTTCAAATGGTTCTAAAAGGTCCCGAGTTGGGACCTCAGTTCAACATCCCACCATCGGAATCATCCCCGGTTTCCTCCAGCAAACGATCCAGATTAGGCACGATCACATGCCGTTTCCCTTCCAACACGATCACCCCCTCGCGTTTCAGGGTCGAGATCTGACGGCTGACCGTCTCCAACGTCAGCCCCAGATAATCCGCCATCTCCTCGCGGGTCAGCGGCAGATCAAACCGCACCCCACCTTTCGTCGCCTGCTTCAAGGACGCATTCCGCCGCGCAATGATTGCCAGCAACGAGGCAATCTTCTCCCGCGCCGTCTTGCGGCCCAACAGCAGCATCCATTCGCGCGCGGCATCCAATTCATCCAGCGTCATCTCCAGCAACCGCTGCGCGATATGCGGGGTGGTGCCCATCAATTCCTCAAACGGTTTCTTGCGAAAACAGCACATCACCAGATCGGTGGTCGCGGTGACATCATAAGCCGCCGTCGCCCGACCGGGACGCCCGACAAAATCTGATGGTAGCAACAACCCCACCATCTGCCGCCGCCCATCCTCCATCGTCTGGGTCAGCGTCGCAATGCCGGTGACAACCGAGGCCACAAACTCCATCCGGTCGCCTGACCAGATCACCGGCTGACCGGCCTGAAAGCTGCGATAATACTTGATCGTCTCCAACTGATGCAGCTCATCCGTTTCACAACGCGCGCAAACCGCCCGATGTCGGATCGGACAGTCACCGCAGTTCAGATCGGCGATCTTCGGGTCATGATGCGACATTTCCGGCCTTTCGGTTGATGAGTTCGGTCAGATTGATCTGGGTCAAGGCATCCGCGCACCCTCACTGCCAAGTTACGCTTATGACAGTCCATTCGCAACTGATGCAGCTCGGTCTCTTTGACGCGCGCGTGCCCCGCTATACCAGCTACCCGACAGCACCGCAGTTTAGCGGCGCAATAGGGCCTGCCGATTTCGCAGGATGGATCCGCAGTATTCCAACCAATACAGAGATTTCGCTGTATGTGCACGTGCCATTTTGCCGCCGCCTGTGCTGGTTCTGCGCCTGCCGGACCCAAGGCACCGTCTCGGATGACCCCGTGCGCGCCTATGCCAAGGTGCTGAAAGCCGAGATCGAGCTGCTGCGCGCCCATCTTGCCCCCGGCGTTCGGCTGGCGAAACTGCATTGGGGCGGCGGCACCCCCACCATGCTGGCCCCCGATCTGATCCATGATCTTGCGGCTCAGATTTTCGACGTGGTGCCGATGGCTGAGCGCGGCACGTTCTCGGTGGAGATAGATCCGACGGAAATTGACGCCCCGCGCCTTGATGCCTTGGTCGCCGCAGGCATGAACCGTGCCTCAATCGGCGTGCAGGATTTTGACCCGCAAATTCAAATCGCGATTGGCCGCGAACAACCCTACGAGACAACGCTCGCCGTGGCCGAGATGATCCGGGCGCGTGGCGTGACCAGCCTCAACGCCGACATCCTCTATGGCCTGCCGCATCAAACCTCGGCCCGTATTGCCGATTCCGTGCAAAAACTGCTGGCTTTGTCGCCCGACCGGGTGGCGCTTTACGGCTATGCCCATGTGCCATGGATGAGCCGCCGCCAGCAGCTGATCCCCACTGACGCTTTGCCGACACCCGAGGAACGGCTGGAACTGTTTGAGACAGCGCGGCAGTTGTTTCTGGCCGATGGTTATGCCGAAATCGGCATCGACCATTTCGCCAAACCCACCGACAGCATGGCGCAGGCCGCCAAAGCCGGAAAGCTGCGGCGGAATTTCCAAGGCTATACCGATGATATCTCGCCGATCCTGATCGGGTTGGGGGCGTCGTCAATTTCGCGCTTCCCGCAGGGCTACGCGCAAAATGCCCCCGCCACCGCCGCCCATACCAAAGCCATTCGGGCGGGCCAGTTCTCAACCGAGCGCGGCCATGCCTTTGCCGGCGAAGACATCCTGCGCGGGCGGTTGATCGAGGCGCTGATGTGTGACTTCCACATCAACCGCACCGAAATTCTGCGCGATTTCCCGGTAACGCCCGAACGGCTGGATGCGCTGCTGACCACTGCCGCGCAGGCCTTCCCGCAGATGCTGGAGTTGGACGCGACGGGTCTTTCGATCCCAGAACCAAGCCGCCCGCTGACCCGGATGGTGGCGCGAATGTTTGACGCCTATGGCCACAGCAAGGCAAAACATTCGGCGGCTGTCTAGGCCGTCGGCGCAAAACCCTCCACAAACCCCACCATACGCGGCAGGCAATTTCCGCGCAGATCGTAACGCTCCAGCGCCACTTTGCGCACCGACGCCCGCATCTCGGTGAAGCGTTCGGGGTGCGCCAAGCCTTCGATCATGGCCGCAGACCAGCCCGGCACGTCGAAGAAATCGACCAAGGTGCCGGTCTTGCCATGCTCCAAAGCCTCCATCACCGGCTTGGTGGCCGAGCCGATGATATGGCAACCCGCCGCCATCGCCTCAATCATCGACCAAGACAGCACGAACGGGTAGGTTAGATACGCATGGGCGCGGCTGACCTTCATCAGCGCCACAAAATCGGGGTAGGGCACCTTGCCCATGAAATGCACCCGGCTCATATCCAAACAGTCGCGCACTTCCGACAGGAAGCGTTCTTTCCAACCCTTCTCGCCCTTGGGTGCGGCGCCATAGGACACCTCATCACCACCCACGATAACCACCTGTGCTTCGGGCCGCGCCGCCATCACTGCAGGCAAAGCCCGCATGAAGGTGTGATAGCCGCGATAGGGCTCCAGGTTGCGGTTCACGAAGGTCAGAACCTCATCCCCCGGCGTGACTATGCGGCCATTCGGCAAGGTAAACCGCGCCTGCGGATCGGGGGCCATACCAGAGGTATCAACCCCGTCATGGATCACCGTGATCATTTCGCGCAACGGGTCGGGGTAGGTCGAGGCCTGCCATTCCGTCGGCGACAACCCGGCATCGGCATGCGCCAAAGCTTGCCCCAGATAGGTGGCGCGGCCTTGGGCGATGATCACCTGATCAAAATTCGGCTCACCAAATTCGCGGTCAAAGCCGACATCTGCACCGCGCCCTCGATAGTAGAACTCGGCATAGACGATCAGCTTGGCCTCGGGCCAGACCTCTTTCAGAAACAAGGTCTCGCCCCAGCCGGAATGGCCGAAAATAACATCCGGCACATAGCCCTTCGCCCGCATCGCCTGCGCTGCCCGCGCCACGGTCACGCCGCGATCGCTCATCGTGGTGTAGTTTCGGCCCAGACGGGTCGCGGCAGCGTCCACCGGCTGCGCCTCGTGCTTATACTTTGCCAGCGGGATTGGTGAGGCGCGGTTGTTGCTGAAATCGGTCAGTGCCATGCAGATATGGCCGCGCGCTGCCAGTTCCGGCGCGAGATGCAGGAACTGGCCGGGGAAATTCTGATGCACAAACAAGATCTTCATGGCCGCAGATTGTCGCCGAAAGCCGCCGCCATCAGCGCGCGGGTGTAGTCGGTTTGGGGGTTGGCGAACAGATCGGCACCTAGGCCCGCCTCTACCACATCGCCATTTTTCATCACCATCACCTTATGTGCCAAAGCGCGGATCACCCGCAGATCATGGCTGATGAAAATATAGGCCAGCCCCCATTTGCGCTGCAAATCGCGCAGAAGATCGACGATCTGCACCTGCACTGTCATGTCCAAAGCGCTGGTGGGTTCATCCAGCACCACCAGCTTGGGGCGCAAAATCATTGCCCGCGCAATCGCGATCCTTTGCCGCTGACCACCCGAAAACTCATGCGGATACCGCGCCGCCATCGCCGGGTTCAGGCCCACCTCAGCCATGATTTCCGCCACCATCTCGGCCCGATTGCGCCCCGGCTCCAGCCCATGCACGCCCAAACCTTCGGCGATGATCTCAGATGCGGTCATCCGGGGCGAAAGGCTGCCGAACGGGTCCTGAAACACGATCTGCATATCGCGGCGATGGTCCCGCATCGCGCGGGTCTGCAAGCCCTGAATATCCCGCCCGAGCACAGTGATCCGCCCCGTGCTGTCAATCAGCCGCAAAATCGCCAGCGCCATGGTGGTCTTGCCCGACCCGGATTCACCCACGATCCCCAGCGTCTCGCCAGCCCTCACCGACAGGCTGGCTTCATTCACCGCCTTCACATGGCCGACGACCTTGCGCATGAAACCCTGCTGGATCGGAAACCACACACGCAGCTTTTCGGTCTCCACCACCACAGGGGCATCAGCAGCCACCGGATCAGGCCGTCCTTGCGGTTCCGCCGCCAGCAATTTTTGCGTGTAAGGATGCTGCGGATTGGCAAAGATCTCCGCGGTCAGCCCCTGTTCAACAATCTCGCCGCCCTGCATCACGCAGACCCGGTCGGCGATGCGCCGCACGATGCCCAGATCATGGGTGATGAACAGCAAAGACAGCCCTTCGGACTGCTTCAAATCCGCCAGCAAAGCCAAAATCTGCGCCTGAATCGTCACATCCAGCGCCGTGGTTGGCTCATCGGCCACCAACAATTCCGGCCCATTCGCCAAAGCCATCGCGATCATCACCCGCTGGCGTTGACCGCCCGACAACTGATGCGGATAAGCGGTCAGGCGGCTTTCGGCATCCCGAATACCTACCTTATCCAGCAATTCCAAGCTGCGCGCCCGTGCGAGCGCCCCACTAAGTCCTTGATGCAGGCTAAGACTTTCCGCTAACTGCCGCTCTATCGTGTGCAGCGGGTTCAGGCTGGTCATCGGTTCCTGAAAGATGAAGCTGATGTCATTGCCGCGCACTCGCCGCAACTGCGCCTGTGTCGCCCCCACCATTTCCTGCCCGAGATACTTGACCGATCCCGTCACCCGCGCGCTATCCGGCAGCAGCCCCACCGTCGACAAAGCCGTCACCGACTTGCCCGAACCGCTCTCCCCAACCAGCGCCACCGTCTCGCCCTTGCCAACGCTGAAATTCACGCTTCGCACGGCGGAAATATCGCGCCCGTCCTGACGAAAGCCGATGTTCAGGTTCGAGACCTCCAATACAACATTCATTGGAAGGTCTTTCTGGGATCAAACGCATCGCGCACGCCTTCAAAGATGAAGACCAGCAGTGACAGCATGATGGCAAAGGTAAAAAACGCGGTGAACGCCAGCGAGGGCATCTGCAGATTCTGTTGCGCTTGCCGGGAAAGCTGCCCCAGCGACGGCAGCGAGGCAGGCAGGCCAAACCCCAGATAATCCAGCGCCGCCAATGATCCAATCGCGCCAGACACCACAAACGGCAGCATGGTCAGCGTCGCCACCATCGCATTCGGCAACACATGCCGCACGATGATCACCAAATCCGGCACCCCTAATGCCTTGGCCGCCCGCACATATTCAAAATTTCGCGCCCGCAGGAACTCGGCCCGCACAATCCCGATAAGCCGCGTCCAGCCAAAGGCGATCATCAGGAAAATCAGGATCCAGAAACTCCGCTGCCAGACCGAGAACACGATGATGATCACATAAAGATCCGGCGTGCCGCCCCAAATCTCCAGCACGCGCTGAAAGATCAGATCGACCTTACCGCCGAAATAGCCTTGCACCGCCCCCGCCGCGATGCCCAACACGGATGTCAAAACCGTCACGATCAACGCAAAGGCCACCGACAGCCGGAAGCCATAGATCACCCGCGCCAGCACATCGCGGCTGGTGTCATCGGTGCCGAGCCAGTGCTGGCTGTCGGGGGCTGAGGGCGCGGCTTGTCCACCTAGATCATTGATTGTATTGTAAGAATAAGGGATTGGCGGCCACCAGATACTGCCAAGTTTGACGCCTTCCAAACCATCTCCATAAGCACCTTCGTGTATTGCAGACAGCACCTCATCGGGTGTGTCAAAACAATCAACCATTCCACCAGAGACGATCAAACACTGCACCTCTGGGGCTTTGTAATTCGCCTCGGTTTTGAAATCGCCCCCGTAATCGGCTTCGGAGTAGAATTTCAGAAACGGCATCCGCCATTCGCCACGATAATTCACCAGCAAAGGCCGATCATTCGCCAGAACTTCGGCAAACAGCGAAAGCCCGAACAACGTCGCGAACAAGATCAAAGACCAGTAAGCCCGCTTGTTGGCCTTGAAATTCCGCCAGCGCCGTTGGTTCAAAGGGGACAAAGCCATCAGCCCCTCCGCTCAAAATCAATCCGGGGGTCCACCCAGACATACATCAGATCTGAGATGATACCGACGATCAGCCCCATCAGGCCAAAGGCAAACAACGTGCCAAAGATCACCGGATAATCCCGCTCTACCGCCGACTTAAAGCCAAGCTGGCCCAATCCATCCAACGAAAAGATATTCTCGATGATCAGACTGCCGCCGAAAAATACCCCGATGAACAAGGCCGGAAAACCCGCGATCACGATCAGCATCGCGTTGCGGAACACATGACCATATAGCACCCGCCGCTCTGACAGGCCTTTGGCGCGCGCCGTCATCACATATTGCTTTTTGATCTCATCCAGAAAGCTGTTTTTGGTCAGCAGCGTCAGCGTGGCAAAGGAAGAAATGGTGCTGGCGATGACGGGCAAAGTGATATGCCAAAGATAATCGCCGACCTTGCCCAGCAGCGACAACTGATCAAAGTTATCCGAGGTCAGCCCCCGCAGCGGGAAAATCTTCCAATACGACCCACCCGCAAACAAAACCAGCAGCATCACCGCCACCAGCAGGCCGGGAATCGCATATGCCGCGATAATCACACCGCTTGTCCAACTGTCAAAGCGCGACCCATCGCTGACCGCCTTGCGGATGCCCAAGGGGATCGAGATCAGATAGGCGAGCAGCGTCGACCACAGCCCCAAAGTGATCGACACTGGCAGCTTTTCCGCCACCAAACCCATGACACTTTCAGACCGGAAATAGCTTTGGCCAAAGTCAAAGCGGATGAATTTCCCCATCATGATGAAGAACCGCTCATAGGCCGGGATCATTTCCTTCTGGCAGTCCTTGGCCTGCTGCAACAGCGAGCCTTCATACCCCGCCGGGCAAATGAAGCGGGCAAAGCCAAATTCGACCTCCAACTTAGCGCGAAACTCCGGCGGCAAGCCCCGCGCGCCGACATAGCCCTTGCCGCCTTCGGCATCGGTGCCAGCGTCGGCACCCGACGCCCCACTCACAGCCCCAATGGAATCGCCCGAGCCCTGCATCCGCGCTTCGATCTGGTCGAACGGCCCGCCGGGCACGAATTGTGTCAGCGCAAAGTTGATCACCATGATGCCGAGCAGCGTCGGGATCACCAAAATCAGCCGCTGAAGGATGTAAGCCAGCATTTACTTCAGCACGCCCGCAGCTTTCAGCTTGTCGGCCTTGGCTTGGTCAAACCACCAGAACGAAAGCTCTCCCAAAGCATAGGGTGGCAGCGTGGCGGGGTGGTCGTATTGGTCGTAATAGGCGACGAAATAGTTGTCGTTGAACCAGCCCGGAATCCAGAACCTTTGCGCGCGCAACACCCTGTCCAGGGCGCTGACGACGCTGTCCAATTCTTCGCGGGTTTTCGCGCCTTCCACCAAATCCAGCAGCTTATCCACCGCCGGATTGGCAAAGCCCGCGCGGTTGCGGGTGGAATTGTTCGCCGTGACCGAGGAATAGGCCTGCTTCAACTCGCCCCCCGGCTCGTATCCGCCATTCACCGCATTGCCCGAGATCACGTCGAAGTCGAAATTCGGCGGATCGGTGCGCTGGCTCATCTGCGCGGGGTCGATCATGTTCAGTGACGCGTCGATGCCGACAGCCCGCAGGTTTTCGACATAGGGGCTGATCACGCGCTCAAAGTTTGGGGTATCCTCCAGGAAATCCACCTTCAGTGTCTCACCCTTGGCATTGCGCCGCATGCCGTCCGCGCCGACCTCCCAGCCCGCCTCATCCAGCAGTTTTGAGGCTTTGCGCAAATTCCCGCGGTCCATGCCTTTTTCCGAGGTCGACACCGACCCCATCACCGCATCATCGGTCAGGATCGACGCAGGCAGCAGGCCTTCGTCGACCAAAGGTTGCAACAGCGCCAACTCAGAGGGGCTGGGCGCGCCCTTGGCCGACATTTGCGTGTTCTCCCAGATCGAATTGATCCGGCTATAAAGCCCATAAAACAGCGTCTGGTTTGACCATTCAAAGTTGAACATCAAGCCGATCGCCTCCCGTACCTTCGGGTCCTTGAATTTTTCCCGCCGCAGATTCAGCAGAAAGCCCTGACCCGAGGCGATATTGCCATTCGGCAATTCGGTCTTGATCACCGACCCGTTGCTGAGGTTGCTGAACTGATAGCCCGTCGCCCATTGCTTTGACGAATTCTCTTGCCGGAAGGTATAAATCCCGGTCTTGAACGCCTCAAACGCCGCCGTATCATCGCCGAAATACTCGTAGCGGATGCGGTCAAAGTTGTATTGCCCCACATTTAGCGGATGGTTCGCGCCCCAATAATCCGGGTTGCGCTTGTAAATGATCTGCTGGCCCGGCTTCAAACTGTCCAGCACATAAGGGCTGGTGCCCAGAAACGGCTTCAGCGTGCTGTCTTCCAGATCGCGCTTGTTGCCCTCGTACTCCGCCTTCGACATCACCGTCAGGCTGCCCGCAATTGCGGGCATATCGCGAAACGGCGTGCCGGGGGTGAAGACGAACTTCACCGTGTAATCGTCCAAAGCCTCAACCGATTGGAACTTCGAGTTGAACACCGAACGGTATTCCGCAATGCCCTTGTCGCGGAACATCTCGTAGCTGAACACCACATCGGCTGCGGTCATCGGGCTGCCATCCGAGAATTTCACATCAGGACGCAGATGGAAAATCACCCAAGAGCGGTCTTCGGGGTATTCCATCGTCTCGCACATCAGACAATAGGCGGCCCCAATCTCATCGGCGGGGCTGGTCAGGATGCTTTCGTAAAAGATTGACGAGCCAACGGCAGCCACACCCTTCACTGAATAGGGGTTCACACTGTCAAACGTGCCGGGGGCCCATTCCGAAATCTCGCCGCCCTTGGGCGCTTCGGGGTTCACATAATCCAGATGCTTGAAGTCAGCAGGGTATTTCAGCGTGCCAAAGGTGGAAATCCCATGCGCGGTGATCACTTTGGCGTCTTGGCCCCAAGCCGCCCCTGCGCCAAACGCCAGCACTGCCACCAAGCCCGCTCTGATCTGCCGCATCCCCGTCCTCCTGCAATCCGCCGCTATGCTGCGGCCCTGTTGCTGCACATGCTAAATCGGAACCAGTTCACGCCACAAGGCGCGAATGTGTGATCGCCACAGCACTACGGCTCGCATGGCCGTGAAAATGAAAAAGCCGCCCGAAAGAGCGGCATTTTCCATTAATCTCGCCCAAGCTGACCAGCCCAAGCTTTACTTCATCGTCGCCAGATAAGCGATCACGTCGGCGCGGTCTTTCACCTTCGGCAGGCCAGCAAAGCCCATCTTGGTGCCTTTGATATCGGCTTTCGGGTTCAACAGAAACACTTCGATCAGTTCCGGCGTCCATGGATCCTTGATCGAAGCCATGGCTTCGGAATAGGCAAAGCCCGCGACCGAACCGCGCGCACGGCCAACCACGCCATTCAGATGCGGGCCGGTGCCGTCGCCGCCGTCAAGCTTGTGGCAAGCGGCACATTTCTTGAACACCTTCTCGCCAGCTGCCGCATCAGCCGCCGCGTAAACCTCCGCCCAAGGCGGACCATCGGCGGCCGCACCATCGGCAGGGGCAGCATCTTCGACCGCAATCGAATAGGCCTGCGCCACTTCTTCGCCGCCATGGCTTTCCGCGCCGCCGCCGTGGTAAATCGCTTCACCCGCCCAGGAAATGAACAGATACACCAGCAGCGAGCCACAGACCGCACCGGTCACCTTGGTCAAAGTCATCGTGTCGAACATGTCGCGCCTTCCTTCGGGTCGTGTTTGGGTGGGCTGC
>JBKJTI010000332.1:0-3349 GCA_046590425.1 Cypionkella sp. | reverse complement strand
ACGGGCGTCAGCCAGCGACATGCCCTGACGCAAGCCTTTGACTTCAGCCTCTTTGTTCAGACAATGCAGATGCTCCGTATTGCCTGCGCGCAGAACCAGCGCGAAAGCCCCGTCAACAGGGCGACGGCGCCTGCTCGTGTCGCTCGCGAGCTTCGGAAACCAAATTGAAAGCAGACGACGTGCCATTCCAGTTCAAAACCCAGCTTCCCGTAGTTCCCTTTTTGTTCTTAGTAAGACTCCACCGTTGCAGAGTCGAGTCCTGCCCACTGCTTGGCATGGCTTCGCAGACCCAGCGCGTCTCGGCAGCGTTGCTTCCAGCCTCATTGCGGATCAGCATCAATCCTCTGGTCTGACCCGCCTCGGCGGCAAGCTGCAACCTGCGTCCAGCGGTGAGGGAGAGCGATTGCTGCGGTTCTGCAATGACCAGACCGACCGCAGGTGCCCGAAGCGCTTCTTCCACTGACCATAGAAGGTCGGTCTCGCCGATTGGCCGGAACAGATGCAGTCGCTCGTTCACGCCGCTGGGCAAAGCGCCCAAGAACGGCAGTTCCGGTATATGCGCGGGTAATATCCACACCAGCACACCCGGGGTGCGCGCCGCCTGAAACAGCGCAAAAGCACGGCGCGCCCTGCCCTGTGCCTCGTGAACCCGCGCGGGAACAAGCGCCAGAGGATCGCCGGGAGAGGGTTCAAAATGCGTTTTCACGCCAACCTTCCCCCCACAATTTCGTATTCTGCACCGATCTCCTCGAACACTTCGGTGGCTTCCGACCGGATGATAGGCTGACGCAGTATCTGTGAATAGGTGTTGCACATCTCAATTGACCATCGCGTTCGAGTGATCCGCATCGACGCGTCTCAGATTGGCGTTGCGGCAAGAGAGAACATATACTGAACATACGAGGATTCGAGAAGCCTATCGTCTCTTCGGGCGGGGTGGTTTTTTTGATGGATCTTCGACATCCATCTCCCAGTCACTGCTGAACTGGCGCGTGCGGATCAGCGCCATCACCTCTTCAATCGGCGCGCGCCACTCGCCGAGCCACAGTGAGATGTCGTCATCACCTTCAAGCAGCAATGGCATCCGGTCGGTAATCGCAGAGATCAGTTGGTTGGCGGGCACGGTCACCTGGACAAACTCGCACTCCGGGCCACGGCCAACGTCGAACTGATCGTAGATCACGCCGATGATCGCAGGGCGGCCTTCCTTGTGACGAATGGTCCATTGCTGTGTCCATGAATTCCCCGTGCGCTCGCCATCCTCATATGCCAGAGGCACCTCCCGGCCTTCGTTGAAGGTCTTGGCAAAAGTGATGCCGCGCCGCAGGTGAAATGCGTCTGTGAACGTCCACAGTTGATGAACGGTCTCACCGCGCGCATGCATGTGCTTTGGTGTGCGACGACCGTCGCCACGCCGATCCGTGAAGCCCCAGTTCATCGGCGTGATGACGCGTTCACCGCTGCGATCTAAATGCACCACCGGCACTGCACGCATCGGCGTGAAGGTGCGAACTTCATCATCGACCCGTGCGGCAAACAGATTTGAGAACTCGTGCACCTCGCGCCACGACGCCATCTGGGTGAACTTGCCGCACATCGTGGACCTCGACGAAGAACGATGATCTCTAAGATTGTAGGTGAAAACTGCCAGTGAACAGCAGTTTTCCCGGAGACCATTTGGGTTAAGTTATGCGGCCATCGCCGGCGCGTCCAGCATGTTCGCAATTGACACATTCTCCGACCAACTGCCGCATCGCCTGAACACATCGTAGCGTAGGAGCAGGGTCACTGTCACACGACACCAACCGCAGAAAATCGATCCAAGCTCTTTCGTTTTCGCTGATAGGTTGATCGGAAGGCAGCCTGAAGCCAGATGCACTCATCGCATTCGTAGGTATGTGTGAGACGCTCATTTGCCGAACACCGCCCGCAAAGCCGTGCGGCTGCGCGCTGTCAAGTTGGGGTCTGAATGACCAGAAGCATCTCGGATATCTTCGAGCCACACGACCTCGTTGCGTGTGACGATGGTGCCGAAGATCGCCTCGACGGCAACGGCTGTAGTAGCACCGCCGAGTTGTTCGAGGGCGAGTTTGAACAGCAGTTTCGGGTCGCACTCCAAAGCCTTGGCGACGCTGGGCACGCGGTCGAGCGGCAGCTTTGTCGAGCCATTCTTGATCATTGCCAGCATATTCGGATTGACGTATCCGGCCTCGGTGGCGATCTCGATCTGTGATTTGCGCGGGCGCAGCTCAAGGACGCGGGTTTCGATGAATTTCGCCAAACGGGTTCCGGCGTAAGGTCTGCTTTTCACGGTTTTCGCTTTCTTTTCAATGTCGCAGTCGTTCTGATCTGCATACATTGATTATAGCGAGCGATACTTGGGGCTCTGGTGGGAACGCTATAGGCTCGTCATTAAACGAGAGAACGCCAGTCCGCGCACCCAATAAAATTGAGTGCCAGAATCTGTGCGATTTATGGTGCCAGAGATAGACATAACCCATTGATTTTATTGAAACCTATCAGAGTTCAATCCTCTCTTGCAGCACCATTTTCCACTTATAAATCAAATGCTTGCGCCTAGCGGGTCGGCTTTTGTTTTTGCCGGGCAGCACCGGGGCAGCACAATATTTCGGGGCATTTCTGCGTCTTAAAGTAGTGTTTTTTGCCCGTGAAGTGCTCAGCTTGACCGAAGCACGTCGATTCCTCACGCCGTTATGGCGTATCCAATACCGCCAGAGGTATCTAATATTGTTGTGCACAGTCCGGCGCTGGCCAAATAGAAAAGGTTAAAAGCCGGGTCGGCTCCGGCTATTTCTTTTGTGATGGACCTAATAGACAACGATCTGACTAAGCATCAGAACCAACGCACGGCGCTGTGATGCTTAGTCAGATCGTTAGATCTTCATCGCGTCACCCATTTGCCAGGCTGGTTTCACCCACCAATCATGAGGAAGCAGAATCACGCAGTCGGTCAACTCCCGATCATGCGGGACTTCACTGCAAACGATTGCAAGTAGCCTAACCGAGTGCGGCGTAGGCGGACAAAAATCAGGTGGAGTTGGTGTTGGGTGGTGTAAACTAGTTTACGATTACCCGCCGGCACGCGTTATGATCTTGCCGGGATTTGGCTGCGACATCATATGTCTCTCCATAAAAACCAATGGGGATCCGTAAACATCACCTACCAATCCCTCAAGTGTGTGCGTTATGTCGTGACCACCGCCCAGCTTGCTCGACCAAAAACTATTTCCTAGTGATTTTGCAACTGACCTGCCCCCCGGAAGTTCCCTCAGTCTGATGTAGAGTCTGCCCAACCTGAAGGAGCAGACGACATGAGGAAAAGCCGTTT
>JBKJTI010000320.1:0-5903 GCA_046590425.1 Cypionkella sp. | reverse complement strand
CCCCACCTCTGCAATCGGGCGGGTCAGCGTGATCTGCGTTACATCGCAGTTTCCGCCCTCAAACGTGCCAGCACAAGAGGCGAGATAAAAGTTCCACATCCGCCGGAATCTCTCATCAAAGCCAAGGCCAGCCGCTTCGGCCCAGCGCGCGTTGAACGTGTCATACCAGCGCCGCAGGGTCTGGCTGTAGCTTTTGCCAAACTCGATGGAGCCCTTCACTTTTAACCCCGCACGTTCAGCCTCACGTTTCAGCACTGAAGGGCTGGGCAGCATGCCTCCCGGAAAGATGTATTTCTGAATGAAATCAACGGCTTTACGGTAGGTTTCAAACCGTGCTTCCTGTACGGTGATGATCTGCAAGGTCGCATTGCGCCCCGGCTTCAAGCGATTGCGCAGAGTGTCAAAATACACTGGCCAGTACTTTTCGCCCACCGCCTCGAACATCTCGATACTGGCGATACCGTCGTAAAGCCCGGTCTCGTCGCGGTAGTCTTGCAGCTTGATCTCTACCCGGTCGGACAGGCCCAAGCGTTGCATCCGCGCCACGGCAAAATCGTGTTGAGCCTGACTGATCGTCAAAGCCGTCACCCGCAGCCCGCGTTCTTTCGCGGCGTATTCGGCAAACCCGCCCCAGCCGCAGCCGATTTCCAGCACATGATCGCCGGGTTTCGCGCCCATCTGATCTACCATTGAGGCGTATTTCTGCGCCTGCGCGGTCTCAAGGCTTTCCTGCCCGGTGTGGTAAATCGCTGACGAATAAGTCATGGTATCGTCCAGCCACAGGCGGTAAAAGTCATTGCCCAGATCATAGTGATGCGCGATGTTCTTCTTCGCTTGCCGTTTCGAGTTTGATTGCAGCCAGAATCGGAACCGCTCATAGGCCCGCACCAAAGCCATGCCGGGGAAGGCGTCATAGACCTCGCCATTGCCCTCATGCACCAGATCCATGAAAGCCATCAGGTCGGGGCTGGACCAGCCGCCCTCGACATAGGCCTCACAAAACCCCAGATCGCCCTCGCGGATCAGCCGCGCGAACAGATCGGTATCGTGTACGGTAATTTCCGCCACCGGCCCCCGATTTTGACCCGCGACGCGAAAGCGGCGGCCGTCTGGCAACACGAAATCCAAACGCCCGTTGCGCAGCTTTTGCGCCAGTTCAAACACGGCCGAAAAATAGCGCGGCAGGTGCTTTTGGCCTTTGGTCGTCGTCAACACCTCCATCAATGTTTCTCCTCATTGTCTGTTTGCCCAGCGGCGCGACCGCGCGCGGCATAGGCCGCCAAAGCCCGCGCGCGCCCGTCGGCAAGGGCGATAATAGGCTCTGGATAGACCTGCGTCGCAGCCAGGTTCCAACGCTTTGGCACCGCAGCAAAATAACTCTGCGCCTCCGGTCCCGGCTTGGCCGAGATCTCGGCAATCCAGCGTCGCCGATATGCCCCATCG
This sequence comes from Cypionkella sp., assembly GCA_046590425.1. GTDB lineage: Bacteria > Pseudomonadota > Alphaproteobacteria > Rhodobacterales > Rhodobacteraceae > Cypionkella. The sequence continues at coordinate 4,460 of JBKJTI010000320.1, read as the reverse complement.
TTGTCAAATTTTTCAGCCTGCCCCGCAGGGTTGAACACCCGAAAATAGGGAGCTGCATCGGGGCCAGAGCCCGCCACCCATTGCCAGCCCATCGCATTGGCAGCCTCATCCCAATCGGTCAGACACTCAGCAAACCACGCCTGCCCCAAGCGCCAATCCGTCATCAGGTGTTTGGTCAGATAAGACGCCGCAACCATCCGCGCCCGATTGTGCATCCGCCCAGTGACATACATCTCGCGCATCGCCGCATCGACAAACGGCTCGCCCGTCATGCCACGCCGCCAGGCCTCGGCCTGCGGGTTATCACCGCGCCACGCAAAACCATCCCAATCCTCCCGCCAATTCTGCCTCAACATATGCGGCGAATGATGCATCAGATGATAGGCAAACTCGCGCCAGACCAATTCCTTGCAGAAATGCTCCGCCCCCGCATCGCCCTGAAGCAAAGCCCGCTGCCCCGCTGCCCAGATCGTCCGTGGCCCAATCTCGCCCCAGGCCAAATTCTCCGACAACCCCGAGGTCGCCCCAATCACCCCCGGAAAATCCCGCGCCGCACGGTAACGATCCACCGCCGTATCAATAAACTCATCCAGCCGCGCCAGCGCCGCCGCCTCCCCCACCCGCTGATGCGGCAAACACACCGCAGCCCCGCGCCGCATCGCTGCTGCCATCTGCCAATCTGCCAGAGCATCCGAGGCAGGCCAAACGCCTGGCGCGCGCAGCGCCTTCACCGCAGGCACTGGGGCTGCAAACCCACGCCCAGACACCGCCTTCCAGAACGGCGAATACACCTTGTAGTAGCCGCCCTGCCCGGTCGCCACCTCCCAAGGCTCGATCAACAATGCGCCGGGAAAGCTCTCCGCCATCACCCCCTTGGCTTTCAGCGCCGCCTTCACAGCCGTATCCCGCGCCACCGCCTGCGGATCATACATCCGCTGCCACATCACGCCCGCCGCCCCGGTGTCGTCCACCAGTTCTTGCAAAACCTCCAACGCATCGCCGCGCCGCAGGATCAGCCGCTGCCCCAGCGCGGTTAGCGTTTCAGCAAAACGCGCCAGCGCCAACCCCAACCGCCACTTCGCCGCAGCCCCGAGGCCCTCAGCCTGTGCATCCAAAACAAACACCGGCAGCAAAGGCCGCCCCGAGGCCACAGCCGCGGCCAACATCGGATGATCCGACAGCCGCAAATCCCTCCGGAACCATAAAATCAAAGGCTGATTGCTCATCACATCCCACACTGTTTCAAACGCTTACGCCGCAAACCGCCGATCAGATCACTTGTTCATCCTCTGTGCGGAAATATCCTGCGGGGGGAGCCGCAGGCGGGGGACGCAAAGCCCCCCTGATTTTCGGCTTCGAAAATCGTGCACGATTTTTCTCAAAAATCGCTACAGCACCCGGTCCAATGCCGCGATCAACTGCGCGACCTCCGCCGCCGAGGTATAGTGCACCAGCGACATCCGCAGCACCCCCTGCTCCAGACCCACCCCCATCGCGGTGAGCGGCCGCACGGCGTAGAAATCCCCGGCCCAGCAGGCAATCCCCTCGCGACCCAAAGCCTCTGACACCGGCTCTGCCGCGCGGTCCAGCACCACTGCCACCGTGGGCGCCCGCGCCTCAGCCGCACGTGGCCCGATCAAGCGCACATCATTGCGCGCCGCGAGATAGTCCAGCAACGGCGCAACGACCGCCACCTCATGGCCCCGCATCAGATCATGCACCGCCCGGTTTCGCGCCGCCGCATCCGCCTGCCCGCCAAAGTGATGCGCGTGCAAAGCGTCGATGTAATCCGCCATCCCGGCACAAGCAGCGATCTGGGCATGGTCCGGCCCGGCAGGGGTGAAGCGTTTATAGAGCGACCCTGCGTTGAAATAATGCCCCTGCGCCGGCAATTGCGCGCCAAAATCTTCCGAGATCACCATGATGCCCTGATGCGGCCCATAAACCTTATAGGCCGAGAACAGATACACATCGCAGCCCAAGGCCGCAAAATCCGGCAGCCCATGCGGGGCGTAAGACACCCCATCCACCACCACCCGCGCGCCAGCCGCCTTCGCCAGCGCGGAAATCGCCGCCACATCGTTGATCTCTGCGACCACGTTCGAGCAATGCGGCAAACACACCAGCCGCACCCGGCCATCCGCCAAAAGCCCGCTTAAATCCGCCGGATCCAAACTCCCGGTCTGCGGATCAATCTGCCACTCGCGCACCTCGATGCCCTCATCAGCCAAGCGCCGCCAGACACCCGAGTTCGCCTCATGGTCCTGATTTGTCACCACAATCGCAGCCTTCGCGCCCTTCAGCCAAAGCCGCACCGCCTGTGCCAACACATAGGTATTGGCGCTGGTCGAAGGCCCAAACGACACCTGCGGCCCTTTCACCCCCATCAGCGCCGCCAACCGACTGCGCGCCTCATCCATCTCCGCACCGCCTGCCTGCGCTCCCGGATAGGGGCCATAGGGCTGCACCTTGCGATCCAGATAAAACCGGTGCAGCCGGTCCACCACCTGACGGCAAGGATAAGACCCGCCGGCATTCTCAAAAAACGCATGGCTCGACAGCACCGGGCTGTCAAAAGCCGGAAACTGGCTGCGCACGAAATTCAGATCAAGTTGGGTCATCAGACATCCTTTGCGGTTCAAACAAAACGGCCCAGCTGAGTTCCACGGGTTATGCAAAGGCCGTGGCAGGTCTTCCAGCCAAACCGCAGGCCCGCACAGGCGCTGTGGCAGATCCCGCATGAAGCAGGTTCAACGCAAACCTAGTCAAGGATTGCCAAGGCGTAAACCCCCGGCACATTCGCCGCGATTGGATTGCTGTTGCGCTGCATCCCGGCACAAACGGAGACTGGCCCGCCAAACCCACCGGCGCTTCCAAACCCGCAAAGTACAGTCAGCCAAAGCGCCACGAATAGCGCCACGCCAAGTCGCTTTGACCAAAATTCAGCCAGATGCCCGGCGCAAAAGCCGCGCAAGCCCCACCGATCCTGCAATAAGGCCTTGAGCCAATTCCACGCCCGCTCTAGCCTTGCGCCATCGACAGGCCGCATCCGACATAAGTGGCACCCCAACAGCCGGAAGGAATCCCATGCGACTCACAAAACTTTTCGCCACCACCGCCATCGCCCTCAGCTTCGCCAGCCTTGCCCATGCCGCCGACCCAGACCTGACCGTCTTCGACTGGGCAGGCTTTGAGAATCAGGCGCTGATCGAGGCTTACGTGGCCAAAAACGGCGACATGCCGACCTATTCCTTCTTCGGCGATGATGACGAGGCGTTCCAGAAAGTCTCCAACGGATTCAAAGCCGATGTCGCCCATCCCTGCGCGCAGATGGTGCAGAAATACCGTGATGCTGGCCTGATCGAGCCTTGGGATGTCAGCAAAATCCCGCTCTATGGCGAGATTGGCGAGCGTTACAAGAACTCCAAGATTTTTGCCGATGATGCCGGCGTTTGGTATATCCCCACCGACGGCGCCTATACCGCCATCGCCTATAACACTGACCTCGTGAAGGCCGAGCAGGTTGCCTCGCTGCAGGTGTTCACCGATCCGGCCTTTGCGGGCAAAATCTCGCTGCCCGACAACACCGATGACACCTGGTCGCTGGCGCTGCTGGCCACCGGGGTTTCGGATTGGACCAATGTGACGGATGAACAATTTGCCGCCGCCGCCGCTTGGTTGCGCCTCGCTCATGCCAACGTCCGCACCTATTGGGCCGACCCGTCGGAACTGGCACAGCTGATGAAAACCGGTGAGGTCGTCATCGCTTGGACATGGAACGATGGCGTCGCCAACCTGAGGAAAGAAGGCGTCCCGGTCGCGTTCCAACGCACCCCGAAAGAGGGCGTCGCCAACTGGTTCTGCGGCTATGTCAACTTCAAGGACGCGCCCGGCTCCGAAGAAAAAGCCTATGACTTCATCAATGCCTGGCTAGACCACGGCTCGGCCAAGGGCTTGCTTGCGAACTTCGGCTATGTCCATTCCAATGACGTGGCGATGAAGGACATTCCGCTGGAAGAACTCAAAGCCGCCGATGTCGATCCCGTCGATGGCATCCTGCTGTCTCAGGTGCCGATTGATCCCGCGATGCGCGACCGCATGACGCAAGAGTTTGAGATGATCAAATCCGGCTTCTGAACCGCCGCTAAAACCTGTCAAAACGCCCGCACTCCGTTGCGGGCGTTTTGCGTTGCGCGGGGCAGGAGCTGCCAGCAATGCCCGCAACCCTTAACAAACCGTTAAATCCACACCACCAACTCATTGATATAACACATATAAAAAAGGTCCCGAGTTGGGACCGCACACCACCTTGCGCGCGCCGCCCCCTGCCCCTATATTCACCTTGTCCGGGGCAACTCGGACTATGGCGATAAACGCACCCATAATAAACGGCTCGGACCCGGGGGCGGTACCCGGCGACTCCACCAATTCACCCTTTCATTTGGGGCGTGTGGGGTCGA
>JBKJTI010000335.1:0-2722 GCA_046590425.1 Cypionkella sp. | reverse complement strand
GCGAGAATTGCTACGAGCTTACGTTCCAACGGCGGCTCTTCGACTGAGGTCATCTATTACTCTCTGCATTGCATTGGTTTCGACTAATCGGTTGCGAGCATAGGCACGGATCGAAAGATCAATTCGAACTGCCCGTCCAGCGTCGGTGTGAGAAGCTAGAGATGGTATAAAGCTATCCCTAGTTGTTACCATTCACCACCTTGTGAAGTTCGGTGCTCAATTTCGTTTTGGTTGCGGGAGGAGAGAGTTGTTGCAGAACTCTGTCCGCGAAAGTTTCAACGTGAATTCATGCGCTTAGACGGCTGCATGACCAAGCCATCCCCCGCCCGCTACCGCACGACGAACTCGCCCGGTTACAACATGTCGCTGAGGACAAGCAGATGACCTAGCCTGCCCCAAATGACGGCAGGCCCGGGCGTCCCGCGGTGTTCTCGGATGCCGCGATCCAATTCTGTCTGACGATCAAGGTCTTGAAGCTGCCCTGGCGACAAACGAGCGGGATGGTGGCCAGCCTGCTGAAGATGGCCGGTCTCGACTGGGCGGTGCCCGATTACACGATCCTCTGCCGCGGATAGAAGCCGCTCGCCCACCCAAGCCGAATGGCCTAGCCGTGCGGTCAACCACTTAATGAGGGCGATCTCGCGAGACTCCATTTCAGTCTTTATCGCTTTTCTCTGAGCGCCTCGTGAGGCGTTTTCCCATTGTGAGCGCCATGTGGTCTGGCGAGGTTGTAGAACTGCTCCAACTCGGCCAGTTTGGCGTTCAGGTCGACATCACCCTCGCGAACGGGCAACTCTTCCCTGTGCGGCTTCGCTGCAGTGTTCGAAGCTGCCGATCGCGCTTCGCGCAGCAAAATTCTCGTGGGTACTCTTCAGATCACTCATCGACCGCAGCGCCCAATTCACAAATTCGAAATCCGTTTTCGCGCGCTTTGATATCGAGATGCAGGTGGTCTTCGTGTGAGGCGTTCGACCCGGGCCCTAGAACCGTCGCGAAATCAAGACATGCGGAGGCCCAGACCGCATCCTGAAAGACGCTGGCAAGGCCGTCTTCCGATTTGCCTGGTCCCACCATCACGGGGGAACCGAGTTCAAATCGAAAGCCCATCACGTCGAACGCATTTCCGAAGGCGTGTTCCGACAACGCTCCATCGACCTCATTGTTGCGCCTGCGGCAGGTGTAGCCAGAGCCGTTTTCTATGGCGGTCAAGGCGCCCCGACCGTCAAGGCGGGCTGCGGCGGGCAGAACGAAATCCTGCACCCAAGCGGCCAGTGCCTGTGCCGTGGGGCAACGTATGACAGCTGGAGGGACCAGGGCGACACCCGGAGCGATCTCGCTGACCTTGATGGGCTGCAAGATGCCGCAATCAACATCGTCTTCTGGCACGACGGCCGCAACTTCCTCGTAGCCGACCGCCAAATCGTGCAGCGCGACGAGGCAGGAGGCATAGGTTGCATCGTCCAGCCGCAGCAAATCCCGCTGTCCCTTCGCCGCAATTGCAGGCGACGGGGCAGCTATATTTTCGGTCTCTTCAACGGACGGCGGCGGAGTGACCTGTGCAGACGCAGCGGCCTTAGGGGCGTTTTCGGGGCGGGGCATCGGGCGTATAGGCGCTTGCGTTGCGGCATCCTGCGCGGTTGATGGCATGGCGATGGCCATCGCCAACATAATGGCCGCAACCCTCATCATTCCAGAAATTCCACCAACACGCCTGGCTTAACCAGATGGGCCAACTCTTCCACGTCCCAGTTCGTGAATCGTACACACCCGCGGCTAACGGCCTGAAACAGCGACGCCGGACTATCCGTGCCGTGCAAGCCGTAGGTGGGCTTAGGGTCAGGACTCGTTCTCGTTTCATAGCCAGAACATGACGGTTGCGGCGAGGGCGACGGCGGAGAGGAAGACCTTTGGGCATCGGTCGTAGCGGGTGGCAACCCTCTTTCTTCTTCATGAGGTCAATGAAGAAGAAAGATGTGCCGAGTTAAGCCTTCTGCGCGGGGACCGTGGACTCTGGGTAGTGAGATATCTGAACCTTTGTATCAAAACTGCGTTGCTGCAGACTCTGCTGTCAAACTCTGCAGCTTTTGCTGTCACGCCACACACACACAATCTTGTCCACAGAAGATTTCCTCAGAATTTGCTTTACAGGCTTCCCCCATACCCACACTATATCTAGTAAGGGCAATGCCGGGTTACGCTGTTGGTTGCCGGGCGCCCAGCCCATAGAGGACGGTATCGTCACTGGGGCTTTATAGTGAGGCCTGCCTATGTCATTTTCCGAAGATTACCTGCTGAGTGACGATCTTCATCCGATCGACATCGTGGAAAATCTGGCTGCCCATCATGATTGGGAGTTTGACCGCGTCACCGATGACCAGATCGCGATGGCGGTTGAGGGCCAGTGGCGCACCTACGCGCTGACCCTAGCCTGGTCGGCGCAGGACGAAACGCTCCGCCTGATCTGCACCTTTGAAATGGAGCCGCCAACCGATAAAATGGCAGCCCTTTATGATGTGCTGAACCGCTGCAACGATATGGTTTGGACTGGGGCGTTCACCTATTGGGCCGAACAAAAGCTGATGGTGTTCCGCTATGGCCTCTGCCTTGCGGGCGGGCAAATGGTGGCGCCCGAGCAGATTGATCGGCTGATTTCCGGCGCGATCACCGCGTCTGAGCGGTTTTATCCAGCGTTCCAACTGGTGTCCTGGGCCGATAAATCCCC
>JBKJTI010000331.1:0-12960 GCA_046590425.1 Cypionkella sp. | reverse complement strand
GCGAGAATTGCTACGAGCTTACGTTCCAACGGCGGCTCTTCGACTGAGGTCATCTATTACTCTCTGCATTGCATTGGTTTCGACTAATCGGTTGCGAGCATAGGCACGGATCGAAAGTTCAATTCGAACTGCCCATCCAGCGTCGGTGTGAGAAACTAGAGATGGTATAAAGCTATTCCTAGTTGTTACCATTCACCACCTTGTGAAGTTCGGTGCTCAATTTCGTTTTGGTTGCGGAGGAGAGAGTTGTTGCAGAACTCTGTCCGCGAAAGTTTCAACGTGAAGCCATGCGCTTAGACGGCGTGCATGACCAAGCCAGCCCCCGCCCGCTACTGCACGACGAACTGGTCCAGCTACTCAGCGTCGCTGCGCAAGCGCGGGTCGCTGCTGATCTGACTGGACAAGGACATGACCTGGTTCGCGCCGCATGACGGCAGCCCCGGTCGCCCTGCGGCGTTCTCGGATGCGGCGGTCCAGTTCTGCGTGACCATCAAGGCTCTGTTCAAGCTGCCGCTCCGGCAAACGACGGGGATGGTGGCAAGCTTACTGAAGATGGCGGACCTGGACTGGGAGTTGCCCGACTATACCACCTTGTGCCGACGTCAGAAGTCCCTGGCCGTCCAGATGCCGTATCGCCGTGCCGATGGCCCGCTGAACTTGCTGGTGGACAGCACCGGGATCAAGTTCCTGGGCGACGGCGAATGGCAGGCAAGAAAGCATGGCGTTCAGGGACGACGCCAATCGTTGCCCGCAGGGGATTGCGAAGCAATCGCCCGAGAGGGGGCGCAAGGTGCATCTCGCGATGGATACGGCCACTTCGGATATCCGGGCGGTCGAGTTTACCCCCAGCAGCGATGGCGACAGCCCCGCGCTGCCAGAGTTGCTCGACCAGATCCCCGAAGGTGAAGCGATCTGCACCGTGACCGCCGACGGCGCCTATGACACGCGCCGCTGCCACACCGCTATCCACTGCCCGGCAGTGCATGTTTACATGCACGAGAGGGATCCACCGGCAGGCCACTCCGATCATCCCGATCCGGAAGAACGCTCGGCCCAGGAAAGAGGACTGCCCGCCAACAATCGCCCGCAACGAAACCCTGCGCGCCACCCGGCACTATGGCAGAGCCTTCTGGAAACGCTGGACCGGATACCACGCCCGGAGCCGGATCGAGGCGAAGATGCGCTGCCTGAAGGCATTTGGCGAACGCATCGCCGCAAGCCACCCCGACAGCCAAACCGCTGAAATCCAAATCCGCGTCGCACTGATCAACCGCTTCAACGCACTCGGCACCGCCGAAATCGTCCGCGTGGCTTGAGTTCAACAGGGAAAGGGGAAATAGCGCCTCAAGCGTGAGTTCTGCAACAATGCCCATGATCGCCGAGGATATAGAGAGAACGAAGACGGAACAAGCGCCGACCACACGCGCCAAGTTCCGCCGAGACCGCCACAGATTTGCTGCCGCGATTTGCCCTGCCAGCCGATAGGGATATCTGTTTTTCAGCCATTCCAAAGGGAAAGCCACGCGATGACTCCACACGCTCAAATCACGCTCGTTTTTTGGGCCGTACTCTTGTACGCAGCCGGGCTGTTGTCTGGATTCATCTTAGTGTTTTGACGGACCAATCGGCTGCCCGAACAATTCCACACGAGTAAAATCCTGCCCAAATGACCTAGCGTCAACACAGGAACCCGCCGACCCACGATAGAAAGGTGTAATCCGGTTGTATTGGGAAGGAGGAACCCATGACCACCGTCACCAAAATCACCATGTCAGCCCTCGCCGCTGTCTACATGATCGCAGCCGCTCAAACGATTGTGGTGCTCCGGAACTCTGTCGACAGCGGATGGACACGCCTGCCGACACTTGCCGCCGATGCCGTACTGCGCCCCGAATTGTACGCGCTGCGGTGATCGGATCGACGCGGGAGCAGCGGGCAACCCCACCTGCAACTTTCCCGGTCAACTCCGCTTCAACTGAACGCAACCGTCACAACAAACCGCACTCCAATCCCTCAATAACGACCATATGAGTCGTCTTTGGTGGCAAAACGTATCAAGACAGGCCTTTCAGTGGCCGTCGCCGCGATTGATCGCAATTCCCCGTCAGAAGTTGCGCAAACGTGCAACATTGGGTCCGCGCCGTGATCGCGTTTCGGGCCTATCCTGCACCGCTGACGCGGGCACCACCACATCCACCAGTCTCATTTAAGTGTAGCTTTCGGGAACTACCTTAGGGGGCAGTCCACCTCCGCTACGCAATCACGCCAAACTGTTCCATGGGTGCTGATGGTGGATAATCATCAACGCCATATTTTCTCCATAATGTTATCTATATTAAAACCTATTCGGTTCGGAGAGCGCTTTGGTTTCACGGCATAGAGCCACAGTCTTAGCGAATGAAATACCTCATGAGCCAAAGGGGGTCGGAGGGCTTATGAACGGGAAATGGAAACTTCATCCTTCAATTTCCAACGGGCTGTCGGATGAATCCGGAGCCGCGACAGTCGAATTCGTACTTTGGTTGCCCGTTATGGCGGCGCTCTTCGGTTTGATTGTAGATACTTCGATAGTTTTTGGAGACCAGTCGCAAATTCTGAGGGTCGTGCAAGATGTCAACCGTGCGGTTTCCATTGGACGCGTGCGAACATCAGATGACGCAGAAGCAATAATTCTTGCAGATATTTATAATATAGCCCCCAACGCATCTGTAGAGACGACTTTGTCGAATGGTATCATCGCGAGCACAGTCACAATCCCGGTGAGCGACCTGAGTGTGACCAACCTGATCGACGTTTTCCATGACTTCAACGTAACCGTGTCGGCCCAGCACCTTTCGGAGAATTGATATGCTTTCGTCATCTCTCAAAAAAATACGGCAATTCTATTCTGACGAGTCAGGTGGGATGACGGCGTTCAGCATGTTCATCTTGATTGGCACTCTGTTTGTCGGAGGCTACGCCATCGATGTCGGGAACGTCATGACAGCCCGTACCCAACTGCAGATCGCCGCCGATGCCTCCGCGCATGCAGCCTTGCTTACCCGCGAGCTCAAATCCGAAAGCGAGGCGATTGCCGCAGCACATGAGATAGCTCTCCTCAATATGCCAGAAAGCGTGTTCGGAGCCGTTCTAAACGATGCCGACATTGTTTTTGGTCAGTATGACTCCAATGCGCAAAGCTTTGTGCCCAAGTCGGGTTCCCGGGGCGCTGTACAAGTCACCACACGAAGAACGTTAGAAAATGGCAATGAAGTTGCGACTTATCTGCTGAAGTTGGTCGGTCTCGACGACTGGAATCTGACGACAACCGCGATCTTTACGACCTACCGCCCAACTTGCCTCCGCGAAGGCTTTGTTGCCGAAGGCCCAGTCGACGTACAGAGTAACAACACCTATTCGAACGGATTCTGCATTCATTCGAACAGTTACGTTTCGCTCAACAGCAACAACTACTTTGAACCCGGCACGGTCGTCTCCATGCCAAATCTTGACGATATCGAGCTGCCGAATTCCGGATTCAAGACCAACACGGGACTTGCCGACGCTTTGAGAGAAGGGTCTTGGAACATTCGGATCATAAATCGCATTGATGCTCTGATCAGCGGTTTATCGACTTTTGATTCGCTCTATTTGCCCTCTTACATTACCTCGCACACCGATAAGGGTTTTTCATCGCGCTATGTGACCCAAGCCGATTTGGAAGAGGGCAGGCTGCATACTTATACCTGTTCAGGCGGCGCTGCACTAACAATCAAGGCGGACGTGATTGTCAAAAATGTCGTCATCGTCACAAGCTGCGACGTCAAATTCGAGCAGGGGGTGCAAATTATCAACTCAGTGATCGCGACAACCAGCACCTCGTCCAAATCGATGTCAGCAAGCTCTGGCCTTCAGGTCGGCTTGAATGACAACTGTGCTATCGGAGGTGGCTCACAGCTTGTGACCGCAGGGAGCATGAGCTTTCCATCAAATCTGCAAATCTACGGCAGCCAGCTTCTGGCCAAGAATGATATCAGCTTTTCGGCCAATGCCGATGGTATACAAGGTGCCGCAATCGTCGCAGGGGGCACGATTTCAGGCACGTCGAACATGGCGATGGGATTCTGCGGAACCAGCATGGATGCTAACTTTAACGCTGAGTATTTCAAGCTCGTTTATTAAGGCTCGCATGACCCACCCGACGTGAAGGGGGAAATTCTTAAGCTGAAGAACACGCCCAACACGATGGTATGGAAGGCTCGATCGCGCCCTTGACGATATGGAGGCGGGGATCCGCAGTAACGAGACAGACAGGTTATACTAAGGAAATCTCAGCATCAGGATCAGCGCAGTCGTTCCTAATGCGTAGCCGGCAAGTTGGTGTTGTCGGAAGAATTTTGCTTGCGATTGAGAACGTTGACGATTTCGCTGCTTCGGTATCGAATGACCGGTTCGCGGGAGGGCCCCGCCACGCAACATCGCCGTTGAGTGGAGCAAAGGGCCGAGAGCAGGCACTTGCGGCACCATTCCCATTCCAAACCAGCCGATGTCCGAACTGAACATCATGCGACGCGGCGTTCGGTGCGGGCGAAGGGGCTGAGGCCGAGCCATTTCTGCATGCTGCGCGCCAGTTGCGGATCGCCTTCGACCGACAGTGCGCCCTGGTCCGCCTCCATGTGATGAACGCAAGCTACCGGAGACGGTAGGGAGGATGAAAGGGGGGGGGCCAGATTACCCAGCCATCCGTTCTTCATGGGCAAACGGGCTGAGGCCCAGCCATTCCTGCATTCGGTTGGCAACCTCGCACGCACCGGTCAGTTCGAGCCTTCCATCGCTCACGGCTTTCTTGACCGTGTCCAGGCCCATCCAGATCGCAGTCATGGTACGCAGGCTGGATACGGCATAGAGGTCAACGTCATAGCCTGGATCGGCATAGCAGGCCTCAACTCCGGATTGCGGATCGGCCAGCAACCAATAGTTCTGTCGTGCGGTTGGAAGATCGTTAAACACGAACTGGAGGCAAGCCCGGCGCTCGGGCAACGGGTCGATTACCAAGAAACGATGCATATCCCATATCAGCAATTCAGGATCGAGATTGTTGAGGGAAATCCCGCTTTCCACCCATCTTTGTCCCCATGTGCCGATCGCCATGATGAGTGGACGAAGCTCTTCTCCGGCTTTAGTCAGGCGATACTCCTTGACGCCCTGATCGCCTTTGAAGGACTGAATGACCCCCACTGCCTCCAATTCTGCCAATCGCTTTGACAGCAGCGACGGCGACATCCGCGGCAGGCCACGCCGCAGATCGTTGAACCGCGTGCTGCCGCACAGGAACTCCCGGATCAAGAGCGGCGACCAGCGTGCACAAAGGATCTCGGAGGCCATCGAAACCGGGCAAAACTGACCGTAGCTGCCGCGCATGGAATGCCTCCCCTTTAGCTGGAAACGTTGACTGTTTGAGCCTAGGCGGTATGTCCGGCCCGGTCCAGTACAGTTTCAGGACTATCAAGGCAGCGCGATTCCGCCGACTCTAGTGATGCGTTTGGAAGAGCGGGGAAAGAAATCATGATCACGACACATGTTGGAACCTGCTTTTGCGGCAGCGCTGAAATCGAAGCCTCCGGTCTGCCGGAAGCGATGGGTTATTGCCACTGCACGTCCTGCCGCGCATGGTCGGCGGGACCGGTGAATGCATTCAGCCTTTGGAAACCGGACAGCGTGCGGATCACCAGAGGGCAGGATTTCGTTGGCGAATATGCCGGCGTACCGAACTCGCTGCGTCGGTTCTGCAAGAAATGTGGCGGGCACATCATGACAGATCACCTGAATTGGGCGTCACTGATGTCTTCCCAGCGGCGATCCCCATCTTAGCTTTTGAGCCTGGCGTACATGTGAACTACGCCGAGACTGTACTGCCGATGCGCGACGGCTTGCCCGAATTCAAGGACTTCCCGGCTGAGACCGGTGGGTCCGGGCTGCAAGTTGCTGAATAGTGTCCATGCATCGGGCAATGCCCGAAAAGGAGAGCGAAATGACAACCGCAACAAAAGTCTTCGACCCTGCCGTATTCAAGGAAACGACCCGTCGGCAGTGGGACGAAGCCGCCGAGGCGTGGAATCGGTGGACACCGCTTCTGGACAGGTGGCTGGGTCCATCGACCGAACTGATGCTCGACGGAATGGGCCTGACGCAAGGCAGCCGCGTTCTGGATATCGCGGCCGGGGCTGGAAGCCAGACGCTCAACGCGGCGAGGCGCGTCGGTCCTTCGGGACATGTGCTGGCGACAGATCTGTCGCCGGAGATACTGCAACATGCCAAAGCCAATGCGGCTCGGGCTGGCCTGAGCAATGTAGAAACCTTGGTAATCGACGGAGAGGAGGTTGGAGGGATCGAGGCTGAGCCGTTCGATGCGGTCATGTCGCGCGTCGGCCTGATCTATTTTCCGGACCAGCACAAGGCGTTGGCGGGTATGCGCGCCCAGTTGCGCCCGGGTGGCCGCATCGGTGCGATCACCTATGCCGCGGCCGATCGCAACGGCTTCTTTTCGGTGCCGGTCGGCATCATCCGCCGCCGCGCCGCGCTGCCCGCGCCACTGCCAGGTCAGCCTGGCCCCTTCTCGCTTGGCGACCCCGATGTGCTGGCGAGCCGCTTGCATGAGGCAGGTTTCACCGACATCGACGTAGAGCGTGTTGCGGCGCCGGTTCGATTGGGCTCGGCTCAGGAATGTCTGCAATTCGAACGCGAGAGCTTTGGGGCCTTGCATCAGATGCTCGCGGGACTCACCGCGCCCGAGAGGGATGACGCCTGGGAGGAAATCGAGGAGGCGCTGCGGGCTTTCGAAAAGGATGGCCGGTTCGAAGGGCCTTGTGAGATGCTCGTCGCCACCGGAACGAAAGCTGCCTGATCCATACCGTCGGCCGGTATAATGCCCCACGGCCATCGCCGGGCTCTGGGCTGATAGCCGGCGCTTGTCGGAAATCGTCTGAACCCAGGAAAGGAAAAATCCAATGACCAAGATCGCAATTGTTCAAGAGCCGCCTGTCTATCTCAACCTCGCCGCTAGCATGGAGCGCGCGGTCAGACTGGTCGCCCAAGCCGCCAGTGATGGCGCCAAGCTGCTGGTTTTCCCCGAGGCCTGGTTCCCCGGCTACCCGACCTTTTGCTGGCGTCTTTCACCGGGGGCCGACATGGGCAAGACAGATGAATTGTTCGCCCTGCTGCGGGCCAATTCCATCGACCTGAGCCGTAACGGCATGGCCCCCCTTCAAGAGGCGGCAGCCGAGCACGGCATGGTCATCGTGGCTGGGTATCAAGAAGTGGACGGCGAGGTATCAGGTTCAACCCTGTTCAACTCCTGCATCATAATCGATGCGGACGGCACCATCGCCAATAACCACCGCAAACTGATGCCAACCAACCCGGAGCGCATGATCTGGGGTTTTGGAGACGGATCTGGCCTCAGGGTGGTCGAAACGGCGGTGGGGCGTATCGGTGCCCTCATCTGCTGGGAAAGCTACATGCCCTTGGCGCGTTTTGCGCTCTACGCCCAAAACATCGACATCTATGTCGCTCCGACCTGGGACAGCGGCGACACCTGGTTGGCCACGATGCAGCATATCGCCCGCGAAGGCGGCTGTTGGGTGATCGGATGCGCGACGGCACTGGAGGTGTCGGACATACCCACTGACATCCCGTATTACGACAGTCTGTTTCCGAATAAGGATGAATGGGTGAACTCCGGCGATGCCGTGGTCTACAAGCCCTTCGGCGGGATCGCCGCCGGGCCAATGCATCGCGAAAAGGGCCTGCTTTTGGCTGAAATCGACATTCCCGCCGCCCGCGCCTCACGCAGGAAATTCGACGCCAGTGGCCACTATTCCCGCCCTGACGTGTTCTCGCTCTCGGTCGACAGAAGCCCGAAGCGCCCGGTTACGTTCGTATGACTGGCGGCAGTCTGTGGTAACGACCGATGCCGAGGCATGGCCTCCAGCACGGGCGGGTCCGTCTTTTTGGACTAATCCGCCCGCATTGTCTGCGGATCGTTACCAAGCTGGCGAAGACCTCGCTGCAGCGTGCCCCAGCGGCCGTTGTCGTGTGGGCAAGAATCCAACCATCAAAGATCGGGGAGCTGGCCGTTGCCAACGATTTTTGTCACGAAAGCTGACGCCTTGGATCGGCAAGTGAGGCGGGCGATAGTCGAACGAAACCATCCCAAACTGTCGGTCGGGTGCGTGTCGCCTGCTGTCGATTTTACGGTCCTCGTTCTATTTACGAGCATCAGGGCGAGACCGAGATGACCCTCGCCCTGATGCTGCTGATCTACAAGCAGTTTCTGGACACGCCTTCTACGGCGTCCGGCAGATGACCTGGCACCTGCAGAATGAAGGTCATCCCGTGAACCAGAAGCGGATCCGGCGTCTGATGCGCCTCATGCGATTGATGCCAATCTACCAGAAGCCCAACACCAGTTGCCCGGCAACACATGCTGGCATGTGTGAGAGGGAGCAAGCCCGCAAAGGGACAAAAGACCTACCCCTATCTGCTGGGCGGTTGCAGGTGGACCAGCTCTGGTGCGCCGACATCACCTACCTGCCCATGCGCCGGGGCTTTCTTTACCCGCAAGGTGCAGGCGTGGCGCATCTCGAATACGCTCGAGGCCGACTTCTACGTCGAGGCGCTGAACGAGGCCATCCGCAAGTTCATCCCAATTAGCTCACTCCACCGAGCGTCGGACGTTTCCTCCTTTGAAGTCAAGCGGGGAACCTCACCGAGCAGACAGCACCTTGGTCATTCTCTGCCACAAAAACATCGTTCAACTGACGCGTCAGCGCCCTGACAAAAGAAAGGCCAGACGTATTCGCTGCCGTCCCCCCGTCCAGAAAACCAGGCCCAGAATCACGGACCGTTAGTTCATAATTCTCGCCGTTACGGCCAAAGTGCACTGCGACCTTCGCATTAGGAGCTTGGCCGTACTTGAGCGCGTTGGTCAACAACTCGTTCAGAATAGGCGCGCTGCGAGACTGGTGACGCGATCAAACGCGCCGTCAGGTGGTGTGTCAAGAATGTCATAGCGCCGAAGAACCTGTAGTCGGCGCTCCTCTTGGTCTTCAGCCAGCTCCGTCAAAAGAGTTGTGTGACTAACCATTTGTATCCCTCACGTCTTGGTGCCGATGTACTAGTTTATACACGATGGGGTGTTGATTTGCACCCAGAAGTGACCCATTGGGGGTGCGGACGAAAAGTTGGACTGTAAGACCTATCGATTCAGCGAGACACCTTCAGTAACCTCCATTTTGGAGTGGGATGGTGAGTTCGATGGCTAAAGACCAACAGGAAATCCGGCGCAAGCTGCGCATTCTGGATCACGCTGCGGCGTCGGGTGACGTCAGCAATACCTGCCGATACTTCGGAATCGGGAGAGCCAGCTTCTATCGATGGCGTCATGCCTTGGCAGATCATGGCGAGGCGGGGCTGGCCAATAAGCGATCTGTTCCGCACAACCATCCGAACCGGACGCCAGAGGCAGGCACGGAGAAAGTCCTGCATCTGCGCCGCGAATATCACCTCGGGCCAATCCGCATCGTCTGGTATCTGGAGCGCTATCATGGGCTCAGAATCTCGGACGCCGGCGTGTACTTGTCGAGAGGAAAAAGCGGCAATACACCATCTCCCATGACTATGTCACAACTGCTCCTGTTTGTCCCAGCGGCTGCCATTGTCGCCGCGTCGCCTGGCGCAAACAACCTGTTGGCCTTTGCAAACGGCAGTAGGCACGGGATCCGGCAGGCGGCGCTCAATGGGTTGGGCGCTTGCTGGTAGCCTCATCCGGTCCATGCCACCCTCTGCAAAGCGATTGCTGCACTTAAACAGGCTGACCGGAGCACTGATGCTTGGGGCGGCCGGAATGCTTGCGACCGTCTGGCGAGCATAGCGACCATTTAACAGGTCACCGCTCCGTCGGGCTCAAGAAGGAAGTACCGAAATGGCCAAGGGGTTCTTCGTGTAGGCCCCTTGGACAAAACTCAAACCTTTCTGTCCCTGACCAAACCCACCGTATTGGCCATCCCAACCTGACCAGAGGTTTTTGTCCGGCTTTCCGCAAGCGATGGTGATTTTCTGCCGTTCGCAGTTGCGGCATCTTCGACGTTTTGGACGGAGAGGGGACGACAACCCCCCTCACCGCGCCTTTACTCGATAGATCGATCCTGCTACGCAGCGCGCCTTGGCATCCGTGCCTCCGGTCGCAGCCTACCCGGTTAAAACAAGGACACTGATCTTGTGGCGCGTCAGCGCTTTGAATCAGGCTGTACTGGAGGCTCCTCAAAAGGCGCACCATGTCGCAATCGTCTATCTATTCTGGGCTCCAACAGCTCGGGTCCTCAACGTCCGTCCCTAACTCGCCAGAAGACGCGGTCCTTGAACGGGTGCAAAATCCCCAGAAAGGGATGCCTTACTGCGTGCGCTTCACAGCGCCCGAGTTCACGTCGCTCTGCCCGATGACAGGACAGCCTGACTTCGCCCACCTCGTGATTGACTACGTTCCGGCGGACTGGCTTGTGGAAAGCAAGTCGCTCAAGCTTTTCCTGTTCTCCTTCCGCAATCACGGGGCGTTCCATGAAGACTGCACCGTCACGATCGGCAAACGACTGGTTGATCTGCTCGCCCCCGAATGGTTGCGCATAGGCGGGTATTGGTATCCGCGCGGGGGCATCCCGATCGATGTCTTCTATCAGACCGGCCCGCAACCGAACGATCTCTGGATTCCGGACCAGGGCGTCGCAACCTACCGTGGCAGGGGCTGAGACATGAAGGAAACGATCCGTAAACTGCGCCTCGAAGGTGCGCTCTACTTCGCTGGCTTTTGTGCCACCATCCCCCTCGCCAACTGGATGATCTCCAATATCGGCACTGTCTGCATACCTGAAGGTCTTTGCCTGATCCCGGTCGCACCTGGGCTGATGGCCCCCAGCGGAGTTCTCGCAGTCGGGGCGGCCTTGGTCCTGCGGGATCTTGTGCAACGCAGGCTCGGCTTGATCTGGGCAATGCTCGCTGTTGTTATCGGTGCAGTCATGTCCGGCCTTGTTGCTCCGCCAGCGCTTGCCTTTGCATCCATTGCGGCCTTTGCCCTGTCAGAACTCGCTGACATGGCAATATTCACGCCTCTGCAGCGCCGTGGTTTGGTTCTCGCTGTTGCCGCCAGCAGTGTCGTGGGGCTCGCCGTGGACAGTGTCGTGTTCCTCTTTCTGGCTTTCGGAAACCTCGATTTCCTTCTGGGTCAAATCGTCGGAAAATCCTGGGCAGTTCTCGCAGCTCTACCCCTCCTCCATCTGCTCCGCCGTCGTGGTCCGCCTCGGACCCCGCAGCAGTGTAAAGCGAGCCGACCGCCTGCTTTGGGCCGTGATCGCCTGCTGCGCCTGCAAGAGATCGGTCCTGCCACACACCATCTGCGGTCCCATTCGCGTTGCCAGACGGCGCGCCAGCGGGCGCAGGAAAAGTAGCGCAGCAGTGCGATCAATACTGGATTGCGCGCAACATGGGCGATGGTTTGATGAAACGCGTCGTCGGCCCGTTCGCAGGCGGTTATGTCCGCGGCCGTACGGGCTTCCTCGATCCGGAGATCACGGACGAAGCCGAGGGTTATGTGGGCTATGTCGGCCCATTCCCCGCGACGAAGTGATCGAATTCAAAGGGGGCGGGACCCACCCTTTGGCAATTGTCAGAGTTGCACCGCCCTCGACGCTGGTCCGCACCTTGTCTCGGATCGCCGAGTGACATTGCTGGCAGCTATCGCGGCTCTCGGCAGCAACTCAAGTGCACCGTCAAGGACCGCTTTCCGCCCATTGCGTAAACTTACCGACAAATGGAATGAATGATCAAATTGCAACATCCCCACTACAACCAGAGAAGGTTCGACGGCAGTCGCGTTCCCTCCACCAAAGATTTCAAGGGGTTAGCTGAAAAGCTGACCCCTTACTCTTTTCGCTAGTAGGCATATAGTAGGCAAACATGCGGTATCGGGGTGAATTTCCATGATCACGAATCCGTCTTGCGACTGATTGACTCAGCACGCGCCGAAGCCCAACGTCGGTCAGCTTAACTGTCAGGAATTTCAGATGAAATTTGTTCCGCCGTCAATTACTAAACAGCTTTCAACTGTCCGCACTGCGGCGCGCTCGCAGCTCAGACTTGGTACGCGATAGGCCTCTACGAAAGTGGGCAGGACAATGTTGGAGGGGACTCTGTTAGATATGCGTTGCTTGGCGGAGCAATTCTGACCCCAAGCTTTAAAAGGATGACTGGTGAAAGAACGTCAGCATCTTTGCTCGAAGCAGTGGTGAGTCGATGCTACAACTGTGAAATGCCCGTGGTTTGGGTTTCTGGGAATATTGTTTGGCCAGTCGTCGGGGATGCACCACCTGCAAATCCTGACATGCCGCAAGACATTCGCCGCGACTACGACGAAGCGGGTAGCATCCTTAACCTTTCACTACGCGGCGCAGCGGCCTTGTTGCGCCTAGCTATTCAGAAGCTTTGCAAGGAGTTGGGGCAACCCGGCGAGAACATAAATGCTGACATCGCGGCATTGGTTGCGAATGGGCTGCATCCCATGCTGCAAAAGGCGCTTGATACGGTTCGCGTGGTAGGTAACGATGCGGTGCATCCGGGCCAGATTGATCTGCGAGACGACAGGGCGACTGCGGAAAGCCTATTCCGGCTGGTCAATATGATCGTGGAAAAGACGATCTCCGAACCTAAACACGTCGAAGCACTCTATGCGCTTTTGCCGGGAGGCTGTCCGTCGTCGAATGATTTGGAACTGGTGGCCTGAATTTGGAGCGGAGCTCGGGCTCATCGGGTTTAGGTTACCCTTCAACGTCGGCCGCGAGAATTGCTACGAGCTTACGTTCCAACGGCGGCTCTTCGACTGAGGTCATCTATTACTCTCTGCATTGCATTGGTTTCGACTAATCGGTTGCGAGC
>JBKJTI010000300.1:0-3785 GCA_046590425.1 Cypionkella sp. | reverse complement strand
ATCCAAACCCTCTGGGGCGTCCCCGACCTCGCCGTCACCCGCTGGGGCACCATCAAAGCCGATTTCCGCAGCCACGCCACTTCGCTCCCCGGCGTCTACGCGGCAGGCGACATCGTGCGCGGAGCCTCCCTCGTCGTCTGGGCCATCCGCGACGGGCGTGAAGCCGCCGACTCCATCTTGGCATATCTGGCGCAACCCGCCAGCGTTGCGGCAGAGTGATCGCAACCCGATCACCGCTTTAAGGAAACTGAACCATGCGGATTGCACTGCTTCCCCTGTTCCTGATCGCCTCCCCCGCCCTCGCGGGCAGCTTCACCCCGCCGCAAGGCTGCACCGCCATCCTCACCGTGCAGTCGCGCGGCTGTTATGTCGCAAACTACTACACCTGCGAGAAAGACAATCCCGGCGACAAATGGCGTGCGGATTTCGACCAAGAGGGCATGTTCTACATGTCCAAAATTGATCGCGAAACCCAATGGATCGAAAGCTATGATCTGAACCCAACGGTCATCCAAACCCTTGATCCAAACCCGCGCGATCCGGCGAATTTCTCCAGCCTGCTCTCGACAGGCCGCGATGATTTCGAGTTCAGCCTCAGCAAAGACAACGGCGAACACACCAACGTCAAAGGCTTCGACAAGCTGACCGGAAAGACCGTCACCATCGACGGTATCACCCTGCAGCAAACCGAATTTGACTATGTCGAAACCGACGATGCCGGCAACGAACTGCGCAAGGCGCGCGGCCATGAATACATCAGCGCTGAGTGGAGGAATTTCTTCTCCGGCCAATCCGAATGGTGGGATGGCACGCAGTGGCTGCCGCTGGAAGGCAGTCCGGTGCAATTCCACATGCCCGGCGACAAAGGCTTCGGGGCGACGCAACCGATCTTTGAATGCGACGCCGTGATGTCCGAAGCCACGCCGCTGGAACGGTTATGGAGGGCCTCCGATGGCCGCTGAACACTCCGGGCAATGCCTCTGCGGCACGGTGCGCTTGCAGATCACTGGCCTGAATCCTGACGTGCACGCCTGCCATTGCGGAAACTGTCGCCGTCAATCCGGTGCCTGCACGATGACCGTGATGGTGCCGCCGGACGGCCTGACCATGCAGGGTGCCGAGGCGGTGACAACCTACCAATCCTCGGATTGGGCCGCGCGCAGCTTTTGCAACCGCTGTGGCACGTCGCTTTGGTATCGCTTCACCGAACCGGGCGATCAGGCCGAATATTTCCTGAACGCAGGCCTGCTCGATGATCTGACCGGCCTGAAACTGACGCAGGAAATCTACTATGACCGCAAACCCGACGCTTGGGCCTTTGCCGGAGACACCGAAAAACTGACCGGGGCCGAGGTTGAAGCCCTCTACGCCGCCAGCCCGAAGGAGTGAGCCATGACGATCTATGATGAAGCTTGGGTGAAGTCCGAGGAAGCCAAACGCGCCTATATGGACGCCAACAGCCTGTATAAAGCCGAAGATGAGCACTCCTCCTGCGGCGTTGGTCTGGTGGTCGCGATCTCCGGCAAACCCTCCCGCAAGGTGGTGGAAAACGGCATCAACGCGCTGAAGGCGATCTGGCACCGCGGTGCTGTCGATGCCGATGGCAAAACCGGTGACGGCGCGGGTATCCATGTGCAGATCCCGGTGAAATTCTTCTACGACCAAGTCCGCCGCACCGGACACGAGCCTGACATCCACAAACTGATCGCCGTTGGCCAAGTCTTCCTGCCGCGCACTGATTTCGGCGCGCAAGAACGCTGCCGCACCATTGTCGAGGCCGAAGTCCTCCGCATGGGCCATTACATCTACGGCTGGCGTCACGTCCCAGTGGATACCTCGGTCTTGGGCGACAAAGCCAACGCGACCCGGCCCGAAATCGAACAAATCCTGATACGCAACGACAAAGCCATCGACGAAGAACAGTTCGAGCGTGAGCTGTATATCATCCGCCGCCGCATCGAAAAAGCCGCCCTCGCGTCCCAAATACAAGGCATGTATCTGTGCAGCCTGTCCTGCCGCAGCATCATCTACAAAGGCATGATGCTGGCCGAACAGGTCGCCACCTTCTACCCCGACCTGATGGACGACCGCTTTGAATCCGCCTTCGCGATCTACCACCAGCGCTATTCCACCAACACTTTC
The DNA here is from genome assembly GCA_046590425.1 of Cypionkella sp. Lineage (GTDB taxonomy): Bacteria > Pseudomonadota > Alphaproteobacteria > Rhodobacterales > Rhodobacteraceae > Cypionkella. The sequence continues at coordinate 1,643 of JBKJTI010000300.1, read as the reverse complement.
CCGCAGTGGTGGCTGGCGCAACCGTTCCGCATGTTGGCCCATAACGGCGAGATCAACACGCTGAAAGGCAACGTCAACTGGATGAAAAGCCACGAAATTCGCATGGCTTCCAACAACTTTGGCGATGCCGCCGAAGACATCAAACCAATCATTCCGGCAGGCACCTCTGACTCCGGCGCGCTCGATGCGGTGTTCGAAGCCCTCGTGCGTTCCGGCCGCAACGCCCCCCTCGCCAAGACCATGCTGGTGCCGGAAGCGTGGTCCAAAGCCACCACTGATATGAAGCCCGCTTGGGCCGATATGTATGCCTATTGCAACTCGGTGATCGAGCCTTGGGACGGCCCCGCCGCTCTGGCGATGACAGATGGCCGCTGGGTCTGCGGCGGTCTGGATCGCAACGGCCTGCGCCCGATGCGCTATGTCGTCACCGGCGATGGCCTGCTGATCGCGGGCTCCGAGGCCGGTATGGTTCCGGTCGACGAATCCACCATCCGCGAAAAGGGCGCACTTGGGCCGGGGCAGATGATTGCCGTCGATATGGCCGAGGGCAAACTCTATCACGATGTGGCGCTGAAAGATAAACTCGCCGCCGCCAAGCCTTACGGCACTTGGATCGAGAAAATCGTTGACCTCAACGCGCTGCTGCGTGACGTGCCAGAAACCGCAATGTTCGAAGGGGCCGACCTGCGCAAACGCCAGATCGCGGCGGGCTTCACCGTTGAAGAACTGGAACAAGTCCTCGCCCCGATGGCCGAAGACGGCAAGGAAATGATCGCCTCGATGGGCGATGATACCCCTGCCGCCGTGCTGTCCTCGGTCTACCGCCCGCTGTCGCATTTCTTCCGGCAGAACTTCAGCCAGGTCACCAACCCGCCGATCGACAGCTTGCGCGAAGGCCGGGTGATGTCCTTGAAAACCCGCTTCGGCAACCTGCGCAACGTGCTGGATGAAACCAACGCGCAATCCGAGATTCTGGTCTTGGAAAGCCCCTTCCTCGCCAATGCCGAATTTGACGTGCTGGTCAAACGCTTCGGCGAACAGGTCGCCTTCATCGACTGCACCTTCCCGGCCAAGGCTGGCCCCGACGCTCTGCGCCAAGGCCTGGAACGTATCCGCGCCGAAGCCGAAGATGCGGTGCGCTCGGGTGCAGGTCAGTTGGTGATGACCGATCAGCACCAAAGCGCTGAAAAAGTCGCGATGCCGATGATCCTTGCAACCTCGGCGGTGCATAGCTGGCTGACCCGCAAAGGTCTGCGCACCTTCTGCTCGGTCAACGTCCGCTCCGCCGAATGTATCGACCCCCACTATTTCGCCGTTCTGATCGGCTCGGGGGCCACCACCGTCAACGCCTACCTCGCGCAGGATTCCATCGCTGACCGCATCCGGCGCGGTCTGATCGACGGCAGCTTGGTCGATGCCATGCGCCGCTATGGCAACGCCGTCGATGCGGGCCTGCTGAAAATCATGTCCAAAATGGGCATTTCGGTGATCTCGTCCTATCGCGGTGGCCTGAACTTTGAAGCCGTGGGCCTCTCCCGCGCCATGGTGGCTGAATATTTCCCCGGTATGCAAAGCCGCATCTCCGGCATTGGTCTGCACGGCATTCAGATGAAGGTCGAAGAAGTCCACGCCAAAGGCTGGCT
>JBKJTI010000204.1:0-2730 GCA_046590425.1 Cypionkella sp. | reverse complement strand
ATCCCCCGATCAAGTCGGGGGATGACGATGGACTGCGCTCAAGCAGCAAGCCGCCGCGCGGCGCGCGATAGCGCCCACCGGAATTGAGCGAGGGGACGAAGATCCCCGGCGAACCGGTTTTCCTCGTCCCCTCGCCAAGTCCGGGTTGGACTTGAGCCCCTACAAACAACTCGGATGAACTGCCGCCAAGGCACCGATTTGCATTGAGAAAAAAGCTCGTTTAAACGAGCCTCTATCAAGATTTGCGCTCAGCCTGCTGTTTTGTAGGCGGCCCCACACAAACCCTACAAAATTGACCCCATGGCACGTTCTAAACCAATCAAGGTGCGCGGGCTGGTCTTCGAGCACGGCAGCTATGTCGTGCGCATGGTCGTCCCGGCGGATGTCCGTGCGGCGTTCGGCAAACGGGAGTTCCGGCGCAATTTGAAGACCGACAACAAGGCCATGGCCGCTATTGAGGCGGAAAGTGCCCGCGCCGAGTGGAAATCTTGGATCGCGAGGGCAAGGAACGGTGAGACGCCGGAACATGTGCGCGCCGTGGTTGATGGCTGGAAGCAGGCTCAGGACCGATCACCCGCCGCGACGCCCGATCTGTTGCGCCTTCTCAGTATCGCGATAGCCGGGTCGCAGCACGAGGAGGCGGTCAACGTTGCAAGTCGGCTGGGCCTAAACAGCCAAGCTGGAAGACTGGCTGTCGGAAAGGCGCTGATGGAGATCGAGCAAGCGAGGGTCTTCAAGGCGTCAGCGCGTGAGACCGTGCGGGTAGCCGATTCTGCTTCCGTGCGAGCTAGCAATTATGAGCGCGAGAAATTTGAGGCGATATCAACACCAATCAAACCCTTGGTGCTCTGCGGATATTCGCTGGACGAAATGTACAAAATTTACTCGGTCAATCGGTCAGAAAGCGATGCCCGAAATCCACTGGAAGCTAACTATGTCGCGGCCCTCAAGGACTTCATGGGGGGTGATTTCGATCTAAGTTTAATGACGCCGATGAAGGCTTTGGAGTTCTCGCAATGCCTCCCGGATTACCCGGCACGCCGGGTGGGGGAGATGAGAGCCAGCAGCTTCATGCGTCTTGTCAAAGCCAATCGGGAGGCGAAGGGCACGGACCGCCACAAGCCGGGGGTGGTCCTCAACACACAGGCAAACTGGATGAAATTTTTCAACCGGCTTTTCACGCTGGCGGTAGAAAAAGAGGTCCTGCCGAAAAATCCGTTCGCTACGGTCAGAGTGAAGGTTCCTCGGGGGGGGATGACGGGAACCCACCTTAGCGAGGCCGACGTCAAAACGTATTTTTCTCAATCAGCCTTCCAAGGTATCAGGGACCATCATTTCTGGTTGGCGGTCGCTGGCCTGTTCACGGGATGCCGGCTCGACGAACTGGTGAGCGCTGCTTCAACCGATTTTGTAGAGATTGAGGGTCGATGGTTTCTCGATCTGCGCCATCGGGTCACCAAGACGGAGTGTTCGAGCCGGCTTGTGCCGATCCATCCCAGACTGGCGGGAATGGGGTTTGCCGAGTGGGTCAGATGCCAGCAAGGTGCCCCCTTCCCGTTGGCCATGTCGAGCTACTCAAAACGGAGCAGCAAGGCGATGGCAGGTCTCGGCATCCGCAACACCTTCCATGGCCTGCGTCATACATTCTCTCGGATGGCCCGCGACAGTGGTCTGTCAAAGGACATGAAGGATTTGATCATGGGGCATGCGACCGACATCAGCGACCGGTACGGCCCGGGCGTGTCGCCTGAAAAGCTGTGGCGCGAAATGGAAAAGGTTCAATTCAAGTCATTTCCCCTCTAGCGTTGGCGGCCAACCCCGAGGACATCATGACCGACGTTGCACCAGACGCCCCCGGGGACCTGACCGGCATGACCGCCGCGATTGTCTCGGCCTACGTGATGAAGAACCGGCTTGAGCCTCAGCAAGTCGCCGGCTTGATCCTCTCGGTCCACCAAGCCCTCACAGGTGTGGGCGGCGAAGCCGCACCGGAACCGGCGGAAGACGAGTCCAAGTCCAAAGCCGAAATCAAACGGTCCATCACCGGCGACCACCTAATCTCCTTCCTCGACGGCAAACCGTACAAAACCCTGAAGCGCCATGTCGGCAATCACGGATTGACGCTGGCTGAATACCGAAAGCGGTTCGGACTAGGCTTGGACTACCCCTCCGTCGCCGCCAGCTACAGCGTCGCGAGAAGCGCTATGGCGAAGCTGATGGGGCTGGGTGCGGGTGGCCGCGGTAAGGCCAAGGCTGCGGCATCAAAAACCAAGCCGGCACCAAAGGCTCGAAAGCCTAGGGCCACCGCCGGGGCCTGACACCACTGTCAGTCTGACGGTGATGAGCCCGGGGCCTTACGATGCCGGGATATTCATTTCTGCGATCCTGTCCTGAGCGATCTGGAAGTGATCAGGATGCTTCTCGATGCCAATGAAGTGGCGCCCCAAGCCCAAGGCCGCGACCCCGGTCGTACCGGAGCCCATGGTTGGGTCCAGAACTGTGTCGCCAGCATTCGAGAACGTTTGAACCAGCAGTTCCATGAGGGCAAAGGGCTTCTGGGTCTGGACCAGTTTGTTGGCCTCGGCTGGGATGTGGATGATGCTTATTGGGTACCCTTCGTGGGTCTGTTCCCGCCGATTTGCAGTCTGGCTTCGTAGGTACCCCGGTATGCGGACGGGCCGTGGTGCACGCGGTTTCGCTAGCTCTCTGAGTCCCTGCGGATTGTACGTG
>JBKJTI010000318.1:0-34824 GCA_046590425.1 Cypionkella sp. | reverse complement strand
ACATGGCCAAACGGCACCGGTACGCGTATCGTGATCACGTTGCAAATCCTCAGCCAAGCCCTAACCTGAAAGCCCCGATGACCGCCGCCGCCCGTATCCTCGTCATCGATGACGAAGCCCCGATCCGCCGCTTTCTGCGCGTGGCGCTGGAATCAGATGGCCATGATGTGATTGAGGCCGCCTCCGCCCGCGAAGGCCTGCTCGCCGCCGCCCGCGAAACCCCGGCGATGCTGATCCTCGACCTCGGCCTGCCCGATGCCGATGGCCTGAGCGTGCTGCGCGATCTGCGCGGGTGGAGCACGATGCCCGTGCTGATACTGTCTGTGCGCGCCGATGAGGCGGGCAAGGTCGCAGCCCTTGATGCAGGCGCGCAGGATTACGTCGTCAAACCTTTCAGCGTCAAAGAACTGCTCGCCCGCGTCCGCAGCCTGCTGCGCGACCGCAGCCCCAATGACTCCGCCCCCGCCATCATCACCACAGCCGATCTGCGCATCGACGCCGCCCTGCACCAAGTCAGCCAAAGCGGCAGCATCCTACACCTGACCAAACGCGAGTTTGACATGCTCTGGATGCTCGCCTCAAACGCCGGGCGGCTGGTCACCCAGTCGATGATCCTCAGCACGCTCTGGGGCCCCGCCCATGCCGAAGACAGCCAATACCTGCGGGTGTTCATTCGCCAGTTGCGCGCCAAACTCGGCGACGACGCCGCCAACCCGCGCTACATCATGACCGAACCCGGTGTCGGCTACCGCTTCATCGCCAGCAATGACTCTGTGGGCAACTGACTCGCCGCCTTGCCACAACAATCCCCGTAGCCCCTCGTCAAAACCTCTCAACCGCGGTTGGCATTCCAGCCGCCGTTGCCCTACGCTGTCCCCATCAAACGCCCCGTGCCACGCCACGGCGGCCAGAAAAAACATATAGGATCAAACACATGGCTGATAAAATCCGTTGGGGAATTCTGGCAACCGGCTGGATCGCCGAGTTGTTCGTCACAGACCTGCACCTGACCGGTCATAGCGTCACCGCCGTAGGCTCGCGCACCGCCGCCAGCGCTGAACGCTTTGCGAAAGCCTTCAACATCCCCACGGCCCACGCCAGCTACGAGGCCCTCGCCGCCGACCCGAATGTCGATATCATCTACATCGCCACTCCACACCCGCAGCATGTCGCGGCAGCCAAACTTGCGCTGAACGCGGGTAAACATATCCTTGTCGAAAAACCCTTCACCATCAACGCCACCGAGGCCATCGAGATCACCACCCTCGCCCGCGCCAAAGGCCTGTTGGTTCTGGAAGCGATGTGGACGCGCTTTCTGCCCCACATGCACCGCATCCGCGAAATCATCGCCGCAGGCACGATTGGCGAGGTCCGCTCGATCACCGCCGACCACAGCCAGAAACTCTCCGACGACCCCAAACACCGCCTGAACGACCTCGCCCTTGGTGGCGGTGCGCTGCTAGATCTCGGCATCTACCCGATCTCGTTCACATGGGATATTTTGGGCAAACCCGACAGCATGCACGCAAGCGCAACCTTCCGCGCAACCGGGGCCGATGCGCAGGTGGCGACGATCTTCCACTATGCCTCGGGCGCCATCGCCACCACTTTGTCGTCCTCTGACAGCGCCGGTCCCAACCGCGCTTGCGTCGTAGGCTCCAAAGGCCGCATTGAGATCGACCGCGTCTGGTACGAACCCACCAGCTTCCGCGTCTACGCAAGCGACAACAGCCTGATCGAAACCTTCGATCAATCCCGCATTGGCCGCGGCATGCAATATCAAGCCGAGGAAGCCGAAGCACTGATCGCCGCAGGCAAGATCGCAAGCGTCCTGCTGCCGCCCGAGCAAACCGTGCAGATCATGCAAACCCTAGATACCCTGCGCGCCCAGATCGGCCTGAAATACCCAAGCGAGGCTTGATCTGCGCAGCCCAAAACAAGAAAAGTCCCGAAACAAGAAAGGCGGTGGCACCCAAGATGCCACCGCCTATTCTTCGGGGGAAAAACGCTTTGGTCGCAAAAGTTCCAACAAACTGCTTTTGAATATGTCTTTTGATAGCCCGAGTCTCAGTGCCGCCGCATACCCAAATTGCGGTAGGCGCGCGAATAAACTGACCCTAGGGAACGCTGATTTCTCGGCGTCACCCCACCACTTATTCCGCGCACAAGGAATTGCTCTTTTCGAAATACTCCCGTGCGGAGCACTCCGCCCGCACAACCCCATAACCATGTGCCGCCATCGGGGGCATCGAGCCCCCTCCTGCGGCTGCTGCCGCTGCAAGCTGCAAACCGCCCACCCATCCGATCCCCGGCAGCGCCGTTCAAAGGGGCTCCATTCGGCGGGCAAACGCGCCCCCAGCGCCTTTGCTTTTCCGCCTCATACCTCTGCGGACGGCACCGCCTTCTCAGTACATCGCGCCGCACCAACAGCACACGCGCAAACAAGAAAGGCGGCGGCACCCCAGATGCCACCGCCCTTTCTTCGGGGAAAAAGTTTTTCGTCTTAAAGGTTCCAGCTAAGCGCTTCTGAACATACCCTTTGATAGCGCAAGCCCCACCCCGCCCGCATACCCAAATTGCGGTAAGGCCCACCAGATTCTCACCGCCTCGGCAAAAATCGCTCCAACACCTCGAACACTTGCGGCCATTCCTTGAAGAACAGCAACTGCCCGGTGTTCGGCACAAAGCGAATGTCCAGATGCGTGTACTCCGCCATCAACTCGCGGATGGTCTGCACCGGGGTCTGCGGGTCCTGATCGCCCTGCAACAGCACCACCGGGGCCTGCACCCGCTTGACCAGATGCGACCAGTCCTTTTCCGATCCGATACATTCCCGCGTAAACGCTTCCGACGCCAAAACCCGCTCGCCCAGACACACTTCCGACCCCGCCAGCATCGCCTCGCGAATCTCCGGGTCGGCAAAGGCCGCCATATCGGCAGGCGAGCCGCCATTCACCTGCGCGAAAAACTTCTCTTTGCCCAACCGCCGCGCCAAGGAAAACCCGGCCTTGACCAGAAATGGCAGGATTTTCGGCGCATAGCGGGCATTGGCGAGGATAAAGCGCTGCCACTTATCCATCCGCTCATATTGCGCCGCCGTGCGCAACGGCAACTGACAGGCGCAGCCCAAAATCCCCGTCACCATCTCGGGACGCTCCAAACTCAAACTCATCGCAAAACGCAAATCCGCGCCCAAAGCGATCACCGCCGCGCGCCGCACCCCCAGATGCTCCAGCACCGCGATGTAATCCGCCGTCACGCCTTCGAGATGCCCGACGCCTTTCGGATGCAACTCGGTGCGCCCATAGCCCGCCCGCACCGGCACGATCACCCGCACCCCCCTGCGCCGAGCAGCACGTTCCGCACTGGCAGGCCAGCGGATCAGCCCGAAATCCAAATGCATAAACACACAAGGCGCACCCGAAGGCTGACCAAACTCGATCCACTCCAACCGCCGCCCATCCGGGCCCCGCATCTGCTGAAACGACAAAGCCTCCAGCGTCCCCGCTTTGGCGACCGTCACCGCGCCTTCCGAGGGCAGTACCGCCACATCCATCAGCCCCAGCACCACCCGCACCAGCTCTGACTGGCTGTGCGTTTCGGTCTTCGACAAGATCGAGCGCACCTGCGTCCGCACCGTCTCGGCAGACCGTCCCCGCGCCTCGGCAATATCCTTCACCGGTAGACCCAAAGTGATCCCCCGTACAATCTCGACTTCCGCCGCCGTCAGCCCGAACGCCTCTTGCACCGTCTCCTCAAAGCCCTCGGGCCAAACCAGTTCGGTCGACATCACCAAGGCCAGCGGCTTTGACCCCGGGCTTTCCACCTGCCCCACCCGCACGATCACCGGACTGCCGGTGCGGTTGGATCGCATCCTGAGCGTGATCACCTTTTCAGCCTTACCCGCCGCGACCTTGGCAATCACCCCACGCAGCAGCTGAATATCCTCGACCTCAAATGGCAGGTCCGATAACTGCGCGCCCTCCCCCAGCCCGAAGGCCACCGCGGCGGGCCGATTATGCCCCGCCAGCACCAGGCCACCGTCGCTCAGAAAAGCCGCGGAGCGCGGAATATCCTCCAGCACCGAGCGATAACCACCGTCGTCCCGAGTTGCCTCAAACCGGTCGAGGAACACCGAAGCTCGCGCCATATGTGCTTCAATCTCGGGGTCTTCCAGCTGTACCGGATGATCGCCCGGCCCGCTGCGCAAAGGCGCAATCCGGCCTTCCCAGACATCTATCAGATCTTCCAGCCGGATCGGATCAAGCGCAACCTCATAGAGCCGATCCACAATCTCGGCTCTATGCTCGCGCGAAGGCGTCTGCGCGGCGTCAGCTGGGGACTTCGGCTCGGACATCTCTCTGTGGTGGCGCAAGCCTGCCGCAACGGCAAGTAAAATCCTGTCGCCGCAGCGCAGCAAACGTCAGGAATCTTCCGATTTCCGCGAAGCCCGCCGCCGCCCCTTTCCGCCGCCGCGATCTTTGCCTAAGAATACTGCAAAATCGCCGCTACAGGAGTCCGCCATGATCACCCTCTACGGAGTTTACCGCTCCCGCGCCTCGCGCCCGTTGTGGCTGCTGGCCGAGCTTGGCCTGCCGTTCACGCACGTTCCGGTGATCCAAGGCTATCGGCTGGCCGACCCCAAAGCCGCGGATGCGCCGCTGAACACCACCTCCGCCAGCTACCTCACGGTGAACCCGCAAGGACAGATTCCCGCCTATACCGAAGACGGCCCCACGCTGGCTGAAAACCTCGTGCTGACCGAGAGCCTTGCCATCACCCTGCACATCGCCCGCTGCCATGGCGGCGCCTTTGGCCCGCAAAACAACGCCGAGGCGGCGCTGATGGAGCAATGGTCGCTGTTCGCCGCCACCTCGGTGGAAACCCCGGCGCTGGAGATCCTGTATATCATCGGCGATGGCGGCGACAAAACCCCCGAGGGCCAAGCCAGCATCGCAGTCAATGCCGAGAAACTCCGCCGCCCGCTCGTGCGCCTGCAAGCGCATTTGGCAGGCCACGACTGGCTGGTCGGCGACCGCTTCACCGCCGCCGACATCAACGTCGCCGAAGTCGTCCGCTACGCCCAATCCCACCCCACATTGCTCGCCGAATTCCCGGCAGTAAAAGTATGGCTAGAACGCTGCCAATCCCGCCCCGCTTTTCAGACCATGTGGCAAGCCCGCTCGGCGGAACCCGCGTAACCCGTAGGTGGGGTTTTACCCAACCGCACTGCGGTCCCAAAAGCCCAACACAACTGTGCGTGGCGCATAGCTCGCAGGATGCGCGTCATCGCCCCCCTCAAGCCTCAAGCCCAACGCAGGGTAGCGCCCGTACGCCCGAATTGCCCTGCAACACCAGCTCCAAGCTCTTTATGCCTCAATAACCCCCCAGAAGTTCTGCGCATGACACCTCAAAGCGCGCGCCCTGTTGGGGGCGGTCAGGCAGGCGCGGCAGGCTTCGCCCTTTTGTCTTGGAAGCGGTGTATGATTGCCCTTGCGGAGCGGTTCCATCGCGCCGCAAGGGCAGGTGTGCGCCGGGTGCGCCCAGAGGGTATTGCCACGCAATCAAGCTTGGCGACACCTGCTCTCGCATTTGTCTAGAACGCTCAATTGGGGGGGCCATGCCGCCCAGATGGACCTATCATCAACTCCGCGATTTGTCGGTATTGGTGTTGGCAAGTTCGATCTTGTTCAGGCGTTTCATGGCGCGCAGGACCAAATGAAATTTGCCAGTAAGCCCAAGGTTATTGCCGCGCGGACCGCGTGCCTGCGGCGCAGATCAAACCCCCTACACAGCGCGCTGGAGCCAACGGGGGATTGTGAATGGGCGCCCTGGGAGGCTCTGGATGCGGTTGGTCTTGCGGTGCGCCAGTTGCCCCCGGGCCCAGGCGCGCGCCTTTGCCCGCTCTTGGGGGACGCGGGCCAGGATTGACCAGATCAACGCGCAGGTTCTGGCCAATCCCGGCCACCAGTGTTAGCTAACATCAACACCCCCTTCTTGGAACTCGCCCCCATGACCATCACCCACCAAGATGAGCTCGACGGCCTCAAGGCCATCGGCCGCATCGTCGCCAACACTATGCACGCTATGGCCAAAGTGATGGAACCCGGCATGACCACGCGTGAACTTGACGACATCGGCCGCGCCCTGCTTGAGCAAGCCGGAGCCACCTCTGCCCCAGAAGCCAGCTATGACTTCCCCGGCGCCACCTGCATCAGCGTCAATGCAGAAATTGCCCATGGCATCCCCGGCCCTCGCATTCTGGCTGCCGGAGACCTGATCAACATCGACGTCTCCGCCAGCAAAGATGGCTACTACGCCGATACAGGAGCCAGCTTTCGCCTCTGTCAAGTCACCCCCGCCCTCGATCAACTCTGCCGCGATGGCAACCGCGCCATGCAGATCGGCATCGCCGAAATCCGCCCATGCAAACCCTTATCCAATATCGGCGACGCCATCGGTCGCTTCGCCCGCAAACGCGGCTACACCCTAATCCGCAACCTCGCCAGCCACGGCACTGGCCGCGCCCTGCACGAATACCCCGAGGAGGTCGCCACCTGGCCCAACCGCGACTCCCGGCGTATCCACAACGGCCTTGTCATCACAGTCGAGCCCTCCCTGTCATGCGGCGGCCACTTCGCTAGCCAAGCCCGCGACGGCTGGACCCTTTACACCGACCCCGGCGCCCCCGTTGTGCAATACGAACACACCGTCGTCGCCACAAATCGCGGCCCGATCATCGTGACGCTACCGGGCTGATCGCGCCCTTTTAGGGAGCGTTATTTCACGCACCACTCCGAAGACCCAAGCACACTGCAAGGCAGCGCTAAGGCGCCTTCATTCCGGGCGCAGGGTGCATTGGTTGAGGTATTGGAAAAACCAATTTTCAGCGGATGACAAATTTCGGGCAGTGCTACTGTTACGGCGACGCCAGCTGTGCCTTCATCCTATGCGTTTCACTCTGGACATGGCCTGCCCGCACATATTTCGCCATAGAGACCGCCATCTGGGTTTCGCCAAACGCAACCGCCACCCGCGCGACAAGACCCCTCTGTCTGGTATTATCCAGCGATGAAGCAACCCCTTTAAACAAGCCGACCCGGAATGGCCCTCGGTAAAGCATCGGAACCGGCACGTTACCCTATTCCTCAAACCGAAGCGATGTCCCAAGACTGAATTTCAACACGAGTTATTCATGCAAAGGTCATTTCGTTGATTTCATGCGGGAACGCCATAAATGGTGCTGCTGACAGTATAGGAGCCACCATGACCAACACGTCTCGGGATCTCGATTTGTCGACGTCAAAGCTGGCTTTGGTTTTGAATGGAGCGGCAGGCAAAAAAGATGCGCTTGCGAACGAGGAAAAGATACGGGAGAGGCTGACGCCAAATGTTCGCGAATATGTCACCTATTCGGTGCGCAGCGGCGCGGATATTGCCGGGGCAGCACAGCGGGCGGCGCGCGAAGGTGCCGATGTAGTAGTCGCTCTGGGGGGTGATGGCACTCAATCAGCGGTCGCGGGGGCACTTGCGGGCAGCGACACCGTGATGGGCGTGCTGCCAGGCGGCACCTTCAATTATTTCGCGCGCGAGTTGGGTGTGGGCGACACCTTGGATGCGGCGTTGGACACGCTTTTGTCAGGGCAGGTTCGGCGGATTGATGTGGGTGAGGTCAATGGTCGGATATTTCTGAACAATGCCAGTTTCGGCGTCTATCCGAAAATCCTTGAACGGCGTGAAGCGGTGTACAAGCGCTGGGGGCGCAGCAGGGTGGCGGCCTATTGGTCGGTACTGCTCACGCTGTGGGAACTGCGCGACCCGATGCATCTTTCGCTGACGCTGGATGGGGCAAAGCGAGATTTCCACACGCCGCTGGCCTTCGTGGCACGCAGTGCGTATCAGCTCGAAAATATGGGCCTAGAGGGTGCCGAAGCGGTGCGTGATGGTCAGTTGGCGCTGTTTCTGGCGAAGGGCCATAGCCCGCGGCATCTGATCGCGGCGGCGTTTCGACTGGCTATGGGCAAAACGGCGCGTGGGCAGGATTTTGATCTGCTGATCGCGGATGAAATCCTGATCGAGACCCGCCAGCCCCGCAGGTTGCTGGCATTTGATGGCGAGAAGGAACGTGCCACGGGGCCTTTCCGTCTGCGGGTGCAGCGCGATGCTCTCTCGGTGATCGTTCCCGCCGAGGGGTCGCATGACCCGGCGGCAGCTGCGACATGACAAGGCTGTTGCACCTGACCGATCTGCATTTTGGCCTGCACAGGCCCGAATTGGTGCAGCCCTTGCACGACGCGGTTCTGTCAAACACGCCGGATGTTGTGGTGGTGTCTGGCGATCTGACGCAGCGGGCGCTTGCGGGGCAGTTCCGGGCTGCGATGGCGTTTCTGCGCGGGCTTGGCGTGCCGTTCATGGTGATACCGGGCAATCACGATCTGCCCGTGTTCAATCCGCTGGCGCGGCTGTTGAATCCCTTTGGCGCATATCGCCGGGGCGCGGCGCAAGATCTGACGCCTGTGCTAAACATCGGGCGCTTGCGTTTGTTTGGCGTGAACACTGCCGATCCGCTGCAATGGCGCGGCGGTGTGGCGCGCATGGACGAAGTCGAACGGGTCTGTCAGGCGATGCTGAAAGGCCCAACGGACGTGACCAACATCCTTGTATGCCATCATCCGTTCGAGGAACCGGCGGAATTTGAGCGCGGCGAAACGGAAAACGCGCGGTCCGCGACCCAGAAGCTTATCGACGCCGGGCTGCATGCCATACTTTCGGGGCACCTGCACCATTGGACGATTGGACTTGGTATTTCCGAGCAAGGCGCGCGCCCGATTCTTCAGATTCAGACCGGCACGGCGCTATGCAGCAGGATCGGCGAGCGTCACCATGGGTTTTCCGTCATGGATTTTGACGGTTCCGAGTTGTCGGTAACGCCGTGGTTAGTAGATGAGCCAACGGGCAGGTTTGCGCCGCAGCCAAGTTCCGCATTCTCGCGCCGTGACCGAATGTGGTACAAAAGCCCTTGAAGCTCGGCTGTGCGATAATCTCAGGGGAAGAATGTTTTCGGACGCGGTGGAACCAGAAGTCGCGCTTTTCGATTATAATCTCACCACGATTTGTTCCAGGACCACCACATGGCTTTATCGCACGATGACCGCTCGCAAGACGCAGAGGCACACGGCAGCACATTCCCTGAAGATCTAGTGCGCGCACAGGCCATAGGTGGAGTGTTTCCTTTTAAGATCGACCAGACCGCGGGAATACTTCTCACAACAGACGGATTGCGGCAGAAGTTCGGCCTGGAAGGCTGTGATCAAGGTATGTTGGCTGCGTTCTTAGATCGGGTGGCTGAAAGTGACCGCGCGCGCTTTTTGGCTTTGCTTGCCGGAGCCGACGCCGATCCTGTTCCATTCGAGTTTGAACTGCGCGTCTGCGCTGCCGACAGCACCGAGCGGTTGTTTCTGATGCGGGGATTATACAGCGGCACTGCTGGGGCTTCTGGGGTTCTGATCGACATCAGCTACAGCAAGATGCTGGAAAATCGGAACCTTCGAGACGCGGAAGAAACCCGCAAGAAGCATCTCAGCTTTGCTGCGATCGCGGATGCGATGCCGCAGATGGTTTGGTCTACGCAACCTGACGGTTTCCACGATTACTACAATTCTGGGTGGTATCGCTTTACCGGGGCGCCTGAGGGCAGCACCGATGGTGAACTTTGGTACGGCATGTTTCATCCTGACGATCAGGCGCGGGCGTGGCAACGCTGGTCACATTCACTTGCAACCGGCGAGCCTTATGAGATTGAGTATCGCCTGCGTCACCATTCCGAGGAGTATCGCTGGGTCTTGGGCCGGGGTCGGGCGGTTCGCAACGACAAGGGTGAGATCATTCGCTGGTTCGGCACCTGCACCGATATCCATGACACGAAAAGAGCCGCCGAATATGTCGAACTGCTGAGCCAAGAGCTGAGCCATCGCATCAAGAATATCTTCGCCATCATCCAAAGTCTGATCGGGCTTTCTGGGCGACGCGCCCCTGAATCCACCGCCTTCGCCAAGGATCTACAGGGGCGTATCGCTGCATTGGGCCGCGCGCATGATCTGGCACGACCGCATTCCGACCAGTCGCGCCCGCATCAGGCCGGGGTGACGCTGCACAGCCTCGCCCGCGAAATTCTGAAGCCATACCTTGCCATGGACGATGGGCGGATCGCCATTTCCGGAGAGGACGTGCCAGTTGATGATGCCGCAGCAACCCCCTTTGCGTTGATCCTGCATGAACTGGCAACCAATGCGAAGAAGTATGGTGCGCTATCCACCACTCAAGGTCAGGTGCATATATTCACCTCCTGCGATGGAGATCATTGTCAGTTGAAATGGACAGAAATGGGCGGTCCTACGGTTATGGGAGAACCCGCAACCACGGGGTTTGGAACCAAGTTGGTGCTGGCGAGCGCCCAATCGCACCTGAACGGCACGATAGAGCGGGAATGGGATGCGGGGGGTTTGGTTGTCAGCATCAGTTGTCCGCGCAACAGCTTGGTGCGCGGCAAAGGCAAGCCAGCATCTTGACCGTAAGTGAGCTTAGCATAAGAAAAACCGCCCAGCGATCTGGGCGGTTTTTGCATTTCCGGCAGGATAAGCCGCGTTCGATCTAAGCGCGGTTTTGCGCCCCGATGAACACGGTCAGTGCGGGTGGCGGTATCATGTGGTCCGTGTTGCTATTCAGAGCAAGGATATATTCTACCGTCTGTTTGAGCGTATGCGGATCATAGGGCTTCGGCAGCACCCCGATTGCGCCGGGGATACCGTCGCCCAACATGCGCGGGTTCGCCGTAATGAATACGACGTTCACGCCAAACTCTCGCGCCAGCCGCTCACCGATTTCAGGGCCTGTCGAGCCATCGCGCAGGTTTACATCGACCAGCGCCACATCGGGGTGAGCCGAGGCAAGTTGCAATGCGCTTGCCTTATCGGCAGCGATGCCGACAGTTTCAAACCCAAAGTCCTCAAGCGTCGCTTCAAGATCCATCGCGACGATAATCTCGTCTTCGACAATCAATATGCGTCCTGCCATCTCAGCACCTATTCGTTTCAAACATTCTGCTTCATTTACCCTAAGAAGCAAAGGTTAACGGGTGATGCAGCGCGTGGTTCCCCTGCCATTGCGACTTGTGGGCTACATGTGACCGATGCACATGGATCTTCGCGATATGGCATCGGTATTTGGCATGAATTCGTTGAAATAACTAGCAAACTTGATCCGCATTACCGCCGGGAATTCACAACATTGTGCGCAGGGTTTCCAGTTGATCGGCCTCAGCTGCGGGCTTGTCCCAGCGGATGCGCGAGATGCGTGGGAAACGCATCGCCAGACCGGAGCGATGGCGTGCAGAGACGTTCAGCCCCTCGAATGCGACCTCAACCACCAGCAACGGGGCGAGTTGGCGCACGGGGCCAAAGCGTTGCGTGGTGTTTTTGCGCACGAAGCGATCCAGTTCTTTCAGTTCTTCATCGGTAAAGCCGAAATAGGCTTTGCCAACCGGGACCAAATCGGCCCCATCCCAAAGACCAAAAGTGAAATCACTGAAGAAGCCCGATCGCTTGCCATGACCGCTTTGCGCGTAAAGCAGCACCGCATCGACTACCATCGGATCGCGTTTCCATTTGAACCACGGGCCGCGCGGACGCCCGGCGATATAGGGTGCGTTGCGGCGCTTTATCATCACGCCTTCAATCACCGCAGCGGGCAGTGTCGCCCGCAGATGGGTCAGATCATTCCATGTCGTGAACGCCAACAACGGTGACAGGTCAATCCGGTCACTGGCAAAATTTGCCGACTCGAGCCGCGCGCGGCGGTGATCAAGAGGCAGGGCGCGCAAATCTTCGCCCTGCCAGGTCAGGATATCGTAAAGCCGCAGGCTGGCTGGGTGGCTTTGCAACATCGCGCGGCTGACCGCCTTTCGGCCCAGACGCTTTTGCAGATCGGCAAAGGGCGCGACATCGGCCCCGCGCCGGATCAAGAGTTCGCCGTCCACCGCGCCCTCGAAGTCCATCGCGTCAAGTAGATCGGGGAAGGCCGCGCCGATGTCTTCGCCGGTGCGGGAGTAGAGGCGGCGCATCCCGGCTTCGGAGACCGCTTGCACGCGGATGCCGTCCCATTTCCATTCGGCGAGGTAATCGGCTGGATCAAGTAGGCTTAGGTCTTGGGGCGTGATCGGCGTTGACAGCATCACAGGTCGGAACGGCGCGGCAGAGGCAGCTTCGGGGCGCGCACCGCCGCCAAGCCAATCGAACAGCGGGATGTAGGGCGGCGCAAGGCCGTGCCAGATTTCCTCTATTTCCTCAACCGTTCGGGCAGAGCCTTGCGCCAAGGCAACCCGCGCCAGACGGGCGGAAAGACCAACCCGCATGTTCCCGGTGGAAAGTTTCAGGAAGGCGAGGCGTTCGGGCGAGGTCATCCGATCCAGCATCGCGGCGATGGCGGCGGGCAGCGCCAGTTTGGAGGTGTCGCGCAGTAGGGCCACGGCGTCTGACAGTGTGACTTCTGGGCCAGATTTGGTGGCTTCGGGCCAGATCAGCGCAATGGTCTCCGCCAGATCACCGACGAAATCATAAGACAGCGCGAACAGCTTTTCGTCCACCCGCTCGCCCGCCAATCGGCGCAGCATCGAGGGCGAGACTTGGCGTAGGTCCAAGGTGCTGGTCAGGGCGGCCAAGGCCCAGCCGCGATCAGGGTCGGGGGTGGCTGCAAAGTAATGCGCAAGGATGGTCAGCTTGGCATTGCGGCCTGCGGTGAAGGCCAGCCGTTCCAAAAGACGCGCGAAGGCTTTCATTCGCGTTCATCCTCATACCCCACCAGCCGCAGCGGGCGGGCGGGGATGCCTTCGATCTCGCACCAGCGCATCAGCCCATCTTCGGTGCCGTGGGTGATCCAGACTTCTTGCGGAGAAAGCTCACGGATGGTTGCGGTCAGTTGCGGCCAATCGACATGATCGCTGATCACCAACGGCAGCTCGACCCCGCGTTGCCGGGCACGGGCGCGCACGGTCATCCAGCCTGAGGCATAAGCGATGACCGGATCGCGGAAGCGTTGCACCCAAGGGCTGGCGAACGCCAAAGGCGGGCCGATGATCAGTTGCGCGTCGCCGGGGTCGGTGGCAGACACCAGCGGGCCAAGGTCGATGCCTTGTTCCACATGGTAATCGCACAAGCGTTTCAAAGCGCCGTGAATGGCGATGGGGTGGTGATAGCCCGCAGCCCGCGCAAGGGCGATCACGCGTTGGGCTTTGCCAAGCGCATAGGCGCCGACCAGATGCGGGCGGTCGGGAAACTCGGTGATGCTGGTGATCAGGCGCGTGATCTCGGTGATCGGGTCAGGATGGCGGAAGACGGGCAGGCCAAAGGTGGCTTCGGTGATGAAGATATCGCAGGCGACAGGCTCAAACGGCAGGCAGACCGGGTTTGCGGCGCGGCAATAATCGCCCGAGATCAGGATACGGGGGCCATTGTCCGGGGTGATCAGGATTTGTGCCGAGCCTAAGACATGGCCCGCGGGGTGAAAGCTGACGGTGACACCGCCGATGCGGGTGCTGCCTTCGGCGATCTGGCGGCTGGCGGTGAAATCCTCGCCATAGCGGATCGCCATGATTTCAAGCGTTTGCCGCGTCGCCATCACCGCATCATTGCCGGGGCGGGCGTGGTCGGCGTGACCATGCGTGACCAGCGCGCGTGGCACCGGGCGCAGCGGGTCGATATAGAAATCGCCGGGGGCACAGTACAACCCGGCTTCGGTCGGATAAAGAATGTCTTCGGCGCGCATGCTTAGCACCCACAATGGGCTGCGCGGGTCGTCCCACTGTTTGAGAACAGCGGCGGCGTGGAACTTTCCATCGCGCTGGCCATCTGGCAGATCGCCAAAGCCGATGGGATTTGCATAGCGCGGCCTCCTTGTAAAAAGGTTTGCAAACTAACATAGGCGGCGTTCAAAACCTTCAAGGCCCGCTGCTGGGTTAACGCCATAGAATGAATTCGTACCGCGGCACTAACAGTCAGGACACAGGCGGTCATGTTGGGCGTGATTTTGAGCCGTCTGCGCTCGGGCGGCAAGTTCCGCACTGCTTAATCCGATGAATGTCCATGCGTCTGACTTCATCGGCCAGCGGTTTTATTGGCCCTGTCGTCTCGACAGGTCTTCTGGCGCGCCTGCCCGAATTGAGACGCTGCGCCATCCGGACCTTACTCTACATATCAGTCCTTTCGCTCTGGCGCACCAAAAGCGACAAAACCACCAGTGCCACCCTCCGCCGCATGACGGCTCAGGGCAAGGCTACGAAAATCATCCTCATCTTCCTCGCCCGCAAAATCGTCACCATCGCAAACGCCGTCCTTCGAGACCAAGCCCCCTTCAGAGTCACTCCACAAACCTGATCAATAAATCACAGTTGCCGATTGGCGCGGATCGACGTCGGCTTTACCGCCTGCAGCTTGTGCGCTCGATTGTTGGGCTTTTTCTTGGACGCGCGCGCCCTGCCGTTGGCGTTGACGTTCAGCAGCTTCGCCGCATCATGCGGCGTGATCTCGGTCACCACTTTTGGCCCTCTATGTGGTGCCACCAGTTGGGTAAGAATCGAAGGCTGCTCCAAGGCATTGGTCTTGGCAAGATGCGGCGCATGCTCGGCCAGATATCGGTCAAGCATGCCGCTGAACCCTGGGGTTTCGCGCAACTGGCAGCGTTCGCCAAGCGGCTCGCGGCCTTCGTCGATCTCGCAGCGCAGATCCTTGGCGCGGTCGCGGGCGGCTGGGACTGTCCATTTGGGCCCGCGCCCGACAACTATGCGCCGCTACCGCCCTGCAAATCGTTAGTCCAGCGCGAAAGTCCCGCCGCACGCCCGGAGGAGGCAGATGGAGAAGTCGCGCACCTCGGTATCAAACACCTGGCAGTCGCAGTCCATCTCTGGTGCATGCTCCCTGACGGATTTATTGTTTAGTGTCCGACGCTTGAGCATGGATGATCTCTTTTCGTCTGCGACACAGGCTTAGCTTCGCGCTTCTCCCCCGAGGTGGCATCACTTTTTCACCGCGCCCCCTTCCCTTCCAACAATTCCGCCGTATAGTCTCCGCCATGACACGGGAAACCATCATCGCCTCGACCTCCACCGCGCCCGGCGCGCCGCTTTCCCGTGGGCTGCTGCTTCTTACCCGCTTCTGAGCGTGCCCTTGGGTGCGACCGCTCGGAAGTGATCAGCACCCGGAAAGCAGCAACACCCTTCAAGGAATAAACCCATGACCGACACCCTCGCGCAAACCCGCGCTGAAGTCGCTAAACCGCAACCCCAGGTCATCATCTTCGACACCACCCTGCGCGACGGCGAGCAATCCCCCGGCGCCACCATGACCCACGACGAAAAGTTGGAGATCGCCAGCCTGTTGGATGAAATGGGCGTGGATGTGATCGAGGCAGGCTTTCCCATCGCCTCGGAAGGCGATTTCGCCGCCGTCACCGAAATCTCCAAACGCTCGAAGAACTCCACCATCTGCGGGCTCGCGCGGGCCAACTACAAAGACATTGATCGCTGCTGGGAGGCGGTGAAATACGCCCCCTCGCAGCGCATCCATACCTTCATCGGCACCTCACCCTTGCACCGCGCCATCCCGAACCTGACGATGGATGAGATGGCCACCCGCATCCACGACACCGTTACGCATGCCCGCAACCTGTGCGACAACGTGCAATGGTCGGCGATGGATGCGACACGGACCGAGCATGATTACCTGTGCCGCGTGGTCGAAATCGCCATCAAGGCTGGGGCGAGCACGATCAACATCCCTGATACCGTCGGCTACACCGCCCCCCGCGAATCCGCCGACCTGATCCGCATGCTCTTGGAGCGAGTGCCGGGCGCAGACAGCGTGATTTTCGCCACCCATTGCCACAACGACCTCGGCATGGCGACGGCGAACTCCTTGGCGGCGGTTGAGGCCGGGGCTCGCCAGATCGAATGCACGATCAACGGCTTGGGCGAACGCGCGGGCAATACCGCGCTGGAAGAAGTCGTGATGGCGATGAAGGTGCGCAATGACATCATGCCCTACCGCACCGGGATCGACACCACCAAGATCATGAACCTGTCGCGCAGGGTTTCCAGCGTGTCGGGCTTTGCGGTGCAGTTCAACAAAGCCATCGTCGGCAAAAACGCCTTCCTGCACGAATCCGGCATTCATCAGGATGGCGTGCTGAAAAACATCGAAACCTTCGAGATCATGCGCCCGGCGGATATTGGCTTGACCGCGCATAACATCTCGATGGGCAAGCATTCAGGCCGTGCCGCTTTGCGCTCGAAACTGAAGGAACTCGGCTATGAATTGGCTGACAACCAACTGAACGACGTGTTCGTGCGCTTCAAGGCTTTGGCCGACAGCAAGAAAGAGGTCTATGACGAGGATCTGCTGGCATTGGTCGCCGATGAGGCCACCAATGACGCGCATGACACCATCCAGGTCAAGCGCCTGCGCGTGGTCTGCGGTACCGAAGGTCCGCGTGAGGCGGAACTGACGCTGACCATCGACGGCGTGGATCATTCGATTGATGCTACGGGCGACGGCCCGGTCGACGCTGCGTTCAACGCGGTGAAGATGCTGTTCCCACATTCGGCACGTTTGCAACTGTATCAGGTGCAGGCCGTCACCGAAGGCACCGACGCGCAAGCCACGGTTTCTGTGCGGATGGAGGAGGAAGGCCGCATCGTCACCGGGGCCTCGGCGGACACCGATACGGTTGTCGCATCTGTTAAAGCTTATGTGAACGCACTGAATAAACTGGTGGTGCGGCGGCAGAAATCCGCCCCCGACAGTGATAAAAAGTCGGTAAATTACAAGGATCAGGGCTAGTTTAGCCTAGGCTTGCGTCTCTTATGACGGGAAACTGCAAGCTTGCTGTACAAGGCGGAAAGGCGCGTCCAAAAAAGCTCGGGCCTTTCCCTACCTCTGGCATGGTCTTATATGAAAGCGCCCGCCTCGGCCGTAGCTGAGTCGCGGGCGCTTCTTTTTCGCGGGCCAAGGATCACCTCAGCATGTCTATCCTCTCCAGCATCTTTTCGTCTGACATGGCGATCGACCTCGGCACCGCCAATACGTTGGTCTATGTACGCGGCAAGGGCATCGTGTTGAACGAGCCTTCGGTGGTCGCCTATCACACAAAGGACGGCAAAAAGCAGGTGTTGGCGGTGGGCGAGGATGCCAAGCTGATGCTGGGGCGCACGCCGGGGTCAATCGAGGCGATCCGCCCGATGCGCGACGGGGTAATTGCCGACTTTGAAGCCGCCGAGGAGATGATCAAGCATTTCATCCGCAAGGTGCACAAGCGTACGACGTTCAGCAAACCGAAAATCATCGTCTGCGTGCCGCATGGCGCGACCCCGGTGGAAAAGCGGGCAATCCGGCAGTCGGTTCTGTCGGCAGGCGCGCGGCGGGCTGGGTTGATCGCAGAGCCGATTGCTGCGGCGATTGGCGCGGGGATGCCGATCACTGATCCGACCGGGAATATGGTGGTCGATATCGGTGGTGGCACCACGGAAGTCGCGGTTCTAAGCTTGGGTGACATCGTTTACGCCCGTTCGGTCCGCGTCGGTGGCGACCGGATGGATGAGGCGATCATCTCTTATCTGCGCCGTCATCAGAACTTGTTGATCGGCGAATCCACCGCTGAACGTATCAAAACCTCTATCGGCACGGCGCGGATGCCGGATGATGGTCGCGGGGCGAGCATGACCATTCGCGGGCGTGACCTGCTGAACGGCGTGCCGAAGGAAACCGAAATCAATCAGGCGCAGGTGGCCGAAGCCCTGAGCGAACCGGTGCAGCAGATTTGCGATGCGGTGATGCAGGCGCTGGAAACCACCCCCCCGGACCTCGCCGCTGACATTGTGGATCGCGGCGTGATGCTGACCGGGGGCGGCGCGCTGCTCGGCGATCTGGACCTGTCTTTGCGTGAACAAACCGGACTTTCGATCTCGGTCGCCAATGAGCCGTTGAACTGCGTGGCTCTGGGCACCGGCAAAGCGCTGGAATATGAGAAGCAACTGCGCCACGTAATCGACTACGATAGCTGATACGGTGGCCTTCCGGTCTTTCATGTGAAACGGGCCAGTCATGGCAAGAAACCGCGTTGATCCAGCAGACTTTCACCGCCCGCTGCGCCGGGTGCTGGTAGGTCTGTTGATTCTGCTGATGCTGGGGCTGTTCTTGCTGTGGCGCATCGACAGCCCTCGGGTAGAACGCTTCCGTTCGGCTTTGGTGGATCGCTTCGTGCCCAGCTTTCAATGGGCGGCGGCTCCGGTGACATGGACCGCGGGGGTGCTGGACAATTTCCAATCCTATTCGCGGCTTTATGAGCAGAATCAGCAGCTGCGCGAGGAATTGCGCCAGATGAAGGCGTGGAAAGAAGCCGCGCTTCAACTGGAGCAGAAGAACGCCCGCCTGCTCGATCTGAACCAAGTGCGGCTGGACCCGATGCTGACGCATGTGACCGGGGTGGTTTTGGCAGACAGCGGTTCGCCATTCCGCCAGTCGGTGCTGCTGAATGTCGGCGCGCGCGATGGCATCAAGGATGGCTGGGCGACGATGGATGGCATAGGTCTGGTGGGGCGCATCTCGGGCGTCGGCCAGCAGATCAGCCGGGTGATCTTGCTGACCGACAGCAACAGCCGGGTGCCGGTGGCAGTGCAACCTTCAGGGCAGAAGGCGCTGCTGTCAGGCGACAATTCCGACCTGCCTCCGCTGGATTTCTTGGAGGACCCCGATGAGGTGCGGCCCGGTGACAGGGTTGTGACCTCGGGTGATGGGGGCATGTTTCCGGCGGGATTATTGGTGGGCTCGGTAGTTTTGGGCACCGACAAGAGGCTGCGGGTAGCGTTGTCCGCCGATTACCAGCGCCTCGAATTCCTGCGGGTCCTGCGCAGCCATGAGTTGACCCCGATCACTGATCCCGGTGCTTTGGTGACAACGCCTCCTGTGCAAGGGCCACCGAAGCCACCAACCACGCCAGAGCCCGGTGCAGAAGCTACGGGAGCCAACAATGGTTGATCCCGCCGCGCGTGAGGTTTGGCTGCACCGCGCTTTGTTCGTGGCGATCGCGCTGCTGCTGCTGTTCTGGCGACTGCTGCCCCTGCCGATGGCGATGATGTCGGATTGCGCCGAAACCGCTGGCTGGTGCCGCTTTACGGTTTGGCTGAACCGCACGCCGGGGCCAGATTTTCTGCTCTGCATCATCTTTGCGTGGACGATGCGCCGCCCGGATTACCTGCCCGCCCTGCTGATCGCCGCTGTAGTGCTGCTGGAGGATATGCTGCTGGACCGCCCCCCCGGCTTGTGGACCGCTCTGGTGTTGCTGGCTTCGGAATTCGTGCGGGGTCGGGTTGCACTCACTCGTGAATTGAACTTCGGGGTGGAGTGGTTATTGGTCTCGGGCTTGATGGTGGCGATGCTGCTGGTCTACCGGATGGTCTTCGCAATGGCGATGATGCCGCAAACCGGCTTTGGCTTTGCGATGATCCAAGTCGTCTGGTCGGTCATGTGCTATCCTGTCGTGGTGTTTCTGTCGCGCTATGTGCTGGATCTGCACAAGCCCGCAATGGGCGAAGTCGATGCTTACGGGAGACGAATGTGAGGTTTGAGCCATGAGACGGGCGCCCCGCGATACCGAAGCCACCTCGCGCTCTGTCACGCGGCGGGCCTTGTTCATGGGCGGCTGTATGGCAGCGATGGTGGCTGCATTGGGCGCGCGGATGCGGTTTCTGGGCGTCGAGCAGGCCGATGAGTTTCGACTGCTGGCCGAAGAAAATCGCGTGAGCATTCGACTTATTCCGCCGGCGCGCGGATTGATTCAGGATCGCAACGGTAAGCTGATTGCGGGCAACGAGCAGAATTATCGTGTGGTTATCACTCGGGAAAACGCGGGCAAATCTGATGCCGAAGTCGAGCAAGTACTGAATCGCCTCAGCCATATCATTCCGATGACCGCAGCAGATATCGCCGACGCAATGAAAGAGCTGAATCCAAATGTAAACTCCGCCTTTGTGCCGATCACCGTAGCCGAGAGATTGGACTGGGACGATTTCAGCAAAGTCGCTATCAACGCGCCTGCTTTGCCCGGCGTGACACCGGAATCCGGCCTCAGCCGACTTTACCCTCGCGATCTTGATTTCGCGCATATCGTGGGTTATGTCGGCCCCGTCTCGGAAAAAGACTTGGAAGCCTTACGAAAAAAACAACAAGAGACTGCAGAGCCAATCGACCCACTGTTGATGATTCCAAAGTTTCAGATCGGCAAGATTGGTGTCGAGAAATGGATGGAAGATACACTGCGCGGCGCGGCTGGCACCAAGCGGATTGAGGTAAACCATGTTGGCCGCGTTATGCGAGAGTTGGACCGCGAGGAAGGCCTAAAAGGCAAAGACCTGCGGCTCACGATTGACGCCGATGTGCAGAATTTTGTGCAGGCCCGGTTGGGTGAGGAAAGTGCCGCCTGCGTGGTGATGGATGTCAACAACGGCGACATCATCGCGGCAGTGTCTTCGCCGTCGTTTGATCCAAACCTGTTCGTGCGCGGGATTTCCAGCGCCGATTACAGCGCTTTGACCGAACATGACCATCGCCCGCTGGCGAATAAGGTTGTGCAAGGGGCTTATCCGCCGGGATCCACCTTCAAAATGGTCACCGCGCTGGCCGCACTTGAGGCCGGGGTGATTGACGAGAACACCACGGTACGCTGCCCCGGCTTTATCGAAATGGGCGGCATTCGTTTCAACTGCTGGAAGCGCGGCGGGCATGGAGCTGTGGACCTGAAACGTGGGCTCGCAGAAAGCTGCGATGTGTTCTTTTATGATGTCGGCCAAAGGGTTGGCATCGACAAGATGGCCGAGATGGGCCTCAAGCTGGGTCTGGGGATGCGCCATGATCTGCCGATGTCGGCGATCTCGGAAGGCAAGATGCCGAATAAGGCGTGGAAGCAGGAACGCTACGGTCAGGCTTGGGTGATCGGCGACACGATCAACGCCTCGATCGGCCAGGGCTATGTGCTAGCCACTCCCTTGCAACTGGCGGTGATGGCCTCGCGGATTGCAGCGGGCAAGCAGGTCGCCCCCCGCATCATCCATTCGGTCAACGACATTGAGGTGCCCGTGGCTGAGGTCGAGGGGCTGAACCTTGACGGATCAAAACTGCGGGCGGTGCAGATGGGGATGTTTGAGGTGATGAACGGCCAGCGTGGCACCGGGCGCGGCTCTCGGATTGCCGATGACACCATGCAGATGTGCGGAAAATCAGGCACCGCACAGGTGCGCAACTTCTCCGATGCGGAAAAGCGGAGCGGGGCGACCAAAAACGAAGCTTTGCCTTGGCGCTTGCGCGACCATGCGCTGTTTGTCGGCTTTGCCCCGGCCAATGCGCCGCGCTATGCGGTGTCGGTGGTCGTGGAGCACGGCGGCGGCGGTTCTGCCGTGGCCGGACCGATTGCGCGCGATGCGCTGTTGCGCGCGCTGAGCGGGGGCATCCCGCCGATCAGCGCCTATCCCGCCGCTCAACACGAGACGATCAAGAATATGCTGAATGACTTGCGTTTGCGGCTGCCCGATGGCACCCAGCCTGCGGCCTCAAAGGTGTGAGGGGGCGATGAGTTTTCTGGAGTATCGCCTCAAGCTAGCGCCCTCTGGCATCGCCAAGGTGTTCTACATCAACTGGGCGCTGATCCTGGTGCTTACAGCCATCGCCGCCATCGGTTGGCTGATGCTGTATTCCATCGCGGGCGGCGAGATGGACACTTGGGCTTTGCCGCAGATCAAGCGCTTTGGCATGGGTCTGGGGCTGTTGTTCTTCGTGGCCTTCATCCCGATCTGGTTCTGGCGCAGCATGTCGGGGGTGTCTTATATTGTGGCGATGCTGCTTTTGCTGGTGGTGCATTTTTTTGGCACCGTCGGCATGGGCGCGCAGCGCTGGATTGATCTCGGCTTCATGCGCTTGCAGCCATCCGAGTTGATGAAGGTGACGCTGGTGATGATCCTGGCGGCCTATTACGATTGGCTGGATGACAAGAAAGTCTCGCGCCCGCTTTGGGTGCTGATCCCGGTGGCGCTTATTCTGCTGCCGACCTATTTCGTGCTGAAGCAACCTAACCTTGGCACCGCGATGATGCTGGTCTTGGCCGGGGCTGGGGTGATGTTCGCGGCGGGGGTGTCTTTGTGGTATTTCGGTGCGGTGGCGGCCTTGGGCGGCGGTGGCCTTGCGGCGGTGATCATGTCCGAAGGCACGCCGTGGCAGGTGCTGCATGACTACCAATACAAACGCATCCACACCTTTCTGGACCCTTCCGCAGACCCGTTGGGCACCGGCTATAACATCATCCAAGCCAAGATCGCCTTGGGCTCTGGCGGCTGGGCGGGCAAAGGTTTCATGCAGGGCACCCAAAGCCGATTGAACTTTCTGCCCGAGAAACACACAGACTTTATCTTCACCACTCTTGGTGAGGAATTTGGCTTTATCGGCGCGATTTCTCTGCTGGCTTTGTATACGCTGGTGCTGGTGTTCTGCATCATCGCGGCGCTGCAAAACAAAGATCGCTTCAGCCAGTTGTTGATCATCGGTGTGGCGATGAACTTTTTTCTCTACCTCGCCGTCAACCTTGCAATGGTGATGGGCATGGCCCCGGTTGTAGGAGTGCCCTTGCCGCTGCTGTCATATGGCGGCTCTGCCACCTTGGTGATTTTGCTGGCCTTCGGGTTGGTGCAAAGCGCCATCGTGCACAGGCCGAGGTGATTCGATGAAACATCACGCCCGCTTTGTGCTCGCTTTTGTGATCGGCGCAGCCGTCGCCCTGCTGGTGCAACTGACGCCACTGCCATTCGAGTTGCGCGTGCTGGCGGCGGCCAATGCATTTTTGGTAAGCTACTTGGGGTTAATGCTGCAATTTGCCGCCACCACCTCGTCGGACGAATTGCGCACCCATGCCGAACAGAATGATGCGGGTGTGGTCGCAATCCTGCTGCTGGCGCTGGCTGCAGGCGCGATCAGCCTGACCTCGATCATTCTGG
Organism: Cypionkella sp.; assembly: GCA_046590425.1. Classification (GTDB taxonomy): domain Bacteria; phylum Pseudomonadota; class Alphaproteobacteria; order Rhodobacterales; family Rhodobacteraceae; genus Cypionkella. Next base: position 11,744 of record JBKJTI010000318.1, on the reverse strand, counting down.
TGCTCAGCGCGCCAAGTGACAGCACGCCCGCGCGGTTGATGGCTTTGGGCTCGGTGCCGCTGGGCTGGGCTGCGGTGCATGTTCTGGCCGGGTTTCACTATGCCTCTCTGTTCTACCAGCCCCGCAAGGCCAAAACCCCCGCAGGGCTTGATTTCCCCGGCACCGAAAAGCCAGACCCTTGGGATTTCCTCTACTTCGCCTTCGTCATCGGCATGACGGCGCAGGTCAGCGATGTCACCACCTCCTCAGCGCAGATGCGCAAAGTCGTGTTGGTGCATGGGGTCGGCGCATTCTTTTACAACACCATCATTCTGGCGCTGGCGGTGAATGCCGCCGTGACCAGCGCGAGTTGAATCTACAGGAGCCCGCGATGAGCCTCACCGTGTTTTTCTCTGCCCCCGCCGTGTGGCAGGAGTATCGCGACCTGCTGCCGCAAGTGCTGAAAGATGCAGGCATTGATGCCCGCGTGGTGACAGAGGCGCCCGATCCGGCAGCAGTGGATTACATCATCTACGCCCCTTCTGCGCCGTTGCAGGACTTCACGCCCTTCATCCGCTGCAAAGCCGTGCTCAGCCTCTGGGCCGGGGTGGAACGCATCGTCGGCAACACCACGTTAACGCAGCCACTGTGCAGGATGGTCGATAATGGTCTGACCGAGGGCATGGTGGAATGGGTGACGGGCCACGCCTTGCGCCATCATCTCGGCATGGACCGCCATATCGTCAATCCCGACCGTGCCTGGGACGCAACCTGCCCGCCTCTGGCGCGCGAGCGCAAGGTGGCAATGCTTGGGATGGGGGCTTTGGGCACCGCCTGCGCGCGAGCTTTGGCGACGTTGAATTTCAACGTGGTGGGCTGGAGCCGCACCGAGAAAGTCACCGAAGGTATCCAGGGCTTTCACGGCGAGGCCGGGCTGGAAGCCGCTTTGCGCGGCGCAGATATCGTGGTGACTTTGCTACCAAAAACCCCCGAGACCGAGAATATCCTGAATGCCGAACGGCTGTTGTGGCTAAAACCAGGTGCGTTCATCCTGAACCCCGGGCGTGGTCCGCTGATCGACGATGCGGCTTTGCTCGCGGCACTTGACGCGGGCCAAGTCGGCCATGCCACGCTGGATGTGTTCCGCGTTGAGCCTTTACCACAGGATCACCCTTTCTGGAGCCACCGCGGCGTCACGGTCACCCCGCATATCGCCGCCGACACCCGCGCGTCCGGAGCCGCGAAAGTGCTGGTCGAAAATATCCGCCGCGGCGAGGCGGGAGAGCCTTTGCTGCATCTGGTCGACCGCGCGCGCGGCTACTAACGAAGGCGGAATTCGCGCGAATTCCGCACACGATTTCCGCGCGGAAATCGGTTCCGCCTGCGATTTCGGTGCGATCAGCGCGGTAAAGGTCGCGATTGGGCCAGACCTGCGCCCCCACCTCGCAGACCCTGCCGCAAATGGGGGTGGCAATGTCCTATCTGAGCGGCGCTATTCTGATCATCCTCGCCGGGGTGTTGTGGTCAACCCAAGGGCTAATCATCCGGCTGATCCCGGATACCGGGTCTTGGGCGATCCTGTTCTGGCGCTCGGCCGGAATGCTGCCGGTGCTGGCACTCTGGATTGGTTTTGCCTCACGCGGCAGCATACTCTCTGAAATCCGTGCGGTCGGTTGGGCCGGGGTGCTGGGGGGTCTTGGACTGGTGATGGCCTTTTCCGGCGCGATCTATGCGTTTCAGGCCACCTCGGTGGCCAACGCTGTGCTGCTGTTCGCCGCCTCGCCGTTCTGTGCCGCGATCTTGGGGCGGGTTTTTCTGGGTGAAGCAGTGAGCGGGCTGACATGGTTTGCCATTGTTCTAGCAGCCTTAGGCATCCTCGTGATGGTCGGGGGCGGCCTTGCCGGGGGTGCAATGGACGGCAATATCGCCGCCTTGGCCTCGGCCTTGGGCTTTGCGGTTTTCACTGTGACGCTGCGCTGGGGCAAACTCGCCAATATGCTGCCTGCGGTGGCCTTGGGCGGATTTTTCTCAATGATCGCGGGAGCAATTGCTTTGGTGATCTTGGGTAAAGCCGTGCTAATCCCACTGCCAGAGATAGCAATTTCCACGCTGATGGGGGCTGTGACGCTGACTGGGGGGATGCTGCTTTACACCTTGGGCAGCAAGGTGGTGCCTGCCGCACAAGCCACTTTGCTGTCGCTGGTCGAGGTGCTCTTGGCCCCACTTTGGGTCTGGCTGCTGCTGGATGAGACGGTGTCACGCGGCACGCTGATCGGCGGCGCGGTCTTGTTGGCGGCTGTGCTTTTGAATGCATACGGCGGGCGGGTGAGCCGGGTGCAGGCGGCTCATCCCCACGGCGTGTCACGTCTCACACCGAGGATATTTGAGCACAGAGGATGACCTAAAAGGCGTCAGCGATGCCTGCGGAAGAACCTTGTGCGGGCATAAAGCTCCTCCAGCCGCTTCATCCGGCCTTCAGTCACATCCCATGTCAAGTCCTGCACGGCGGCCAGCAGTGTCTCCACCAGCACCATCAGCGAGACATTGCTGTCCCAAGCCGAGGGCGCTTCGATATGGCAGGCCAAGGTGTGCCGGGCATGGGCCGAAGCCGGGGAGATCCAGCGATCGGTGATCAGCACGATCTCGGCCCCGCGTTCCTTTGCCATTTCCGCCACTTGCAGAACGGCGTTTTCGTAGCGGCGGATGTCGAACACCAGCAGTACATCACTTGGCCGCATGTCCAACAAGGCGGGCTGCCATGTTGAGGAGCTGTCCGACAGCAGAGTCACCTGTGGGCGCACAATCGTCATCAGCGAGGTGAAATAGTCCGCCATCGAATGGGTGATGCGCCCGCCCATCGCGAACACATGCCGTGCGGGGTCAGCCAGCAAACGGGCGGCGGCATCGAATTCGGCATGGTCGATCTGGTTCAGTGTGGCTTGCAGATTGGTCATCACCGCATCAGCAAAGCGGTTCAGGATATGGGTGTCCGGCACCCCGCCCGCCCAACGATCATGCTTGGCCAATGGCGAGACCAGCATCGCCTCAACCTCGCCGCGCAGTGCCGCCTGAAAATCGGGATAGCCCTTGTAGCCCAGCTTTTGCGCCAGTCGCACCACCGTCGGGGTGGACACCGATGCCGCCTTCGCCAGAATGGTGATCGAGCCCAGTGCCGCCACCGGGTAATGCGACAATACATGGGTGGCAAGTTGACGCTCGGCCCGCGTGAGGTCAGGCAAAGCCGCGCGCAGTTGCTCGTCAAGTGGCTGTCTGGCGTCCATCACATTCCCTTCCGCATTGCGATCAGCCTAGCGCAGATTACAGCGTTTGGAAAAGATTGTATCAGCGCCGCCCCGCAAGAAACATTCTTGACAGAACTGCGGCAAAAGGTGAGCCTTGAACCAAATCTGGGAGATGACTCGCCGCCATGCGAGATGCCGCGAAACTAAAAATGCCCGCGACCCCGAAAGCGCCTGCGCCGCTGGCTGAGACGTTTTTGCCGCTGATCGAGAACGCCGCAGCGCAAGGCCGGATCATTCTCGTCTGCGAGCATGCCTCCAACCACATCCCGCCCGCCTGGGGCGATCTGGGTCTGACCGACGATCAGCGCAAGGCCCATATCGCTTGGGACCCCGGCGCTTTGGCCGTATCGCGTAGTCTCACGCAGCATCTGGATGCGGTGCTGATCCAGGCGCCCGTCAGCCGCCTTGTCTATGACTGCAACCGTGCGCCCGACATGCCGGGGGCAATGCCCGCGCGCTCAGAGATCCATGACATCCCCGGCAACGCCACGATCTCAGACGCTGAGCGGTTGGCGCGGACCGAGGCCGTCTATCTGCCTTGGGCCACCGGCCTGCACGCGCTGATCGCCAAGCGTATCGCTTTGGGACTACGGCCTGTGGTGATCACCATCCACTCCTTCACCCCAGTCTATCACGGCAAGCCCCGCGGGGTGGAGTTTGGTGTGATCCATGATGCCGATCCGCATTTGTCGGTGGCGATCCTCAATGCCGCCCATAAGCTGACCCGATTGCAGGCCGAACTGAACGCGCCCTATTCTGCGGCGGATGATGTCACCCACACCCTGCGCGTGCAGGCGACACCTTACGGCTTGCCCAACGCCATGCTGGAAATCCGCAACGATCTGATCGCCACGCCAGAGGCTGCCGATGCGATGGCCGACCAACTCGCCGCCGTGTTGAACATGGGGTTGGTGGAAATTCAGCGGCAGGCGAAGGCCAGTTGACGCTAGGCTTAAGGCTTCTCGGCGGGCTTTGGCCCTAAATGCACATGACCCCGCAGCAGACGGGGCACTCAACAGCGGAGATCCCGGAAATGCCCGGCAATTTGACACTCGCAGACCTGAAGGCCGCCGTGAAGGCTGGCGAAATTGACACCGTTCTGGTGGCTGGCATCGACATGCAAGGCCGCCTGATGGGCAAGCGCTTTCACGCGCAATTCTTCATAGATGGCGGATGGGAGGAGACGCATTGCTGCAACTATCTCCTTGCCGTCGATATGGAAATGAACACGGTTCAAGGCTACAAATCCTCCAACTGGCAAACTGGCTACGGCGATTACATCCTGAAAACCGACATGAGCACCCTGCGCCGTGTGCCGTGGTTGGAAGGCACCGCGATGGTGCTGGGCGATACCTTGGACCACCACCACAACCCGGTGCCGCACGCGCCCCGCAACATCCTGAAGAAACAGGTTGAACGCGCCCGCGCCATGGGGTTCGATGCGATGATGGCGACCGAGTTGGAGTTCTATCTGTTTGAAAACAGCTACGAATCCCTGCGCGACAGCAACTTCACCGGGTTGAAACCCGTGTCAGCCTATAACGAGGATTACCACATCTTCCAGACCACCAAGGAAGAAGACGTGATGCGCGCCGTGCGCAATGGCCTCTATGGCGCGGGCATCACCATTGAGAACTCCAAGGGTGAGGCGGACGCCGGGCAAGAGGAAGTTAACTACAAATACTCCGACGCTCTGGACACCGCTGACAACCACAGCATCGTCAAGCACGGCATCAAGGAAATCGCTTGGTCGAAGGGCAAGTCGGTGACGTTCATGGCGAAATACGATCACCGCAAGGCCGGGTCGTCGTCGCATTGCCACCAGTCGTTGTGGACGCAGGACGGCAAGCCCGCGTTCTTTGACGACAACGACAAGCACGGCATGAGCCAGCTTATGAAGCATTACATCGCAGGCCAACTGGCCTATGCGCGGGAAATGACGGTGTTCCTCGCGCCTTACGTCAACAGCTACAAACGCTTCACCGTGGGGATGTTTGCGCCCACCAAAGCCGTCTGGTCCGCCGACAACCGCACCGCAGGTTTCCGGGTCTGTGGCGAGCATACCAAGGCGATCCGGGTGGAATGTCGCATCCCCGGCAGCGATGTGAACCCCTACCTCACCTGCGCCGCCCTGCTCGCCGCGGGCCTTGATGGCATCGAACAGAAGCTGGAACTAGAGCCGGAAATGCAGGGCGATATGTATGCCACAGGCGATGTGCGCGAAATCCCGCACAACCTGCGTGAGGCTGCCGATTTGCTGAACGGCTCTGCGATGTATCGCAAGGCTTTCGGCGATGATGTGGTGGACCACTACCACCACGCCGCTCAGTGGGAGATTTCGGAAACCGACCGTGTCGTCACCGATTTTGAAATCCAGCGCCTGCTGGAACGTGCTTAATATAGGGTGCGTGATTGCACGCACCTGCCTTCCGACAAAGGTGCGTGAAATCACGCACCCTACCAAGGACCAACACGATGAAACCCATTCAACTGATCTCCCCAGTGGACGGCTCGGTCTATGCCGAGCGCACACCGCTGACCCTGGACGCCGCGAAAGCCACCGTTGCCCTCGCGCGTGCCGCACAAAAAGGCTGGGCCGCCCGCCCTTTGGCTGAGCGGATTACGCTGGTGAAGGCCGCCGTCGCCAACTTGAACGCCAATGCTGAAACAATCGTCGAGGAACTGGCATGGCAAATGGGCCGCCCCACCCGCTTTGGCGGCGAATTCGGCGGCGTGAACGCCCGCACCGAGTATATGTCCGAGATTGCCGCCAGCGCCCTTGCTCCCCAAACCGTTGAAGACAGCGACAAATTCCGCCGCTATCTTGCGCGTGAGGCCTTGGGCGTGGTGTTTATCGTCGCCCCGTGGAACTACCCTTACCTGACCACAATCAACACTTTGGTCCCCGCCCTGATCGCCGGAAACACGGTTGTGCTGAAACACGCCTCTCAGACGATGCTGGTGGGCGAACGACTGGCCGAGGCCTTCCATGCCGCTGGCATCCCCGCTGACGTGTTCCAGAATGTCGTGCTCGACCATGCCACCACCGAACATCTGATCGCCAACCGCGCGTTCAATTTCGTCAACTTCACCGGCTCGGTTGGCGGCGGTCAGGCGATTGAACGGGCGGCTGCGGGCACGTTCACGCCCTTGGGGCTGGAACTTGGCGGCAAAGATCCCGGCTATATCCGCGCCGATGCCAACTTGGATGCCGCCGTCGATACCCTGATGGATGGCGCGATGTTCAACGCGGGCCAATGCTGCTGCGGGATCGAGCGGATTTACGTCCACGAATCGCTCTACGATGCCTTCGTCGAAAAAGCGGTCGCTTGGGTGAAAACCTTGAAACTCGGCAACCCGTTTGAGGCGGATAGCACCCTCGGCCCGATGGCCAACAAACGCTTCGCTGCCGTCGTGCGTGGTCAGATTGCCGAGGCCGTGGCCGCAGGCGCCAAGGCCCTGATCGACCCCGCCCTGTTCCCCGCAGATGACGGCGGCGCCTATCTTGCCCCGCAAGTGCTGGTAAACGTGGATCATTCGATGCGGGTGATGATGGAGGAATCTTTCGGCCCGGTCGTCGGCATCATGAAGGTCAAGGACGATGCCGAGGCGCTGAAACTGATGAATGACAGCCCCTATGGTCTGACCGCCAGCATCTGGACCGAGGATTACGACACCGCCGCCGCACTCGGTGCGCAGATCGAAACTGGCACCATCTTCATGAACCGCGCCGACTATCTCGACCCCGCGCTATGCTGGACCGGCTGCAAAGACACCGGACGCGGCGGCAGCCTGTCATATTTGGGTTTCCTCTCCGTCACCCGCCCGAAATCCTACCATCTGAAGAAAGTCTAAGCCATGACCCACAACGTTCCCAACCGGAACTGGTCCTACCCCACCGCGATCAAATTCGGCGTTGGCCGCATCAGCGAGCTGGCCGAACATTGCGCGAGCGCCGGGGTGAAGAAACCGCTGTTGGTCACCGATAAGGCCTTGGCCAGCCTGCCAATCACCGCCGAAGCCGTGGCCGTTCTGAAGGCGCATGGCCTTGGCACAGCGGTGTTCTCGGAAGTCGATCCGAACCCAAATGAAACCAACATGGCCGATGGTATCGCGGTTTACCTCGCAGGCGGTCATGACGGGGTGATCTGCTTTGGTGGCGGTTCGGCGCTTGATCTGGGCAAGATGATCGCCCTGATGGCGCATCAGCGCAAAGACCTTTCGGTGTGGGAACTGGAGGATATCGACGACTGGTTCACCCGCGCCGATGCCAGCAAAATCGCCCCGATCATCGCGGTTCCGACCACGGCAGGCACAGGTTCGGAGGTGGGTCGCGCGGGCGTTCTGACCAATTCTGTGACCCACAAGAAAAAGATAATCTTCCACCCCAAATTGCTGCCCGTGGTGGTGATCTGCGACCCCGCCCTCTCGGTCGGCATGCCGAAATTCATCACCGCAGGCACTGGCATGGACGCACTTGCGCATTGCCTTGAAGCCTATTCTTCGCCCTTCTACCACCCAATGAGCCAAGGCATCGCGCTGGAAGGCATGCGGTTGGTGTTTGAAAACCTGCCGAGGGTCTACGCCAACCCGAACGACCTTGACGCCCGCGCCCATATGATGTCGGCGGCGGCAATGGGGGCGGTGGCGTTCCAGAAGGGTCTGGGGGCGATCCACTCGCTCAGCCATCCAGTCGGCGCGGTTTACGGCACCCATCACGGCACCACCAACGCCGTGGTAATGCCGATGGTGCTGGACATGAACCGCGCGGCCATTGAGGACCGCATCGAAAAAGCCGCCGCTTACCTCGGCATCAAGGGCGGATTCGATGGCTTCCGCGCCGCTGTGATGGCTTTGCGGACTGAACTCAACATCCCGGCGAACCTCACCGCGATGGGCGTCAAGCGCGAGGATCTCGACATGCTGACCGAAATGGCGCTGGAGGACCCGTCTTGCGGTGGTAACCCGGTGGCGATGACGCAGGAAAACACTCGCGCGCTGTTCGGGGCCTGCATGTAACTTGAAAAGCGGCGGTTTCGGCCTGTAAACCGCAAAAACCGCCGCCTTTACTTACGGACCCAGCATGACCCAGCACGTCACGACTGATATCGCGATCCTTGGCGCGGGGGTCGTCGGCCTTGCGATTGCCGAAGCTTTGACGGCGGAGGGGCGCGAGGTGGTGCTGGTTGATCCCGGCCAACCCGGCATGGGCGCCAGCTATGGCAACGCGGGCACCATCGCCGATTATGCGGTGATGCCAGTCGGCAGCCCGGATGTGCTGCGCAATCTGCCCTCTCTGCTGCTGAACAAAAACTCCCCCCTCGCGATCCGCCGCGCCGCCCTGCCCGCGCTTATGCCGTGGCTCGCGCGGTTCGCGGTGCAGTCCTTGCCCGGTGCCACCCGGCGCAATGCGGCGGCGATTGCGGCGCTGGTGGCGGATGCCTGCCCGAGTTGGTTGGGGTTGGCAGACCGGATTGGGGGCGCGGCGATCTTGCAGCACAAGGGATGTTTGTATCTCTACGAGACGCAAGCCGCGTTCAAAGCCGCCGAGGCGGATATGGCATTCCGGCGCACCCAAGGCATCACGGTGGAGTTGATCTCGCCTGATGTGCTGGCGGGGATGGAGCCGGGCATACCTAGCCTTGAAGGTGGTGCGGCTTTCTTTCCTAAGGCAATGTTTCTGTCTGATCCAGGGCTGATGGTGCAGACCCTTGCGGCCCATGTTTTCAAGCAGGCTGGTTTCGTGCAGGCCGAGGCGCGGACGATCTCGCGGCAGTTTGACGGGATTGTGGTTGAGGGGCCAGCGCTGCGGTTGCGGGCGCGGCGGGTGATCATCGCGGCAGGGGCGCATTCCAAAGGGTTGGCGTTGCAGGCGGGGGACAAGGTGCCGCTGGATACCGAGCGGGGGTATCATGTGGAGTGGGATATGGCCTCACCCCGGCTGACCCGACCTGCCTGCCCTACTTCACGCGGGTTTTATCTGTGTCCGATGACGGGGGGGCTGGGGGTGGCGGGGACGGTGGAGTTGGGGGGGCTGACGGCGCCGCCATCAGAGCACCGGATCAAGAAGCTGGTTGAGGGGGCTCGGGCTATCTTTCCAGACCTCGGCGCGCCTGATCGGGAGTGGATGGGATTCCGGCCCTCGATGCCGGATTCGGTGCCGGTGATCGGGCCATCGCACGCTGGCCTTGAGATTATCCATGCTTATGGGCACGGGCATATCGGGCTGACTTTGGCCCCGATCACGGCAAGGTTGGTGGCGGCGCTGATAGCGGGAAGGCCGCCGGAGTTGGATTTGACGCCGTATCTGCCGAGCAGATTTTAGGGCGGGCCCAACTCGGGACCAATTTTTACCTATATCTATCAAATAGTTGACCTATCTCCGTTAAGGGTCTTTTAACACTTCACCCCGCGACAGCAAAAAGCCGCCCCAAACCGGGGGCAGCTTTTGTGGCAGATGCCAGATGGTTTAGCCTAAGTGAGCAACCACGAAGGGCTGCACTTCATGCCAACCTTCCCACATCATCTTCAAGGCGACATAGACGATGATCGCAAGGCCGACATAGGCAATCCAGCGGTGCTTGTTCAGCAGGCGGGCGATAAAGGTGGCAGCAAGGCCCATCATGGCAATCGAAAGAGCCAGACCGATCACCAACACCGTCGGGTGATCTTTGGCGGCACCGGCCACGGCCAATACGTTATCAAGGCTCATTGAAATGTCAGCGATCACGATCTGCCAAGCGGCTTGCGCGAAGGTCTTGGTGGGCGCACCGGAAGCCACGCTGCCGTCAGCATTGATGTCGCTGTCGGTCAAAGCCTCTTCCGCACGGTCGTCGGCACCATGGTCGTGGCGCAGTTCTTTCCACATCTTCCAGCAGACCCAGAGCAACAGCAGGCCCCCGGCGAGCAGCAGACCGACGATGGCAAGCAGCTGGGTGGTGACCAGCGCAAAGCCGATCCGCATCACGGTGGCGGCAATGATGCCGACCAGAATGGCTTTGTTGCGTTGCTCTTTTGGCAGGCCAGCGGCGGCAAGACCGATGACGATGGCGTTGTCGCCTGCCAACACAAGGTCAATACCTATGACCTGCATCAGGGCCACAAAGCCCTCATATGTGAAAATTTCCATGAGTGTCCCGGTTCGAGTTGTTATTATTGCGCGCTAGGTAAGGTTTCGAGAAACCTATTTCAACCCGGATGTAAGAAAAGAGATTGGGCGAATAAAGCAAAGGCGATCCCCAAGCGCATATTCTGCCGCGCCTGGAGAAGCCAGTGTGTCGAAGCCTCCGGCGGGAGTATTTGAGCCAATGTGAAGTTGCAAAGGCGCTTGCGATTTCATCTTGGCCTAAATACTCCCCGCGGAGCGCTCACCGTTTGGCGAAAATGCAGGTGGCGCAAGCGGGCGACCTACAGCATCCCCGGAACCACTTGATCCGGCGGGCGGTGGCCGTCGGCGAAGGTTTTGATGTTGATGATGACCTTCTCGCCCATCTCGATGCGGCCCTCGACGGTGGCGGAGCCCATGTGGGGCAGCAGCACGACATTGGGCAGGCTGCGCAGGGTTGGGTTGATCTCGGTGCCATGCTCGTAGACGTCCAGCCCCGCGCCGCCGATCTCGCCCGTTTTCAGACCGCGTGCGAGGGCGTTTTCATCAATCACTTCGCCGCGTGAGGTGTTGATGATCACCGCCGTTGGTTTCAGCAGTTTCAGCCGTCGTGCGTTCAGCAGATGAAAGGTCGAGGGCGTGTGCGGGCAGTTCACAGAGATGATGTCCATCCGCGCGATCATCTGATCAAGGCTTTCCCAATAGGTCGCCTCCAGATCGGATTCCACCTCGGGGCGCACACGTTTGCGGTTGTGGTAATGCACCTGCATACCAAAGGCGCGGGCGCGACGGGCGACGGCCTGGCCGATGCGGCCCATGCCAAGAATGCCCAAACGGCGACCGCCCATCCGGCCACCCAGATGCGCCATCGGCGACCAGCCTTGCCATTTTCCCGCCTGCATTTCGGCCAGACCTTCGGGGATGCGACGGGTGACCGACAGCATCAGCGCAAGCGTCATATCAGCGGTATCATCGGTGACGGTGCCGGGGGTGTTGCTGACCAAAATCCCGCGTTGGCGGGCGGTGGCGACATCAATATGATCGACGCCCGAGCCGTAGTTGGCGATCAGTTTCAGTTTATCCCCGGCCTGCGCGATCAGGCCAGCATCAATCTGATCGGTGATCGTTGGCACCAGCACATCGCAGCGGCGCATTGCGGCGGCCAACTCATCGCGGCTCATCGCAGTGTCGGGGTCGCGCAACTCGACATCGAACAGTTCCTTCATCCGGGTTTCGACGGATTGCGGCAATCGTCGCGTCACGACAACGTTTAAGCGTGTTGCGGGCATGAAGGCCTCCCTGCACTTCCAAATCAGCGTATTGAGTGGCAAAGTGGCGGGAAGCGGGGCAAGGCACAA
>JBKJTI010000281.1:0-3450 GCA_046590425.1 Cypionkella sp. | reverse complement strand
ACCCGACGCGATGACGATAAAGCGCTGACCCTGAACCCGAAGGACGCGCTTAGCTGGCTATCACGGCGGCGTGGCTTTACCGCGAACCGCAACGCTGAAACACGCGATATCGCAAGCATCGCCACCGAGATCTTCGCCAACCCCGATCTGAGCTTCGACACCGCCCTGCAACGCGCAATGACCGTCCTGCGAGTCGACGCAAACGCTTTGGCGGATGTGACGCAGCGAACTGCTCAGTGGGTTGAAGCGCTGCGCAAAGGCGGATCGGTCGAAATTGACGTTGTTGCGCTGCGGGCGATGGCGCGCGCTTTGAATGCACCTGAGCCGGAATTTGTGGCCCGGGCCGTGAAGCACTTGATTGGGCTCGATCTCACAGAGTCATCACCCGCAAGCGCCTAGATGTCCCGAAACGCCACGATCACACCCGCCTAGCGGCGGAGACTGACGGGCGCTCGGGTGACTACATCACACCGAAGAACACAGCAGACGCAGGCAGGTAAAACCCTGCCCGCGTGCCCGGCAATAATGTCCAAAATTCTTAAGGCCGAAATCTTCGAAATCCCCTTGTTTGCAAGGGGAAATGCGGACGCACGCCTGACGATGTCCAGTTGCAACCTTTTCAGACCATCAACACCCCAATCACACAGAAGGAAGAACGTCATGACCAAGCACAAAGCGCGTCGTAAGTCAGTCACGATCAGCCCTACCCACTCTCCTGTTATGAAGCGTTGGAGGGATCTGACAGTCGGCGAACGCCACCGAGAAATGATCAGGTTTGCAGCCGGAAACGGTGGCCGCGCAGTAACGCTGAACTTCTCTGCGGCATTCGAAAAGTTCATCCTGACTACAGAAGATCCTATGCGAGCTATCGGTCAGCGAATGAACCGGGAGCTCGTCAGTCGCGGTCTGCAAAACCTCTCCATTCTGCTGATCCTCGAGACCTCGCGAAAGGATACCCAAGCGCGGCGCATGATTTCCGATTTGTTGAACATGGCGGCTTCCCTTTGTGTGCTGATAGCATATAAATAGGTGTATCAGCACATGCTGTCAACACTCTTAAAGTGCTATCAGCACATTTTTGCGGGGATGCAATGACGCCGGAACAATTCAAAATGGCAAAAGCTGCGCTCGGCGTGAGCAATCCAGAGGTTGCGGAAAAGACTGGGCTGCACAGAAATACACTCAACAAACTGGACAAGGGCGAAGGCAAAGCCTCCACAGTGCAGCTTGTGCGGCTCACCCTAGAAGCCCAAGGCATCCAGTTTTTAGAGGCTGGGCAGGTGGCGGTCGGGCCGGGGGTTGCGGTGAAGGCGGCGGAATGACTGAAGAAGCGCTGCCTCCGAGAGTTCCACCAAAGGTAAAGGCTGCCCCGAAGCCAAGGCAGGTTTATTGGTGCGAGTTGCCGAAAGATGCCCAGCTTCCCGAATTCTGGAAGCGCCGCCCCGTAGTGATTCTCTCCACCAATGCCACCCTTTACGGATGCGCGCTTGTCATTCCGCTATCCTCCAAGGCCCAGCCCGACAATCCTTGGGCACATGCTTTCCCTTCGCCGCTCCCCGGTGAGAAAATTGCATGGGCGGTTTGCAGTCATATAATGACCATTGCTGTCAGTCGCTTAGTTCCACCAGATAGGGTAATCCCTCGTATCTCGGAGGCAGACTTTCACGCCATCTTGACCCTTGCCCATCAAACTATTCCCACGCCGCGCGCTGGGCATTAGTTGACTTTCAACTCCTATGACCCAATATTCAGGACACATACGGCGCGGGCAACCGTGACCGCTTCCCGCAAGGGACACAGATGCAAGGGGGTGGCTAGTCCGCCCCCTTGTTCTTTTCTCAGTATAAACCCTTCCATGTCACGGCTGACCAATAGAGGGCCAGTCCACTAGAGGGCCAGTCCACGAGGCTCTCACATGGCCAAGGGGCGCTGCCTGTCTTTCCGATCCAATTCTATCGCTTGTCGCACAAACGAAGCTGAACGCTGTGTGGCACGCTCGCAAGGGGTGTTGCCGCGCGGATTTTCATCTTCGATCCGCTCGCGGGCAAGAGTTTCTGCCATCATCACATAAACGAGTTCGTCCTTCGACATTTTGTCACGCAAGTTTGCCGCTTCTGGCAAGCCGCGCGCGATCAAAACAGCCTTCTTAGTTCCGCCGAGAACCTCTTTGTAAACAGCGTTTGTGCAGATGCCATATCCCGGCCCGCTAACGTCATGGCCCTTGAGCGTTTCGGTGAATTGGTTGCGTTTGGCGCGGCCCAAAGCGCGGGTAGCAGCCCATTCATTGCCTTCGTCGGTTGCTCTTTGTAGAACTTCGTCGGCAAGCGTCGGGTCTGCCGCCTTAAAGCGCAGCCAAACTTCGCGCATCTCCACTTCAAGCTCTGGCTTGAGATATCCAGCGTAAGAAGCGGCTAAGATCGGGTGCGCCCAGGTCCCGCCATTTGCCCCTGACTGTGCTTTGTAGACGTCAGACGTGCGGAATTTCGATTGGTGGGATTTTCCCACTATTCGATTGTAGGTGGCAAGGATCAAAGACTTTGTTGAATCGAGTCGTTGCCAATCAACAGGCCGATTATTAGCCCTAAACCCCGCTGCACGATGAATGTCGTTCAAGCTGACGAACCCGTCAGCATCCACACGAATCTTCTTTCCTCGAAGGGAAAATTCATCTGCAACAGCGCCGATTATCGAATTTACTTGTGCGAGCTTTCCGTCAGAGACGGGGCCGATGTTAGCCATATTGCGCCCTTTCTAAGGGGTTGGGCGCGGTAACTAATGCCTTGACGGATTCTGCCATTTTGGTAGAGGTGACATCAAGTTCAGGGAGTCTGCGTTACCGCGCAGTTGAACGAAAGTTAGAAAAGACGTCCGCAGCAACGGGCGTCTTTTTGCTTTTACAGCATCACAGCCTTGTGAGTCTAGCGCGTGTTCTCTTTTCACCCCAATTTTTATTGCAGAGAGGCCCTCAGACGCGCCTCCTAGCGCATTCTGTTATTCTCCGCTGTTACCCAGCGCCGAGATCTTAACCATCGCCCAGCGCCGTCTCTGGGCCTCTACAAAGCAGCCTGTATGCGTTGGCTAGGTGACGGCGGGCTGACGTGGCGGATTAGATCGGCCAGACATTATAGGCGTGCCTATCACCCCACCCCGCGCGCGGCGCGCCTGAAAAACCCGCATTTTCCGCGAAACCTCAGGGTAATCTCAGGGTCATTGGCCTCAGAAACCAGCGCCGCAACCTTAACATTTCCTAACATGCGAGGGGTGGCATTTTGCGCGCTGGGCCTTGGCATTATCAAAAGCCCTGAATTGCGTAAGCGGCAAATATGCTCCCCATATCGTCAGCGATAATGGCACTGAGTTCACCAGCACCGCGATCCTCAAATGGGCAGGCGATACCGGCGTCGCCTGGCATTATATCGACCCCGGCACGCCGCAGCAGAACGGCCTGAT
>JBKJTI010000036.1:0-16610 GCA_046590425.1 Cypionkella sp. | reverse complement strand
GCCCCCGGAGGGTTCTCGGGGGCGCATGGGAAACCTGATGGTCAAACCGTTACCGGCCCATGCGCTTTATCCTTACGACGACTAGAATGCTAAGCATTGCAGACCCCTTGAGCTTCGTTGGGGAAACTAGGGCGGCAGGGCAGGGGCGTCAACTGCAAATCGACAAGAAATATGTCGCCAGAGGTACGTTTTTTGAACTTTAATTGCGAATTTGTGATCTTTCGGGTAATTTTCGCAACTTTTGCCTTTCGCGCTACCCGCTCTCGCCTTGAGTCGGCGCTACCTGCGCCATGAAGCCGATTTTTAGCAGAAAAATCGTGGTCCGCTTTTCAGGTCGCCCAAATATTAACAAAGCCTGAATCGGAGCATGCAAGGCGTTGATTATGCTCGCACCAAAATCTGTCCACGCGTGGACAGCCTCAAACGGGTTGCAGCAGATCCCAGCGATTGCCCCATAGATCGCGCCAGATCGCCACCGTGCCATAGTCCTCGACACGCGGGGCTTCCTCAAACACGCCCCCAGCCGCGACAATCCGGGCCGCATCGCGGGCGAAATCATCGCTGTGCAGGAACAGCCAAACCCGCCCCCCCGCCTGATCCCCCACCGCCGCGCATTGCCGTGCCCCGGTCGCCTGCGCCAGCACAAGCTGCACCCCACCCGCCGCAGGCTGCACCGTCACCCAGCGCTTGTGGCCCTGATCAATGTCAGCGGTCAGCCTGAATCCCAAGCCATCGCAGAAGAACCGGATCGCCTGATCATAATCAGGCACCACCAGCGCCAGCGCGCCAATCATTCCCGGGGCACGCTGCGGGCTTCGGGCAGGGTGATGCGGGCGACTTGCTCGGCAATCGGATCGACCGACAACGGGTGCAACTCGGCGCGATGATCGGCGGGGTCGCCAATATCCTGCCAAGCGCCGTGCTTGAAAATCTCCAGCGCGTTGAAGCCCGCTTTGTATCCCATCTTGCGGCTGCCCGGCACCCAATAGCCCAAGTAGACATAGGGCAGGCCAGCTTCGCGCGCGATGGCGATATGGTCCAGAATGGCGAAGGTGCCCAAAGACAGATCAATCATATCCGGGTCATAAAAGCTGTAGACCATCGACAGCCCGTCATCGAACACATCGGTCAGCGCGACGCAGGCGAGGGGCCGCCCGCGCTCGCCCGGACCCGCCGCACGGGTATATTCGATCACACGGCTTTTGATCGGGGTTTCCTCGATCATCGCGGCGAATTCGAACACATCCATATCGGCCATGCCGCCATCGGCGTGGCGGGCATCCAAGTAACGCCGGAACAGGCTGAACTGATCCTCGGTCGCCCAAGGGCTGGTCGCATTGCGGCGCAGATGGGCGGCATTCTTCAGGATCTTGCGCTGAGTGCGGCTGGGTTTGAAATCGGCCACCCGGATCCGAGCCGACAAACAGGCCGAACACTCCGCACAAGACGGCCGATACAGCACATTCTGCGAGCGCCGGAAGCCCTGCTTCGACAGCGAGTCGTTCAACCGTTGCGCCTGATCGCCCTGTAACGCCGTGAACAATTTCCGCTCCATCCGCCCCTCAAGGTAAGGGCAGGGCTGCGGAGCCGTCACATAGAATTGGGGCGCAATCGGAAGGGTGTGGCGCATTATCTCGGGCTACAGGTTAGGGATGAGACACACTAGCAAGGCCAACCGCCGTCGCCAAGCGCAATCCGAACCGCCATGCGGTGCGCGGCCGCCGGGTTGCAAAGCTTGTGCAAACAAAAGCCCCCCGGCGCAAACCGGGGGGCTTTGGGGTCAAACGATGACCAATGGATCAGTATTCGCCGGGGCGTGCCACGTCGGTAGGTGCGGCAGGGGCCGAGGCAGCACGGGCGCGGTCTTCCATGAAGCTGTCGAATTCCGACTTGTCCTTGGCTTCGCGCAGACGTTGCAGGAAAGACTCGAACGCGGTCTGCTCGTCTTCCAGACGGCGCAGCATGTCGGTCTTGTAGGCATCGAAGGCGGCGTTGCCCGAGGGGCGCATCGCCGAGTGGCCACCCCAATGGTGCGCGTGACGTTCAAAGTGACGGGCGCGGCGCTCCGCGCAGGACGAACGGCTGAACATACGTTTGCTCCAGATCATATAGCCCAGCAGGGCAAGGCCAACCGGCCAGATGAAGATGAAACCAAGCACCATGGCGGCGATCCAGGCAAATCTGCCCCGATCATCCAGCCATGCCTCGGCGCGGCGCAGGTAAGAGAAGATTCCGCCGGAGGAAGGGGCGGTGGTCGAACTGGTATTCATCGGCGGACTCCCGGTTGAATGTGTATGTGAATGTCTTTCACATGAGCCAAGATGCGCTGTGTTGGCCATACTTTCAAGGGGAATGTAAAAGATATTTACATAGGCGAGACGCAAAATGCCAAAACGCGCAAAATCCCGCCGAAACCCTTTCCAAGCCGCCCCGGACTTGATCTGGGGCCTCCTTTCATCTCGCGACCCGCAACTTCGAGGCCCCGGATCAAGTCCGGGGCGGCGCAGGCCTGCTTTGCGCAACAACGGTACAGAGCAAGTCTGCCCGTTGACCCCGCCCGCAACCCGCAGCAAATTGGGGCATGAGCCAGAATTTCGCAGCCCGTCTCACCCGCCAGCCCATCGCCTATGACCGCGATCAGGCCGCCGATATTGCCACCAGTTTCGCCGATCTCGCGCCCGATCTGCGCGGCCTTTTGGCCAATACCGCCGGGTGTAGCCCTTACTTGAAGGCCCTGATGCTGCGCGAGGCGCAATGGCTGCGTGTCGCCCTCACTTTGTCACCAGAAACCGCCTTGAACGCGGTGTTGGTGGCGCTGAATGATGTGGCGCTCGACCAACTGCCAACCGCGCTGCGCCAAGCCAAACGTCGCGCCGCATTGCTGACGGCTTTGGCCGATCTGGGCGGCGTGTGGTCGCTGATGCAGGTGGCAGGCGCTTTGACAGACCTCGCCGACCGCGCCGTTGATCTGGCGATGCAGCGCTTGGTGGCCGAGGAAATCCGTCGCGGCAAACTGCCCGGTGCCACCCCTGATGATGCCGAAACGGCGGGCGGCATGGTCAGCCTTGCGATGGGCAAGATGGGCGCGGGGGAGTTGAACTACTCCTCCGACATCGACCTGATCTGCCTGTTCGATCAGGACCGCTATGGTGAAGATTGGCAAGACGCCCGTGCGGCCTTCATCCGTGTCACCCGAAAGATGGCCGTAATGCTGTCGGATATCACCGCCGAAGGCTATGTCTTTCGCACCGATCTGCGCCTGCGCCCGGATGCTTCGGTGATGCCAGTGTGTCTGTCGATGGCCGCAGCCGAGGCCTATTATGAGGCCCAAGGCCGCACATGGGAGCGCGCCGCCTATATCAAAGCCCGCCCCTGTGGTGGCGATATCGCGGCGGGCAATCGTTTTCTGAAGGTCCTGACGCCATTTGTCTGGCGCAAGCATCTCGATTTCGCCGCGATCCAGGACGCCCACGACATGCGCCTGCGCATCCGCGAGCATCGCGGCCTGAACGGGGCGGTGACGGTCGAAGGCCACAATATGAAGCTGGGCCAAGGCGGTATCCGCGAGATCGAATTCTTCACCCAAACCCGCCAACTGATCGCCGGGGGGCGCGATCTGGCCTTGCGCGACCGCACCACATTGGGTGGGCTGGCGGCACTGGCTGCGAAAGACTGGCTGCCGCGCGAGGTGGCAGACGATCTGTCGCAGCTTTACACCCAGCACCGCGACCTAGAACACCGCATCCAGATGGTTAACGACGAGCAGACCCACAACCTGCCGACCACGCCCGAAGGCATCGCCCGCATTGCCGCTTTTTGTGGACAGGATGAGGCGGATTTCCGCGCTGGTCTGCTCGACCGCTTGGCCAGAACCGAACGCCTGACCGAAGGTTTCTTCGCCCCCAGCGCGGTGGAATCCGGCCCAGAGTTGTCCGATCACGCTGCCACAATCGTCAAAGGCTGGAGCAGCTATCCCGCCCTGCGCTCTGACCGCGCGGCAGCCATCTTTCTGCGCCTGCGCCCGGTCTTGCTGAAACGCCTGACCCGCGCCGCCAACCCCGATGAGGCCTTGGTAGCGCTGGATGGCTTCCTTGCCGGCCTTCCCTCGGGTGTGCAGATCTTTTCGCTGTTCGAAGCCAATCCGCAACTGGTCGATCTGATTGTCGACATCGCAGGCACAGCCCCCGCACTCGCCCGCTACCTGTCGCGCAACGCTTCCGTTTTGGATGCGGTGATTGGCGGGTCGTTCTTCGCCGCTTGGCCGGGCACCCCGGCGCTGTCCGCCGAGCTTGGCAAACGCCTCGACGATATCCCCGATTACGAGCGCAAACTCGACGCCGCAAGGCGCTGGATGAAGGAATGGCACTTCCGCACCGGCGTCCATCACTTGCGCGGGCTGATAGATGGCTTTGAGGCGGGCAAGCAATACGCTGACCTCGCCGAAGCCGTGATTGCCGCCCTTTGGCCCGTGGTTTGTACAGATTTTGCGGCGAAGCACGGGACCGCTCCAGGGCGCGGCGCTGTAGTGCTCGGCATGGGCAGCCTCGGCGCTGGGCGCCTGAACGCAGGCTCTGACCTTGATCTGATCATGATCTATGACGCCGCAGGGGTGGAGAATTCCGACGGCAAGCGCCCCTTGGCCGCGCGCCCTTACTACGCCCGCCTGACGCAAGCCATGGTCACAGCCCTCTCGGCGCAAATGTCGGAGGGGCGGCTCTACGAGGTCGATGTGCGGCTGCGGCCCTCCGGGCGGCAGGGGCCGGTGGCGACCTCAATCGAAAGCTTCCGCAACTACCAGACGCATGAGGCATGGACATGGGAACACCTCGCCCTGACCCGTGCGCGGGTGCTGGCGGGAGAACCCACGCTTGCTGCCGAAGTGGAAGCGTTCCGCCGCCAAACGATCGCCGCAAAGGGGCAGGGGCCAGCGGTGCTCAAAGACGTGGCCGATATGCGCGCGCGTCTGGCCGAAGCGAAACCGGGGGCGGGTGGCTGGGATGCCAAATTCGGCCCCGGTCGGATGATGGACATTGAACTGCTGGCGCAAACCGTCGCCCTGCAAGCCGCCAGCCCCGCGCGCGGGGTGGAACGCCAAATCGCGGCGGGCGGCCAGATCACGGATGGAACGCAGGCTAAACTGTCGGTTTCGGACCAGTCGGCGCTGCTCGATGCCTATAGGCTGTGCTGGCAAATGCAGGCGGCAAGCAAACTTCTGTCTGACAAGCCGCTTGACCCGGACAGCCTGGGTCTTGGCGGGCGGGCGTTTTTGTTGCGCGAGGTTGGGGCGGTTGAAACCGAGACTGGTTCCAAGGCATTGACAGAACGGCTGGCGCGCAAGGCCGCACTTGCAGAGCAGGTGATTTCGGCCCATCTGAACGGGTGACGCATGGGGAGACGCGCGGTGGATCTATCAGAGGCAGACCCGAAAGGGCTGGTGCGCGAAAGCTACAACATCGAGGGCATCAGCTATGGTGAGTGTGGCTCGATCTTCATCGACTGGGTCTTGAGCCTGCCTGCGGTGGTCAACACCCCCGATTGCATCCGCGCATTGCTCGCGCATTACGGCATCCCCAATCCTGACCACCCGATGACGAAGGTGCTGACCGAAGCTTTGACCGCGCCCGAACATCCCAAACGCCGGGGCGGGCGTGCGGCGCGGTTTCCATCTAATCCTTAGGCCTTGGCCCATAGGCTCAGGCAACCGCGCCTTGGCGTTTAGCGCAGCAGCACAGCCTCTGTCGCCAGCTTGGTGATCGCCGCCCAATCGCCTTTGGCCATCGCCTCTTTCGGCGCCACCCACGAGCCGCCAACACACAGGATGTTCTTCAAGCTCAGGTAGTCGCGCGCGTTTTTCAGGCTTATCCCCCCGGTCGGACAGAACGACACCTGCGGGATCGGCGATCCGATGGATTTCAGATAAGCCGCGCCCCCGGCCTGTTCAGCCGGGAAGAACTTTTGCACCGTATAGCCCAGTTCCAGCAGCGCCATGATCTCGGACGCCGTGGCTGCCCCCGGCAACAGCGGCAATCCGTATTCCGCACAGGCGTCCAACAGCCGTTCGGTCGCCCCCGGCGAGACGCCGAATTTCGCGCCCGCGGCCTTTGCCGCCTTCACATCCGCGGGCGTCAGCAAAGTGCCGGCACCCACCACGCCGCCCGGCACTTCGGCCATCGCGCGGATCGCATCCAGCGCACAAGCGGTGCGCAGCGTGACCTCCAGCGCAGGCAGCCCGCCCTTCACCAAAGCTTCGGCGAGGGGTTTGGCATGCGCCAGATCGTCGAGCACCAAGACCGGGACCACCGGGGCAAGGCGGCAGATTTCCGACGCTAAGCGGGATTGTTCGGTTGGGTTCATCGTGGTCTCCATCCCCATCGTGCGGGGCAGGTTGCAAGGTAAGAGCTCCGGCGGGGATATTTGAGCACAGAGGATGCCCCTTGCTCTTTCCTAAATACTCCCGCCGGAGGCGAAAACTCAGATCACCACAGCCGCGCCAGTTTCCGAAGTGCCAACGTTGCGGCGGAATGCCTCGAACAGTTCTCGGCCCATGCCATGGCGGTTGGCGGAAAGGTCAGCAGTGACAGGTTCGCGGGTATCAAAATCAGCGGCCAGCACCGAAAGCGTGCCCGCCACCGCATCCAGCCGCACAATATCTCCATCCCGAAGGCGCGCAAGCGGGCCACCCTTGGCTGCCTCGGGCGAGACATGGATCGCCGCAGGCACCCGGCCCGATGCCCCCGACATCCGGCCGTCCGTCACCAAAGCCATCTTCAACCCGCGATCCTGACAAACCGAGAGCATCGGCGTCAGCGAGTGCAATTCCGGCATCCCATTGGCTTGCGGGCCTTGGAAGCGCACGACGACAATGGTGTCAGAGGTGAATTCGCCTGCCTTGAACGCGGCTTTTACATCGTTCTGATCATGGAAAATCCGGCAGGGTGCCTCAACAATATGCCGTTCGGGGGCAACCGCCGACACTTTGATCACACCGCGGCCAAGGTTGCCCGACAACTGCCGCAAGCCGCCCGTTGGCTGGAACGGATCAGAGGCAGGCCGCAGGATTTTGTCGTTCAGCGTGTGGTTTGACCCCGGCGTCCATGTCAGCCGCCCCTCGAGCAGCTTCGGCTCGGTACGGTAATGCCGCAGACCTTCACCCGCCACCGTCTTGGCATCGCCATGCAGCAGGCCGTGATCCAGCAATTGCCCGATCATATACCCCAAACCGCCCGCTGCGTGGAAATGGTTCACATCCGCCAGACCATTTGGATAGACCTTGGCCATCAGCGGCACCGCTTGGCTGATCTCATCAAAATCCGCCAGATCGAGCAGCACGCCCGAAGCCCGCGCCATCGCAGGCAGGTGCAGCACAAGGTTGGTCGACCCACCCGTCGCCATCAATCCGACCAGTCCGTTGACATAGGCGCGCTCGTCCAACACCTCGCCAGCCGGGCGGAAATCATTGCCCAAAGCGGTGATCGCAACCGCACGCTCGACGGCATAGCTGGTCAAAGCCTCGCGCAGCGGCGTGTTCGGGTTGACAAAAGACGCGCCCGGCAGGTGCAGCCCCATGAACTCCATCAGCATCTGATTGGTATTGGCAGTGCCATAGAAGGTGCAGGTGCCAGGGCCGTGGTAGCTGGCCATTTCGGCCGCCATCAACTCATCACGCCCCACAGCGCCGGTGGCGAAGGCATTGCGCACCTTGGATTTCTCGTCATTCGGCAAACCGCTCGTCATCGGCCCCGCAGGCACGAACACCGCCGGAATATGGCCGAACGCCGCCGCCGCCATCACCAGACCCGGAACGATCTTGTCACACACCCCCAGAAACAGTGCCGCATCAAAAGTGTTGTGCGACAAAGCCACGCCCGCCGACAATGCAATCACATCGCGGGAAAAAAGCGACAACTCCATCCCGGCCTGCCCTTGGGTTACACCGTCACACATCGCCGGAACACCGCCTGCAACCTGTGCCGTAGCCCCTGCCTTGCGCGCGGCCTCGCGGATCAGTTTGGGGTAATCCTCATAGGGCTGATGCGCCGAGAGCATGTCATTATAGGCCGTCACGATGCCGATATTCGGCACCCGCCCCGCAGCCAGCGCCGCCTTATCCGCCCCCATCGCGGCATAGGCATGCGCCTGATTGCCGCAAGACAGATGCGCGCGCGCCGGACCCTGCGCTGCCGCTGCCGCCAGTCGTGTGAGATAATCGCCCCGCGTCTGCGCCGAGCGCTCGCGGATCCGGTCTGTCACGCGGTCAATGGTGGAGTTCAGCGACATGGGGCACCTCAGGCTTGGCAAGAAAGCTGCAATAGCGGCGTGTTTAAGCTGTAACAGATACTGTTAGCGCTAACAACCCGGTTTTGCTGCAGGCGCGAACAAATTCTGGCCGCAGGGGGCCGGCACTGGCCGTATTTCACTGGCCCGATGCAATCAGGTCAAAATCGTGCAGGCCAAAATCGTCAATGCACCGGCATCATACCTTGCTTTTGCGACAAGTTCACCAAAAACTCGCCACATTTGCAGGGCTTTATTTGGTTAACGCCGGGGGGCAAACCAAAGGGTAACGCAATGAAGATGACTTCGATTTCCATTCTGGTGCTGGCCTTGGGCCTGTCGGCCTGCGCGCAAAACACCTCAATGTCGACGCAAAACCAAGTCTCCACCGATCTTTCGCAAGCCTCGAGATTGCCGCAAGCTCCTGGTCCGCATGGCCCGGTGATGCTGCAGGCGGAATATGACGTGACGGCGGTGAACGTCATTGTGCCGCGCGCGCTGAAGGTATCGGAAGCCAACACCTTCCGCCCCAGCGCCGATATCGTCTGGCGCGGCGATCTGCCGGGCGACCGCTATGCACAGATCAAAGCGATCTTTGAGGCCGCCGCTGCGCGCAGCACCGCGTCCATGCATATCGGCCAACCCGTGGTGGTTGATCTGGAAGTGGTGCGCTTTCACTGCCTGACCGAGAAAACCCGCTACACCATTGGCGGCGTGCATTCGTTGCATTTCCTGATGACAGTGCGTGATGCTGCCAGCGGGGCCATCGTGCAGGGGCCACGGATGATTGTGGCCGATGTCAAAGCCGCAGGCGGTGCACGGGCGATTGCCGAAGAAGAAGCCGGCCGCACGCAAAAGGTCGTGGTGACGGACCGTCTGACCGAAGTGATCCGGCGCGAATTGTCGGCCCCGGTCACCGTTCTGCCCGCAGATGCGGTGGTGACCCGGTTTGATGGCAGCCCGGCACAGCTGGCTAGCCTTCAATAATCCTTTGCGCCGCGAAAACGCAGGTCTTTTCACAGTCGCAATATCTTAGTATGGGGGGGCATGAGCTCTCCCATACCGCATTCCCCCGCCCCGCATACCTCCGATGATGCCGCCGACACCGGTTCCGAAACCGTGCAGCGGCGCTATCCCATCGTCCGCCTGCGTCCCAAGGCCGAGGCCCGCGCGTTGCGCCACGGCTTCCCCTGGGTCTACGCCGACGAGTTGGTGACGGACAGGCGGACCAATAACCTCGCCCACGGCGCTTTGGCGATTCTGGTCGATGCGGATCGCCGCGATCTGGGGCTGGTAACGGTCAACACCAATTCCAAAATCATCGCCCGGATGCTGGATCGCAACCCGGAAGCTGAACTGGATCAGGCGTGGTTTGAGGCAAAACTCACCCGCGCCTTCAGCTTGCGCGACCGTCTCTATGACCAACCGTTCTACCGCTTGGTCCATGCCGAGGCCGATGGCCTGCCCGGCATCGTCATTGACCGCTTCGGTGATGTGGCGGTGATCCAGCCCAACGCCGCTTGGGCCGAGGCGCATCTGGATGTGCTGGTCGCGGCTTTGCAGGCGGTGACGGGCGTTCAAACCGTGGTGAAAAACGCCACCGGACGCTCGCGCGGGCTAGAGGGGCTGAATGAGGAAAATCTGGTGCTGGCGGGGGGCGTTTCCGCGCCGATCCAGGTGCCGATGAACGGGGCTATCTATCTGGCTGACGTGACCGGAGGCCAGAAAACCGGGCTGTTCTTTGACCAACGCCCGAACCATGCCTTCGCCGCTGGCTTCTCTAAGGAAGCGCGCGTGCTGGATATGTTCGCCCATGTCGGCGGCTTCGGTCTTGCGGCTTTGGCCAATGGCGCGGCTTCGGTCCTCGCCGTGGATGCCTCTGCTCCCGCCTTGGCGCTGGCAGGAAAGGGTGCCGAGGCTTCGGGTTTTGCCGACCGCTTCACCACCCGCCAGGGCGATGCCTTCGATGTGCTGGAAGCGCTGGGCGCAGACCGCAGCCAATTCGATCTGGTGGTCTGCGACCCGCCCGCCTTCGCCCCCGCCAAACCCGCGCTGGAGGCTGGTCTGCGCGCTTACGAACGTATCGCCCGTCTCGCAGCACCTTTGGTCGCCCCCGGTGGCTATCTGGTGCTTTGTTCGTGCAGCCATGCTGCGGATCTGGCATCATTCCGCAACGCCTGCGCCCGTGGTATCGGTCGCGGCGGGCGGCGTGGTCAGTTGCTGCACACCGGATTTGCAGGCCCAGACCATCCGATGCTGCCGCAACTCGCGGAAAGCGGCTATCTGAAAGCGCTTTTCTTCCGGCTCGACTAGATGAAAGCCGTCCTAGACGCTTGCGTGTTATACCCCACCGTCCTGCGGGAAATCCTGCTGGGCGTGGCGGCCAAGGGGCTGTACGAGGCGCTGTGGTCGGACCGAATCCTGCGCGAATGGACTCGCGCCACGACCAAACTTGGCCCCGAAGCGCAGGCGCAGGCAGAGGTCGAAGCCACCTTGCTGCGCGCTGCCTTCCCGCGCGGTTGCGTGCGTGAACAACCCAATATCGAAGCCCGCCTTCTGCTGCCTGACCCCAACGACGTACATGTGTTGGCCATCGCCATCGCGGGCCACGCCGATTGCATCGTCACCTTTAACGCCAAGGATTTCCCGCGCCACCTGCTGGCCGAAGAAGGGCTGGAGCGCCGCAATCCTGATGGTTTGCTCTGGCAGCTGTGGTCGTTTCACCCCCGCGAGGTGGCAGAGGTGGTCGCTCATGTCCACGCCACCGCCGAAGCGATGAAGGGTGAACCTATCCCACTAAAATCGCTGTTAAAACGTGCGCAACTGCCGAAGCTGGCCAAGGCGATTTTGGCCGACGCGTAAGTTGGTTTCTGCTTGCCGCACGGCTTGTTGGGTTGAAAACCCATCCTATGCCTCGCGCCAGCGCGCATCCAACATCTCGATTGCCGCGATCCGGTCATCGGTTTTCGGATGGCTCAAAAGCCAAGCCGGAGTGCCCGCGCCCGCAGCCCCGGTCAGCGCCGAAAGCTTGCGAAACAGAGAAACTTGCGGGCCAACGCCGATCCCCGCCTTCACCAGCAAAGCCGCCGCATATGCATCGGCCTCAAACTCATCGCGCCGCGACATATGCGCCATCAAGGCACCCGAGATCATGTTGGCGATCCACACACCAATCCCCGGCAGAAACCGGTTCAGCAAGGCCGACAGCATCACGAACACTGCGTTTTGCCCGGTGAAGTCAATCATCCGCCGCCGTGTATGCCCCAAGGCCACATGCCCCAATTCGTGCGCGATCACAGAAGCCAACTCGGCATCCGACACCAAGCCCTTGGCCTTGCGATCCAGAAAGCCTTGGGTCAGATAAATGTGCCCATCGGGTGCTGCGAGGCCGTTGACCGCCTCAATCTGATACACATTGACCTTGATCTGCGGCAGTTCCAGCGCCACCGCCAGTTTTTGCGCCAAGGCCAGCAGCCCCGGATCGCGCAACGGCTGGCTTTGCTCGGCCAACATCTTTTTGGTGCGCCAAACCGAAAAGCGCATCATCAACAGGCCGTAGCCAATCGCCAGCAGAAACGGGAGGAACTTTAACATACGCTTGATATGGGGCAGGGCAGCAGCATCGCAAGCGCTGGGCAACTGATTTGCCGCGGTGTGCTGTCGCGGCCATCCGCCATCAGCGCAACGCCTTGATCCCGCGCGAGATCCCCTCCAACGTCATCGGCACCATCTGCCCGGCAAAGATTTGCCCGATCAGCCGGATCGACTGGGTATAACCCCAATGCGCCTCGGGCACCGGGTTGATCCACAAATGGTTTGGCCAGCGATCACAGGCGCGTTGCAGCCATGTTTGCCCGGCCTCGGCATTCCAATGCTCTGACGCGCCACCGGGATGCAAAATCTCATAAGGGCTCATCGAGGCATCGCCGACAAAAATACATTTGTAATCCGCGCCATAGGTGCGCAGCACCTCGGCGGTCGGGGTCTGCGCATCCCACCGCCGGGCATTGTCGCGCCATACACCTTCATAAAGGCAGTTGTGGAAATAGAACGGCACCAGATGCTTGAACTCGGCACGGGCGGCAGAGAACAGCTCCTCCATCACCTTGACATAAGGGTCCATCGACCCACCAATATCGAAGAAGATCAGCACCTTGACGGCATTTCGCCGCTCTGGCCGCACCTGCACATCCAGCCAGCCGTGTTCAGCCGTGGCGCGAATGGTGCCGTCCAGATCCAACTCCTCCGCAGCGCCCGTGCGCGCCCATTTCCGCAACCGCCGCAGCGCAACTTTGATATTGCGGGTGCCAAGCTCAACCTGATCATCCAGATTGCGAAACTCGCGCTTGTCCCAGACCTTGACCGCGCGCTGATGACGGCTTTCCGATTGCCCAATCCGCACGCCCTCGGGGTTATAGCCATAAGCCCCAAACGGCGAAGTCCCCGCCGTGCCGATCCATTTGTTGCCACCCTGGTGACGGGCCTTCTGGTCGGCCAGACGCTGCTTCAACGTCTCGATAAGCTTATCGAAGCCACCCAAAGCCTCAACCGCCGCGCGCTCCTCCGCAGTCAGATGCTTTTCCGCCAGCTTTTCCAGCCAAGGGGCCGGCAGGTCCAATGCCTGCAAAACCTCTGCTTCAGAAATCGTCTCCAAACCACTGAAACTATACGCGAAAGCCCGATCATAGCGGTCGATGTGGCGTTCGTCCTTCACCATGGTCAGACGGCCCAGATGATAGAATCCATCCGCGTCATAGGTCACCAGACCCGCCGCAAGCCCTTCCAGAAACGCCAGATACTCGCGCAAAGACACCGGCACGCCTTCTTTCCGCAACGTCTGAAAGAAGGGCAGGAACATCGCTTAGCCCGCCAAAGTCCGGTGCAGATAAATCGTCAGGAACAACCCGATCAGCCCCAGCATGATGGCATAGGCGCCGCCGTACTGCAGCATATCCAAACCACGCCCACCGCGCCGTTTGGCAATAAACGCCCCATAAGCCGCACCGATCAGTAACCCAGCCAAAACGATCACGGCCTGCCCCTTTGCTGAGGCAGGCCGCATAAGACCGATGCCCCGAAATTATCCCCGATGCCCGCGCGCGCCCAGATTGGCAATCTCTGCCGTCCGGGCCCGCACCTGACGCTCCGAGCCGAAGCCATAACGCGCCCAGCCCAGACTGTCGAGACGCAAGCCCCGCGCTTCAACGACGCGGCCTTCGTTCTCCAACGCCTCAGCCTTGATCAGCATCAGCGTGGCCAACAAGGACGCATTCTCGGCCCGCTTCACCACCGGCATGGCGCGGTCGGCAAAGGCAATCGCCTGATCCGACTGCCCTGCCGCCAGCGCAATCGCCGCCAGTTGCATATCGACATGCGCCACATGCACCTGCGCGCCCGGAATGCTGCGGTAAATCCGCCCGGCTTCTGACAAAGCCACCACCGCCTGCGCCGGATCGGTACTCGCCAGCGAACGGCCCACGGCATAATAGCTGAACGCCAGGCGCCCATCCTGCCAGCCCTGCGCCATCGCGATTGAGCGCATCATCTCAGCCGCGCGCAACCGCGCCGCATTGCCACCACGCGGGCCAAACGCGCCCTCAACCGCTGCCACCCACGACCGCGGTGCGATGGATTTGATATCCGCTACACCGCCCGCACCGCGCGGATTCATCTGCGCCAGCAGGGCCGGCACATGCTTGGCCGCCTCGGCCTCGTTCATGCCATTGCGCAAAGCGGGCGCGTAATGCATCCGCAGCATCAGCATATCAAACCCGGTCAGCACCGAGTTGAAATTGTCGTCGTTGAACACCGAATCGGGCAGGTGATAAAGGTCATTAAGCGGCCCCATCGCCTGCGCAGTTTCCTCGTTCAGACAATCGCGGATCTCTTGCGGCGCTGCATCCGAGGGCACGAAGATCGAGACATGCTCGCGCTTGGTCATCGTGGTCCAATCCACCTTCGGACCATTGCGCTCGGCCTTGTATTCCGCCCAAGATTGAACGCGGGGCACCACGAAACAGGCGGCCATCGGCACCACCCGCGCCATCTGCGCGCGCGACTGGAATTCAACCGTGATCGAGGCATTGGCGCCCGGCTTGGCATAGCTGATCGGCAGTCCAGCCTCAGTGCGGAAGCGATTGATCAGACGTGACATTTCGGTAGGCGCGGTGGCAGGCACATCGCCCATCAGCCGCACCGTGATCGGCCCTTCAAAGCGCGAGAAATTGGGGATCGCCCGGCCGCTTTCCATGCGGAATTCCAGATCAAGGAAGTCGCGCGCAATCTCGGCATTTGGACGGGCGGTCGCTGTTGTGGCCACCGCGCCAAAGCTTTGCAAAGCGGGCAGCCCAAGGCCATTGCCCCCGGCTTCAGTGTAGTTTTTCGAGACCTGCGCCTGTTGTACAGATGTGCAGGCGGAGAGGCCAATAACGGCGATCAAGGGTAACAGGCGCATGGGTTGGCAGACCATTCATACAAGGTTTCAAGGGCCGCAGCGGCCCTGTCTCAGTTGGCGAAGCGCAGCGGGACGCGCGCAAAACACCGGTCAGACCCTTGACGACAGATGCCCCCGCACCCGCCGCCAAAGCCTTGCCTGACCGGCTCAAAGCTCGCGTATCCGCCGCGCCGTCACTCCGCATCCCAAGCCACGCGCGCCGGAGCAGACCGACGTTTGTGGAGGGATGAGAAGCCCGGTTTGGCAAGCAAAACGCGCGTCCCGTAGCGCCTCTGCCTTCCGTCATGGGCCTCCGGACTGCAATGATCGCCGTCCCGCGCCGCAGCAGCGCAGGGGCCAGACCGTTGAGCCTTGTCGCAACCATCCGGTGGCAGATCATCGGCGGTGCAGACCCTTTGCCCCTAGCCATACCGCCCCTTAGGGCAGCTTGGTTTGGGTGCGAAGGTGACGTGTAAGTCATTGGAACTCATTGCAGTTAGGAAGCTCACTCTGAAGGCGAGACAACAGGCTTGCAGTGTCGGTTTTCGGGCATGATCATGTCAATCTTTAGGATTCCGCACAAAATCATCGAAACTACCTATGGATGGCTGCCGAAGCGGAAACGCCATATTATCCCCAATCCACTCGCTATATATTTCAATATATTGCAAAAATATCACATTACGTTACCATATTGTGGCAAGACTATGGCTAAACCACGGCAGAATCGCCCGATTCTCGATTCTTGCTACACAATTCGGAAACCAAACCCCGATTGTCCCTAAGAGTGAATATTGCCTGCCACAATCACCCCGCCGCCCCGGACTTGATCCGAAGCCTCTGGCTTACACCCACAGACGAGGCCCCGGATCAAGTCCGGGGCTGCTTGGGCTATGCGAAGACCTGCGTTAGCGTTGACCGCGTGCCATAAACGCCAGTCGTTCAAACAGATGCACGTCCTGCTCATTCTTCAGCAAAGCGCCATGCAGCTTCGGCAGGCTGTGCTTGCCCTCGCGCTTCAAATCCTCGGGGGCAAGGTCTTCCGCCAGCAGAAGCTTCAGCCAATCCAGCACTTCTGAAGTCGAGGGCTTCTTCTTCAAGCCCGGTGTCTCCCTGATCTCAAAGAACTGCGTCAGCGCGGTGGTCAGCAGCGCAGGCTTAATGTCGGGGAAATGCACCTTCACAATCGCCGCCAGCACATCCGCGTCAGGAAAGCGGATGTAGTGAAAGAAGCAGCGGCGCAAAAACGCATCCGGCAGTTCTTTCTCATTGTTTGAGGTGATGATCACCACCGGGCGATGCAGCGCCTGCACCGTCTCGCCGGTCTCGTAGACGTGAAACTCCATCCGGTCGAGTTCCTGCAACAGATCATTGGGAAATTCGATATCGGCCTTGTCGATCTCATCAATGAGCAAAACCACGCGGGCAGTGGCGGTGAACGCTTGCCACATCTTGCCGCGCCGGATGTAGTTGGCCACGTCATGCACCCGCGCTTCGCCCAACTGGCTGTCACGCAAACGGCTGACCGCATCGTATTCATAGAGGCCCTGCTGCGCCTTAGTTGTGGATTTTACATGCCACTCAATCAGCGGCATCTCCAATGCACGCGCCACCTGCCGCGCGAGTTCGGTCTTGCCCGTCCCAGGCTCACCCTTCACCAACAAAGGCCGCTGCAAGGTCACCGCCGCATTGACCGCAATCGCCAGATCGTCGGCAACAATATAGCGGTCGGTTGAGTCAAATTTCATAAGATTTCCAAGCCACTGCATAAAGGTCGGACAAACCTTAAAGCCCACGCGAATTTGTCGCAACCGCTAGTGACAATCCTTTCCGATTCCTTTAGATGCACGCCCATGCAGGAGCGCGTCATGACCACAGCCCACCTGGCAGCGCATCCTGAGAA
>JBKJTI010000322.1:0-19960 GCA_046590425.1 Cypionkella sp. | reverse complement strand
GTGGAAACGCAGGAAGGCCCACGGCTTTGGCTGTTCCACACCCCGCAATCGCCCGGATGGCAAGTCGCGGGGGAGTTCGTGTGACCGCCTATGCAGAGCTTTGCGTCACCTCAAACTTCACCTTTTTGCGCGGGGCCTCGCACCCGGAAGAGCTGGTGACACGCGCGGCAGAACTTGGGCTTTCGGCGATTGCCATCACCGATCGCAATTCTGTCGCAGGCGTGGTGCGGGCATATTCGGCGCTGAAAGAACTCACTCGGCTGAGAGACGAGGCCCGCTCAGCATCACTATCTGTGCAGGACGGACCCGAGATCAGATCCCAGAGGGTGACCGATCATTCCAGCCGCCAGACCGTGCCGCACTTTTCTGGCGAGACAGCAGCGCCCACGCTGCCCGACACGCCCCTGCCAAAGCTGATCGCCGGTGCGCGTCTGTGTTTCACCGACAGTGCGGTTGAGTGGATCGCTCTCCCCAAAGATTTCGCAGCGTGGTCTCGCCTGACTCGGTTGCTTTCGCTGGGCAAGCAGCGGGCGCCGAAGGGGGAGTGTCATCTGACCTGTGAGGATCTGCTGGCTTGGGGCGAGGGCATGATTTTGATCGCCGTCCCACCAGATCCGATGAAAGCGGGTGGCCGGAAGACGACCCAACCAGACCTGACCCGCATCGCGCGTGCTTTTCCCGGCGAGAGCTATCTCGGGGTGGCCCCCTCTTACGATGGCTGTGATCAGCAACGCTTTGACCGTCTGGCCGGACTGTCGCAGATGACCAACCTTCCACTGGTTGCGATTGGTGACGTGCTGATGCACCGCTCCTCCCGGCGCCCCTTGGCCGATGTTCTGACCTGCATGCGAGAGGGCTGCACCATCGACACCCTCGGAACCCGTCGGCTGGCCAATGGCGAGCATCGGCTTAAATCAGGGGGCGAGATGGCGCGACTGTTTCACCGCTATCCGGCCGCCGTCAAACGCACGGTGGAGATTGCCGCCGCCTGCGCCTTTAGCCTGGGCGATCTGCGCTACCAATATCCTGATGAAGAACGGGATGGCGAACCCGCCCAGTCCCGGCTGGAGCGATTGTCCCGCGAAGGGCTGCATTGGCGTTACCCCGATGGTGCGCCCGCGAGGATCATTCAGCGTGTCGAGAAAGAACTCAATCTGATCCGCGAGATCGAATATGCGCCCTACTTTCTGACGGTGCATGACATCGTGCAGTTTGCGCGCTCCAAAGGCATCCTCTGCCAAGGGCGTGGCTCGGCTGCAAACTCAGTGGTCTGCTATCTGCTCGGCGTCACTGAGGTGCCGCCAGAATCCATCACCCTGATCTTCGAGCGCTTTATCAGCAAAGAGCGGGGCGAGCCGCCAGACATCGACGTCGATTTCGAACATGAGCGCCGCGAGGAAGTGATCCAATGGATCTATGAGCGCTACGGTCGCCATCGGGCGGGCCTGACCGCGACGGTCATTCACCTCCGAAGCCGCGCTGCAATCAACGAAGTCGGCAAAGCGATGGGCTTGAGCCAAGACGTCATCGCGCGGCTGTCAGGCCAAATTTGGGGTTGGTCCTCGGCTGCCCCCGGTGAAGATCGCATCCGGGATGCAGGACTGGACCCCGCAGATCGTCGGGTGATGCTGGCAAGTCGACTGATCGGTGAGATCATCGGTTTTCCCCGTCATTTGAGCCAGCACGTCGGAGGATTCGTCATCACCCACGGGCGGCTCGATGAGCTCTGCCCGATTGAGAACGCCGCGATGGACGACCGCACGGTCATCGAATGGGACAAGGATGACATCGACGCGCTGGGTCTGCTGAAAGTCGATGTTCTTGCGCTCGGCATGTTGACCTGCATCCGCAAGGCGTTCGGTCTGCTGAAGGATTTTCACGGCAAGAACCAGACTCTCGCCAATGTCCCGCCAGAGGACCCAGCCGTCTACGACATGCTCTGCCGCGCTGACGCGATTGGCACCTTTCAGGTGGAAAGCCGCGCGCAGCTCAATTTTCTACCTCGCATGCGGCCGCGCAAATTCTACGATCTGGTCTGTGAAGTCGCCATCGTGCGACCCGGTCCGATCCAAGGCGGCATGGTCCACCCCTTTATCAATCGCCGCCAAGGCAAGGAGAAGGTTGAAGATCTTGGTCCCGCGATGATGGAAGTGCTGGGGCGCACCTACGGCGTGCCTTTGTTCCAAGAACAAGCGATGCAGATCGCCGTGGTCGCGGCAGGATTCACCCCCGCCGAGGCCGACCGATTGCGCCGCTCGCTCGCGACCTTCAAGCGCATGGGCACAATCGGCGGTTTCCGAGACCGCTTCATCTCGGGGATGCTTTCACGCGGCTATGACGCCGACTTCGCCACCCGCTGTTTTGCGCAGATCGAAGGCTTCGGCAGCTACGGCTTCCCAGAGAGTCATGCGGCCAGCTTCGCCCGCCTTGTCTACATTTCCTCCTGGCTGAAATGTCATCATCAGGCGATCTTCACCTGCGCACTGCTGAACAGCCAGCCGATGGGGTTCTATGCACCCGCCCAACTTGTCCGAGATGCGCGCGATCATGGTATCGAAGTGCGTCCGGTCTCGGTGAACCATTCGTTCTGGGATTGCACCATTGAGCCACGTCAGGACGGCGCGCTGGCATTGCGGCTGGGGTTTCGCCAGATCAAGGGCATGCGGGAGGAAGATGCGGTGTGGATCTCAACCTCGCGTGGCAACGGCTACTCGGATGTCGAAAGCCTCTGGCGCAGGGCCGGTGTGCGCCCAGATGTTTTGGAACGTCTAGCCGAGGCGGATGCCTTCGCACCCTTGGGCCTGAACCGCCGCAGCGCGCTCTGGGACGCGAAGGCACTGGCCGGACCGGCACCGCTGCCGCTATTTGGGGCAGACGGGGAAGGTGGCATCGAACCTGTTGTGACCTTGCCGCAGATGACGCTCGGTCATGAAGTGATCGAGGATTACCTGTCGCTGCGGCTGTCACTACGTGCGCATCCAATGGAATTGCTGCGGCCGAAACTGCCCGAGAGCCTACCGCATGATCGCCTGCAACAAAGCAAAGGCCGCGCGACCGTCACCGGCCTCGTCATCACCCGTCAGCGGCCTGGCACTGCCTCCGGGGTGATCTTCCTGACGCTGGAGGACGAGACCGGCACAGCTAACGTCGTGGTGTGGAAGAAGGTCTATGAGACGTTCCGCAAAGCTGTAATCGCCGGGCGGTTGGTGCGCGTCACTGGTCGGATCGAACGCGACGGCCCGGTGGTGCACGTCATCGCCGAGCGGATTGAGGATATGTCGCAGCTGCTGTCCACCCTCGGCCGCCCAGTGATGATTGAGGCAAATGACGGTCGTGCGGATGAGACGAAACGGCCGGTCGGCGGAAGTGTCAGGTCAGTCCGCCATCCGAGAGATCAGGCGAAGGTGCTGTTTCCGAGCCGGGATTTTCACTGAGGATGCGGGCTGCTGATCGTCGCAAAGGGCGGAGAGCGGACTTTCGCTGCAAGGCACATCAAAGACAGCAACATGCAGAAGTGGACGGAAGCGATCAGATCGACCGAGCCACCGCTGTCGCCCGCCAGCGCCTCAAATACGGCCGAGGGCCTGTCGGCGATGGCGATCCTGTAGCTGTGCGCGAAAGCCGCTCAGCGATGGTGCGGCCCTTGCCGCCAAGGCACCCGGCAATCAGGGCCACGGGTCCGTCGTCTTGGATCGCCCTCGCCCGGGCATCAATTCTGTTAGCCTAACGCCAAAGTGCGGAGCTTCGGCCCGTCGAAATTTCCGCCACAAAGGAGCACCACGTTGGTCTGCCCCTTGGCGCTAACCTTATGGAAGGCCGCCATTGCCAGCGCCGCGGCGCCTTCGACCAAGAGCGTTTCTTCCTGCGCCAGTACCCGCAGCGCGGCGAGGATCTCAGACTCCGAGCAGGTCACGACCTCGTCAACCACCGCCTGCGCCAGCGGCAGCGTCAAGGTGTCCTCGTCGACCCCGCCCGCCACAGCGTCGGCCAGAGTGTCGAGGTGGTCGCAGTCCACCACACGACCTGCCTTCATCGACAGCGCAAGTGCTTGGGAGGCTTCGGCGGCCGCGCCAATGATCCGGGTCTTGGGGGAAAACGCCTTCATAACCGCGCCGATGCCGCTGATCAGCCCACCGCCACCCATGGCGATGAAGAGATTGTCGATTGGCGGCCCGTCCAGCAGCTCCAGCCCGATTGTGCCCTGACCTGCGATGACATTGGCATCGTTGTAAGGCGAGACATAGCGGGCGCCGGTCTCTTGCGCGAGGCGTTGGGCGTACTGCTCGGCCTGACCGGTTTCTGTACCGTGGAGGACGACTTCGACGCCATAGGAGCGGATCTTTGCCAACTTTTCCGGCACGACGCTTTCGGGCAGGACAACGGTCAGCTTGGCACCGAGCGACTGCGCCGCCCGGGCCGCACCAATGCCGTGGTTGCCAGAGGATGCGGTGACCAGCGCGCGGCCCGGCGGCAGGGCTGTCATCACCGAGGCAGCGCCCCTGATCTTGAAAGAGCCGGTTAGCTGAAAGTTCTCGGCCTTGAACCACAGGCCCGGCGCGCGCGCAGGCAGAAGTGGCGTCTGATAAATGTGGCCCGCGATGCGGCGGCGGGCCTGGACGGAGCGGGCGGCAGAGGCGAGGATCAGGTCGGTCATTGGGCAGCCTTGGCACGGGAAAGGACGAGGCGTGCCATAGCAATGTCTTGCGTGGCGACGCCGGTGAGGTCGGCGATGGTGATGTCGTCGGGCGAGCGGCGGGCAGAGGTTCCCGCCAGCACGGCGCCAAGCTCCATGCAATCGCCGGGGCCGATCAGCCCTGCGGCTCTTGCATGGGCGAACTCGCCATGGTCGAGCGATTGCGCCAGGTTGTCCGCGACGCGAAGGTCAGCGCGGGCGACGAGCGCGGTTTCCAATTCTTGCTTGCCGGGGCTGTCGGCACCGATTGCGGTGATGTGGCAGCCCGGGCGGATCCAGTCGGCACGTATCAGCGGCTCGGCCGCAGGCGTGGCTGTCAGGATCACGTCGGCATTGCGGCAGGCTTGTTCCAAGTCGGGGGCGACGGTCGCGCCTTGCAATCTTGCGACCAAGGCCGAAGCGCGGCCCGCATCGCGGCCCCAGATCGCGATCTCGGCTTTGGGCATAAGGTGCCGCAGTGACCGCGCCAGCCAGTAAGCCTGCGTTCCGCTGCCGACGATCAGAAACCGCTGTGATTTGGGACTACACAAAGCCAAGCTTGCCACCGCGCCACCAAGCCCGGTGCGGAGGTCGGTCAGATAGCCCTCATCTGCCAAGAGCGCCTCGATTTGCCCGGTCAGGGCCGAAAACACAAGAACCACCCCGGTGCTGGAGGGTAAGCCCTTCGCGGGATTACCATAAAACCCTGCGGCGATCTTGACGGCAAAGACCGCATCTCCGACGATATGTCCGTATTTTATGTGGCAATCACCATGCGCCTCGGGGAAACCAAGGTAGCCCACGGGCGGCAGGTTGGCGCGGCCATCGCTGATCGCGCGATAGGCGTCGCGCACGGCCTCGGTGGCCGCATCATCGACCGAAACCAAGGCCTCGATCTGCGGGCGAGAAAGTTGGATCATCTTAACCTCAGTTGGCAAGGGTCAGAAGCGCCGCCCGGGCCAGAAGCTCGGCGCCCGGCGCAATGGCGGCATCGTTGAAATCATACTTCGGCTGGTGCAGGCCTGCTTCCGATGCCAACTCGCCATTGCCGAGGAACGCATAGGCACCGGGCATCACGCTCAGGAGTTCGCCGAAATCATCCCCCGCCATGACCGGAACCGGTGGTGCGATCAAGGCCGCCCCCGCCGCCCGACGCAGGATGTCATGTTCGGGGGGGGTGTTCACCACTGGGCTACAGGGGTTGGGGTCGAACTCAAGTGCCCATCCACAGCCCGCCATTTGGGCCGCGGCCTCCGCCACTGCCGCCACGCGGGCGCGCAAATGGGCCAGCGTTTGGGCGCGAAATGCGCGGAGCGTGCCGGTCAGCACGGCCTCTTGCGGGATGATGTTTTGTGCATGACCGCCTTGAAAGCTGCCAACGGTAATCACAGCTGCCTCCATCGGATCGACCGAGCGTGCAACAGCCTGCTGGATGCCGACCATGAACTGCCCGCCTGCCAAAAGCGGATCGCCCGTCAGGTGCGGCATCGAAGCATGACCGCCCGCGGCTTGAAACCGCAAAGAAAACTCTGCCGTGCCCGCCATGACCGGCCCGTCGTGCACCGCAACCGCCCCCGCCGCAAGGCCCGGCCAGTTGTGCAGCCCGAAGATCCTTTCCATTGGAAAGCGGCTTAGCAATCCGTCGTCCAGCATCATTCGGGCACCGCCGTATCTCTCTTCGGCGGGCTGAAAGATCAGATGGACCCGGCCAAAAAAATCCTGCTTTTGCAGGATCATTGCCGCCCCCATGAGGATCGCCATGTGCCCGTCATGCCCACAGGCATGCATCACGCCGGGGTTCTGCGAGGCATGGGGCAGGCCGGTCAACTCGGTGATCGCCAAGGCGTCCATGTCTGCCCGCAACCCCACCGCCGGCCCGTCCTTTCCGACCGTCGCCACCAGCCCATGCCCGCCGATCCCGGTGACGACGGGCAGACCGATCTCGGTCAACCTTTCGGCCACAAAGGCGGCGGTCTGCTCTTCGACGCAGGACAGTTCTGGATGGCGGTGCAGGTGGTGACGCATCTCGACCAGCCGATTCAAATCGTGTGACGACAGCATGGCGCCTCCATGGATTATCTTGTCCAAGTTATACAGATTGGTATAACTCAGACAAGCCCGATGAGATGCCATGCCGCTGTCCGCATAGTACCCCCTCTGCGATGCCATCGCCCTTCTCTTGCAGCCGCAAGCCGAAGTTGTCTTGCACGACCTTGCGACCGAAACGGTGGCACATATCGCCAACCCATTTTCGCACCGCGAGGTGGGCGAGCCGTCGTTGTTGCACGAGATCGACTTTCGCCCCGATGTCGAGCTGATCGGCCCCTATGAGAAGGTGAATTTCGATGGCCGCCGGCTGAAGTCGGTCAGCGCGGTGCTGCGCGAAGACGGGCGTGCGGTGGGGGTGATCTGCATCAACCTTGAGGTGACGCACTTGCATTCGGCGATCGAATTGCTGACTTCCCTGACCCGCGTTCCCCCGGGGGCCGGGCAGCCTGCTGTGCTTTTCCAAGAAGATTGGCACGAGCGTATCAACCAGTATGTCCATGCCTGGACCGCGCGGAACGGTATCGTGATTGCCGATCTCAGCCGGGCGCAGAAGCTACAGTTGGTGGGCGAGCTTGCCGCGGACGGTGCCTTTGGCGGCAAACATGCTGCGGCCTATGTCTCGCGCGTTTTGCAGATGAGCCGGGCCAGCGTTTACAACTACTTGCGCGCCGCCAAGGGCGATGAGGGTTAGATGGATCTGCAGACCGAGGGCATCGAAGGAACGGTGGTAACTTTCGCAGGCGGCGGCCTGCGTGAGGCCACTTCGGTGGTTTTTACCGCCGAGGTCGCGG
The DNA here is from genome assembly GCA_046590425.1 of Cypionkella sp. Taxonomy (GTDB): domain Bacteria; phylum Pseudomonadota; class Alphaproteobacteria; order Rhodobacterales; family Rhodobacteraceae; genus Cypionkella. The sequence goes on along the minus strand of JBKJTI010000322.1, from coordinate 12,448 downwards.
GCGAGTGGCTTGTGGTGACCGACCGCAGCCCCTTCCACCCGGTCAGCCTGTCATGGCCGGATCAACCTGGCGACCGCGGCTGGCTGATCTGCGGCGCCAATCGGTCAAGGGTGCTGGACAGCCGCGAGGGGCTTTTGAACCAGAGAACCGGGGTTCTGTCGGTTGGCGAAGAGGCGCGGGCTTTGAAAAGATCAGACCCTGATCTGACCTCGGTCGTGCTGCATGTGACCGAGGCTGCTCCCACGACCAAAGCCGTGACGCTGGAGGTCGACGCGACCTTTCGCGCCGCCTTGTCGCTGCAACACACCGGGGTCCACCTCGCGGCGCTGGCATTGAACCGGGTCGCTTCAGCCTTCTGGAGCAAAGACCCGCAAGACCCCGACAGCCTAGGCGCCCCGAACCTCGATAAGGCGGCGGTAACCCGCTCCGAGATTAGCGAAGAGGCCTCGACCGATCACTACCGGCTTGGAAAATCGCTGCGGAAAAAGGGGTTTGATGCGGCGGGTTTCCTTGCAGACCTGCCCGCGCGCGCGGCTGAGATGAATGAGGCGCTGCAGGGGTTTTTGGCAACCCCGGCCCCGATCCGGATCTCTCCGGCAGCGGGCGCGCTTGCCGACCGCCGCCTTTGGTCAACCCGCCTGAACGGGGGCTGATGCCGCCATGCCTTGCGGCGGCACCCACCTCGCGGACCTGGCGGAATTGGCAGAGGTCGTGGTCTCCATCGCTCCGACCGAGGATGGATTCATCATGCGGACATGCAGTATCTTGTCGGCCAGTCGCAGAGTCTGAAAGAGACGTTGGATGGCACGGGGCTGAGTTGCGCGTGGGCATACTCGCGTATATAGGCCTTATCTGAGGTCCGCCCCTTGCCGGCCGCCAATGTCCGCAAAGGCGCAAGTATTCTGCGATAACATAAGCAGTCCTAAGTCCGCTTTGGGCAGCCTTCGACCAGTGGGAGGGCGCCTTCTTACAGGCCACCTTCACCGTTCAAGCACCTTCCAGAACCCGGATTACCGCGCATGGGACCGTCCGAGTGCTCGGGCGAACTGATCATGCCGGGTGAGCAATCTGAACCTGCATGAGAGTTCCTCTCTAATTGCAATGTCTTGTGAGTGCCAGCGTGGCTTGCGTCGCCAATACCAGCCGTTTGACACCCTCGGTCAGCTTGGCCTCGTCGTTCAGGTTGACATTCCGCGCGGTAGCCCAGACGAACATGCCGCCCGAAGGTGTCTCCCAGTCGTAAAGGTCGCCCAGATGCTTGGTCAAAGCCGCGCACAGGGCGTCACGACGGGCACGATAGAGCGACAACGTCGCGGGTAGGACACGGTCAGTCAGGCCAGAGGCAAAGGCATCGAGCGTGATGCGCTGGGACAGGCCCGACGTGCTCATGTCAGATCCCTGCTTGGCCGTCACCAACGCTTGGATCATGCCCGGGGCGGCGATTACCCAGCCGACACGCAGGCCAGGGACAAGTTCCTTGGACAGCGTGCCCAGATAGACCACGGGTCCTTCGTAGGGTGCCCCACCCGCCAAAGTCAGCATGCGCGGCAGCGGCGTGCCATCGTAATAAAGCGTGCCGTAGGGGTCATCCTCGATCAGCCAGGTGCCGGTTGCCTGTGCCGCTGCCACCAATTCAAGGCGCTGATCGAGGCCGACCAGCCGCCCCGTGGGGTTCGAGAAGTTGGGCACCGTGTAGGCGAATTGTGCTCCCTGGAACGCGACTTCCGGCGAGAAGTCGTTCCCCTCTAGCCGCATCGGGCGATAGGTCGGGCGGCGCGGCTTCCAAGCGTCAAGCGCCCCCAGATAGGCCGGGCTTTGCGCGGCGATCACCTGACCGTCGTCCACCAGCAGCTTGCCCAGCAGGTCCAGCGCCTGCATGCCGCCGGTCGTGATCAGCACATTCTCGCGGATCAGGCCAAGCCCCGGCGCCGAAAACCTTGCGGCGATCATGTCGCGCAGCGCTGGCAGGCCCTCGATCGGCGCATAGGCCAGCGCATCGCTGGGGTGGTCGGCAACAGACGCCCGTGCCAATTCCGCAAGGCCCGGAATGGGCCATGTGACCGGATCGGGCAGGCCCCCCGCCATGTTGATCAGCCCGGGGTTTGCCCCGCGGATAGAAAGATTTGCGTGACATCGTTGGTGTCAGACAGCCAAGCGGCAAAGGCGGGACGGGTCATGGATTTCCCTCAGATCGAATGCAAAAGGCCGCCATCGACGGCAATAGCCTGACCGGTGATGTAGGACGCGCGTCCTGAGGCAAGGAAGGCAGCTAGGGCTGCGAACTCCACAGGTTCACCCAGCCGTCCGGCCGGTATCTTCGGGCCCATGGTTGCATTGTCGACGCCAAGGTCGGCCATTCGGTCGGTGTTGGTATAGCCGGGCAGCAGGGCGTTGACGGTGATGCCGTCCCCTGCCACTTCGCGCGACAGAGTGTTGAGAAGCCCCAGAAGCCCCGCCCGCAAGCCGTTCGAAATCACCAGCCCCGGCTGCGGTTCCTTTGCCGCGACCGAGGTCACAGCAAGAATCCGTCCCCAGCCCTGCGCCTTCATGGCGGGAAGGGCGGCCTGAATGCTGTCAACCGTAGCCATCCAGAGCGACTGGAACCCAGCCGCCCAAGCCTCAGTGGTGGTGGCCTGAAACGAACCAGTTGGCGGCCCGCCCGTATTGGTGACGAGGATGTCCAATGATTGCCCGAGCAGCGTGGCTGCGGCCTCGACCAAGCGCCGCCCTGCACCGGGTTCGGCCTGATCGCCCGGCAGAGCCAAAGCGCCGATCTCACCCGCCACCTGCGCCACGCGATCTGCATCACGGGCAACGATGACCACGCGTGCACCTTCGTGCGCCAGTTCCGCGGCTATCGCCCGGCCCAGCCCGCGCGAGCCGCCAAAGACAAGGGCCGTGCGGCCGGAAAGCTGCAGGTCCATCTTACACCTTCGGATCAGGGTTTACGGAATTGTCGCGGCCCGCTTGCAGGATCATCCGGCCCGTGGAGGCTAGTCTTCGGAACTCCGAAGCGCTTTGATAATCGGCGTCGTGATACCATGCGAGCGCGGTTTCGCGGTCGGGGAATTCCAGGATCACCATGCGCTCATCAAAGACCGGGCCTCCCTCCACGGTCTCGACAGCATCGCCACGGGTCAGGAATCGCCCGCCATGCCGCTCAAGCGTCGCGGGCGTCAGCGCGGTGTATTTGCGGTAGGTCTCGGGGTCGTTGACGGTCATTGTGCAGATGAAATAGGCGGGCATCGGTCTTCTCTCCTTCTTTTGGGGAGATTAGCCCGCCGGAGAGGTAAAATCCTACATAATCTTGCTCTTAACGCAGTCTAGTTGCAGGGTTTCTCTACCAGACGCGAAAATGATTGGGATTATCGCCTTGTGACCTCGACTCAATTGATCATCGCATCCTGTCGGCCCTGCGCCGGGACAATTCAGCGGCGGAAATATTCGGCCTTGCTGTCCTGATCACGGAGTGAAGTTTCTGCCGGTTCGGTTCTCGGTTTCGTCCGGGGCCCTCTGTCCTTGCGGTGCGGCTCGACGCTCAACCGCATCGAGCCCGAGCGGAATCCAACAAAGCCCCCTGTACTCTTGGCCTCGCCGCATTCGATCAAGGTTCAGGCAACATTCGTTTGTCCGAACACGCGGTGTCTTTGGTCTCCTGTCAGGTTCGCCGGCCATGCCAGCCGGTCGGGATGCTCGAAATCGGTTGAAACCGTCTGCATCAGACGCAGAACCGGTCGTCGGGTTCGACCTGAAGCGCAGTTGCGAGTGCGTTGGTCTGGCTGGCCATCGCGATGACGGCCATCAACTCACCATGCTGCGCGTCGGTCATGCCACGGGCGCGGGCGGCAGCGGTGTGGGAATGGATGCAGTAGCCGCAGCCATTGGCCACGGAGACGGCGATGTAGATCAACTCCTTGGTCAGCGGATCGAGCGTGCCGGGTGCCATGACAGCCTGCAGCCTGCCCCAAGTCGCGGACAGCAGAGCGGGATCGGTGGCAAGGGCGCGCCAGAAGTTGTTGACGTAGTCCGTCTGCCGTTTGGCCCGGATGTCGTCGAACACGGCGAGGGCCGAAGCCCCCGCCGCGTCGTCACTCAGGATCTGGACAACGGCCATCAGATTATGGCCATGACGCGGGCCGGGCCGCCGGTGCCGCCCTTGTGTTTGGGCGCGCCGACAAAGATCGTAGCGCCTTTGGCCGGCAGGGCGTCAAGGTTTGCAATGTTCTCGATGCCGTAGCGGCCACCCGGCAGCCAGGAGTAGTGCACCGCGAAGTCGGCGGAGTTTCCGGGGTCGAGCGACAATGTATCGACCGCGATCGCCGCCACGTTGCGTTCGGCCAGCGCATCGGTCGCGCCCTTGGAGAAGCCTGGGAAGGCCAGCTTGCCGTCGGGCGTGTTGCGAAAGGCAGCCTCGCCTACCTTGGGCGACCAGCCAGAGTTCATCGCCACCAAGGCACCGGCAGGGATTTCACCGTTGGCCGAGACCCAAGCCTCAATATCCTCGGGCAGGACCATCGCGTTCGGGTCTTCGGCGGCGCGGGATTTGATGTCGATGATGCACAGCGGGCACATCAGGCTTTCCACTGGCAGAGCGTCGACGGAGGTGCCGGCTTCAGTGAAGTGCAGCGGCGTATCGATATGGGTGCCTGTGTGTTCATAGATCGTCAGTTTCCACAACTGATAGCCACCGGGGGTGTAGGGCACGGCAGCGTCAAAAATGATGCCGGGTTTGCCGTCGTAGGTCGGAAAGCTACCGTCATAAGTGTGGGTCAGGTCCACCACCTTGCCCGACGACTGAGCGAGGGCGGGTCGGGCGGTCGTCAGGCCAGCCGCGACCGACGCAAGGCCCATCGCTGCCGCCCCGGTGAACAGTGACCTTCTGGAAACCATGTCGGCTTTGACGTTTTCGATCAGACACGTGTTGCACATGTGGATTCTCCATGTTGGCGAACATAAGTCGTTCGAGTTTGCCGCATCTCCCTACCTTCGCCAAGAGAAACGGCGCCCTATCAGTCAAGCGGGCCCATAACTGCCGCGTTGAAGCCACAGACATGGCGCCAACCGCCGAAGGGCAGCAGCCGTACCTCGCGGAAGGACGGGCTTCAGATCAGTGTAGTTTTCCTTCTATCGGTCGCTTGAGGGCTTCCTTGCAATCGGCTTGCCCTTAAACTAACCGGCCGTGATCCAATAGGCTTGGGCGGCGACCGACCATTTCAAGTCCGCCAATCGCGTAAACGGGACTGTCGCAGGCAATCCCGCGAAAACTCACATCTTGCAGAACGGTCGTCAGGTGCAAGTCTGTGAGCAATTTTGCGGTCTGAGCATCCTCGACAACGCTGTTGATGACGAAGATCGATCGCGCATCCGCCAAAGGTCGCGGAATGTCTGGTTCGACAACAGCAGCTTGGCCGTTAGGTAAGGCTGCCTTGCACCCAGAAAAACGTGAAGAACGTCCCCGGCGATAAACACAGCGGGCAGTGTGCGCGTGTCGGTACAGTCCGAGCAAGCCGAGGGCATAGCCATTGCGGAGTGGTTCCCTGAGAAGAGATCTATACTTCCAGCCTGCCGGCCCCACACAACTTCCAAAATTCTTATCCGGCCTAAACGATGGGGTGGATGACCCGGCGCCAGCCGAGCGGCAGCTTTGCGGAACGCTGCGCCGCAGCATTTTTAGTTGCTAACCGGCAGCAATGGGCCGGGTTCGTCGTCTCCTTCGCAAAGGGCGCCTTGCGGCCCTTTGAATATGGAGTAATTCGATCACGGCAGCCCGCGAAAGCGGGCATTCGTGCATGCCACTCTAAGGCCAAATGGGCTACCCAAGACAGCGTTTCCGCGCAGCTTTCAGACCTTTGCAGTTTTCGGCGCCAATTCTGCACTCGTCATGCACCGCTCTGGCGCGTGAAGGGTGCCCACACCCGGCAACGGCCCTATCCAGATCTATGCCAACCTTTGCGGCAGATCCGTCTCCTTTGCCTGTGGATCAGTCGTCGTAGCCTGTCATCTCCAGATATCCCGCACCGTCATGGCTGCCAGAAATCGTGACCGGCCCTTCCCAATAGGGCACCGATGTTGCCATCCATGCATCAGGGTTCAGGGCCTTGACCAAAACATCAACGCCCTTCTCGGGCAGGCGCACCTGCCATTCCACCGGCAAGCTGCGGTCTGCCACGTTGTGGCGCGACAGCGGGGTGGCCACAAAAGCGCCATCCGGTAGGGCCGTGGTGGTGCCATCGACAGCAATCCAAGTGGCGGACGTGTAATCCGTTCCCCCACGTAGGACGAACCCCATCAGCTTGTCGCCACTCTCAAACGACAGGGAAAACCAGTCCCACCCAGTCTGATCCTGCGCCAGTGGTTGGGACGACCATTCCCGGTCAATCCATGCGGTGCCGGTGACGGGCACGTCGTCTCCGGGTAGGGTCAGCGTGCCGGACAGCTTATAGAATGGCTGCGAGTAGTAATGGCTTGCCTGCCCTACAGTCGATTTGACCGAATAGCCGTTTTGGCCATGCAGCACCAAGGGCCCCTCGGCGCTCAGCCTGACATCATAGGCGAAATCGGGCGCCGAGGCGGTGAGGCGCAGGGTGTTTATGTCCGGACCCTCCATCACCCAGTCGTCGATCCACGCCGAAAAGGGCGCGGCGGTGACACCTGCCTGCCCGATCCCGCCCCGTGCCAGTCGTTCTGTCACGTGATGCGCGTCTGGCGTGGTGATCGCTGCGTGGCCCATCCACAGTTGCGGCGTATCCCAGCCCTGCCCGCCCTGCGGGGCAAGGGCAGAGCGGAACAGCGTCCATTGCAGCCCATAAGGCGTGCCATCTGGCCCGGTCATATTGGCGGTCAGATACCACCACTCGATCCGGTAGTCGGGGTGCGCGCCATGATCGGCAGGAAACTGCAACACCGTGTCGGGCCGTGGCTGGGAAAACCCTGCAGCATCCGTGCCAAGGCCCGCAAATCCCTGCGCCATGGCCTGAAATGGCAGCAGCAAAAGCAGAACAAAAAGCCTAACGTTCATTGCGGAACACCCCCAGCAATTGTGCAGGCGGCATACGTGAAAGCCGCCACGCTGGCCACAGCGCGGCCAGTGCGGCGGCCACAAGGGCCAGCGCACCCAGACGAAGATAGTCCAGTGGAAACAGATACATCGGCAACCGCCAGCCAAAGGCCTCGACATTCACCACGGCTAACAGCGCCCATGCCAGCGCCAGACCCAGTGGCAAGGCCAGCGCGCCTGTCAGTGCGGCCAGCACCACGGCGCGCACCAGATCCAGCGCCGCAAGCCTACGCCGGGGCACCCCCAAGGCCCAGACCGGGGCCAGTTGCGGCAGCCGCATTTCGGCCAGCGTCAGCAAGCTCATCAGCATCGCAAAGCCCGCCACAACAAGGGTCAGGATGATCAGCGCCGTGGTCACGGTGAAGGTGCGTTCAAACACCGACAGTGACAGCGCCTTGATCGACGCTTGATCCACCATTGCGCTATCCGTGACCCCCGCCTGATCGCGCAAGGTGCTGCGCATTGCATCAACCTGCGATGGATTGATGCGCAGGCCAAAGCGCAGGGCTGTGACATCTGGAAACTGGCGGGTGAAAACCGCATCGTTTAGGATAAGCTGCCCCACCGGATTGCCATAATCGCCGTAGATGCCCAGAACCGGCCGCTCAAGCCCCGGTGCGATGGCAACCATTGATCCAAGATCACGCCCGGCGCGACGGTAAAGCTGTTCATTCACCAGCACGCCCTCGCCCCGCGCCAGCGCATCCCAGACATCGGGAACCGCCCGCAAAAGGTGCCAGTTGTCGCGGTAGGTGGCGTGATCCCGCGCGCCGTAAATCTCGACCGGTTGCCCATCCACTTGAGCGACGACCGACAGGATCGGCAGAACCGTCGCCTCCCGCACCTCGGCAATTTCAACAATCCTTTCGGCCTGCGCAGCATTGGTGGCGGACACATAGAGCTCGGACGCGAGCCGCTGATCCAGAAAACCGATGAACGTAAGCCGAAAGGACGACACCATCGTTGACACGCCGACATTCGCCGTCATGGCCAGCAAGAGCGCCATCAGCGCAAGGGACAATCCTGGCACCTGTTGGCGCGTGTCCGCCCAGAACCACTGCGCGACGGGGGCGCGCGCACGTGCCTCGCCCATTTGCAGCGCCAGTGTCAGCAGCGGCGGCAAGGCCAGCGCCCCGCCCACCAACAGCGCGCCCAGCATGACAAAGCCTGCGATCAGCCCATGCCCCCACACCGCAAGCGCCCCTGCAAGCAGCAGCAGCGCCAATGAGGTTAACGTCAGCCCGGCCCCTTGCCGCGCCATGACCCAGGCGCGCGGTTGCGCACCGGCCAAAAGCGGCATCCGCGCCAGTGACCATAGCGCTCCGGCCGATGCCACAGCCGTGCCCCCCACCGCAATCGCCAGCCCAGACAGCCACCACGCTGGCCGCAGGGTCAGTTGGCCCGACACCTCAGCCCCGTAAAGACCGCGCAACGTGGCCGCCACATCCGGCAACAGCGCCGCCGCCACCACGTAGCCAAGCGCCACCCCAACCAACCCCGCAATCAGGCCAAGCATAGCCAGTTCCGCAGCTATCAGCAGGATCATCCGACCCAGAGGCACCCCCAGGGCACGGAAGGTGCGCACCATCGGGCGGCGCTGTTCAATCGCAAGACCAATAGCCCCGTGCACGATGAACAAGCCCACGACAAAGGACAGCAGGCCAAATGCGGTCAGGTTCAGGTGAAAGCTGTCCGTCAGCCGTGCCACATCGCTGCTGTCCTGCGGTGCGGTTTCCACCAGACCGAGGGCAATTGCGGTCAGCGGGCGGTGGGTGATCGGCCGGTCAGGCAATACGATCAGCCGATCAATCTGCCCAACTCGAACCAGCAAACGCTGAGCGAGTCCGATGTCCATGATGGCGGTATTGGGGGCAACATCGGGAGCGATGATCTCCACCGCACCCAGCTCGGGCAAAGCTGCCAGCGTATCGGCACGGGCAAAAATCTGGCCTTCACCCGTCAGAAACGCCCCAAGATCAGCCCCGCCATCCACCGACACCGGGCCTATGCCGCGCGGGGCTGTAAGCGGGTCGATCCCCACAATCCGCACACCGCCAAGCTCGCCCTCAAGCACGGGTGACACCGTCCAGCCCCCCCGTCGTAGCGCGACATAGGTCTGCTGGGGAATGGCCGCACCGTCTTGTGCAACGATCTGGGAATAGCTGCCTTCGCCCAGCGTGGCTGCGGCCGCGTCATAGCTGGCCCGCGCTTCGGCATTGATCGCTTGCACGCCTGACCAGAGCGCCGTTCCCAAGGCCAGTCCGGCCAGAAGGGTGATCAGGTGCAAAGGGTTGCGCCGCCAATGGCCCAGCAATGCAGAAAAAATGGTTCGGGTCACGTCAACTGCCCGGCGCGCAGATGCAGGCGGCGGCCAAGGCGGGCGGCAAGACGTTCCGAATGGGTGACAAGGATCAAGCCTGCGCCGGTTTCTGCAACCAACTCACACATCAGGGCAAAGACGATGTCTGCAGTTGCCTCATCCAGATTGCCCGTCGGCTCATCGGCCAGCACCAGCTTTGGGTGCGGTGCAAGCGTGCGGGCGATGGCCACGCGCTGTTGTTGCCCGCCTGACAGTTGTTCGGGATACTTTGCCAGATGGTCGGTCAGGCCCAGCCTTGCGGCCAGCCGCTGCGCGCGGTCTGGATCATGCCGGCCTGCAAGTCGCGCCTGAAAGGCGATATTGGCCGCAATCGTCAGCGAAGGGATCAGGTTGAATTGTTGAAAAATGACGCCCACCTTGCCCCGCCGCAAGGCCGCCCGCCCGGGATCATCCAAAGGCGTCAGATCAATGCCATCAATCGCGACAACGCCAGAGTCAGCCGTATCAAGGCCACCTGTCAGATGCAAAAGCGTGCTTTTGCCCGACCCGGACTCTCCGGTCAGGGCCAACATCTCTCCCGCCTGCAAATCCAGCGAGATGCGAGAAAGCACCGGCGCTTCCGCCCCGGGATAGGTTTTGGTCACATCACGCAGGCCCAGAAGCATCCGTTTTCCTTTGACCCCTAAGTAGGCTGAAGAAATCCGATGAAAAGAGTGCTTCCGCCGAAGAACGCGTTACAGCTCAAGTATCACCGTTTGGCCAGCTTGGGGCCAGATAAGTCAATCGTTACTTGACCAGCGCTAAGGGCAGATTGCTGCACAAAACCGCCGCTCAGTCATCTTTACGCCTCACCTACAAAGAACACTCGCTTCGTCCACATAGAAGCCTCCGACCGGGCAGATTCGTCGCAAGACGCATGAATGGCCGGTGTGGGGAATACGCAACGATGGGGTACCCTCCCCTCGACCGGCCGCTTTGGGCCGTGACCAACAGCAACACGATTGCCCTAAGTGCTGCATCTTCGTCGTTATATCGCGCTGGCCTCATGTACTACCGAATTTGCCAGTTTTTGCCGATTGTCGCGCTCGGATTGGACTGTCATCCTGCCCTTGCCGGGCCGACATCTGAGCAGCGGCTGGCCTTAGTGGAAAGATCATATGACTGCGCTTTGGAAATTGACAGCAAGCGAACTGGCGCCGCTCATTGCCGAGCGGCAGATTTCCGTCAAGGAAGCTGTTGCTTCGGTACTGGAACGGATAGAGGCCGTGAACCCCGCCCTGAACAGCATTGTGCAGCGGATGGATGAGCAGGCTCTTGCAGCGGCAGAAGCCGCAGACATCGGTCTGGCCCGTGGCGAGGTTCCAGGTCCACTGACTGGCATCGCGGTGACGATCAAGGTGAATGTCGACCAGACTGGCTTTGCCACCACGAACGGTTTGCGCACCCAAACCGGGCTGATGGCGGAGGCCGACAGCCCCGTAGTGGCCAACCTGCGCAAAGCCGGTGCGATTGTCGTGGGTCGCACGAACACCCCCGCCTTTTCACTGCGATGGTTCACGCGTAACAGCCTGCACGGTGCGACGACAAACCCGCGCGACCCCACCCTCACGCCGGGTGGGTCTTCGGGAGGGGCTGGGGCCGCGGTTGCATCGGGTATGGGGGCGATCGGTCATGGCACCGACATTGCAGGGTCAATCCGATTTCCCGCCTACGCGTGCGGCGTGCACGGCCTGCGACCGTCGCTGGGACGCGTGCCGGGCTTCAACGCGACCGCCGGAGATCGGTTGATCGGCGGGCAGTTGATGGCGGTGTCGGGGCCGCTGGCGCGATCCATCCCTGATCTGCGACTGGCATTGGCTGCAATGGCCGCGCGCGACATGCGAGACCCGTGGTGGCAGCCGATGCCGTTGCGCGGGGCAGATGTGCCACGCAAGGTCGCCTATGTTGAAGCGCCCGATGGGATGGAGGTGACCCAACCGATCCGCGATGCGCTGCGTGTCGCAGCAGCCAAACTCAGCGACGCGGGCTATCAGGTTGAAGAGGTCACACCGCCGCCCTTGCGCGGGGCGCGCGACATGCAGTTGCGGCTCTGGATGGCAGAGTTCAGACAGGATGGCACAGCTGCGTTGCGCGCCGAAAACGACCCGGATGCGAATTTCGTCTATGCACAGATGACCCGCCATTGCCCCGAGATTGATCTGCCCGACCTGATGGCCACATTGAAAGCGCGTGCGCGCCTCACCCGGCTGTGGCGGACCTTTCTGGCGGAATGGCCGCTGGTGCTGTGCCCCGTTTCAGGTGAGTTGCCGTTCCTCAATCACCAGGATGTCGCCTCGCCCGCCGCGTTCGATGCGGTGCTGGAGGCGCAGCTTACGATGATCGCCATTCCATTCATGGGCTTGCCGGGCTTGACCGTTGCCGCTGGTTCCGTGGGGTCAAAGCCGGTCGGGGTGCAGCTTGTGGCCGATCAGTTTCGCGAAGACCTACTGCTGGCGGCTGGCGAGACGCTAGCCCCGGAACCCGTTGGACTGGCGATGGCGTAACGAAAGCGAAGCGTGCACCGATGCACTCGTCTGGGTTAAAGCTGGTCTCGGATGAGAAATTGCTTGTCCCTGATCAATCACTTTGTATGACCTTTGGTTGCATCTATTTACAAAGGCGGCTGCGGGGACAATGTGCATCCGGGATGCCGAGGCGTCAAAAGCGCGCAAAGGACCGGCTGCGTCGATGTGGCTTTGAGTTGAGCGATGGGCGGAAAGCGATCTGATGCGCTGCGGCGTAGCTGTCAAAGCCAGACAGGAAAAGCGGAGGTTAGCTCCAGCCGTAGCCGCTGAACGAACACAGCTACGCCACGGCCTTAAGCGCTGGCTTGCGTCACCTGGACTGCCTTTCCTTGTTCTTTACAAGTGATCTGGGGCTTGATGTTCGTCCGATACATTTACGCAAGCGCATCGGACTTTGTGCTTGTTTTTAACGAGCTAGGCTAGTTTTGGGTGGGTCATTCGCGACGCAACCGAGGTGCGCCGCAATTGTTTCGTCAGATTGGTCGCTTACGCCAGCAAGGCCAAGAT
>JBKJTI010000052.1:0-12203 GCA_046590425.1 Cypionkella sp. | reverse complement strand
GGAAGTCCAAGCCCAACCGCTTTTCGCGGTCGCGTTCGCGGGCGATTTCCGCATCGACCTGCTCGGCGTCATAGCCACGCTCGGCGATGGCTTGGGTGCGGGATTTCAACCCGGCTTCAATCTGCGCGATCTCGGCATTGGCGTCTTTCAACGGATCGACCCAATCCCACTTGGTCGGCAGCCAATTGCAGGCGAGGTATTCGGCGCGGCGGCGATCATAGCCCGGCAGTCGCAGCCCACCCGCCAACACGGCTACGTCCATGAACCGGGCCCAGACCGGGCGGCACATCTGAAACACCATCACCGAATGCTGCCAGGCCGAGACGCGGCGGCGGAATTCGATCAGCGAAAGCCGCGAATTCGAGAAGTTGCCTTTGGCCCCATCGTTGCTGAGATAGCCGTAAGGGATGCCAAGTGCGGCCGAGATTTGCAGCAGGGTTCGGTATTGGAAGGGTTCATAGGTCGCGCCGGAATCAGCCGGGGCGCTGACCGTCACGTCTTCGCCAGGATCGAGCCTCACGACCTGACCTGGGGCCACTTCATATTCCTCGTCGGGCGGGGCCAAGGGGTTGTCAGGCGCGGGTGAGGTCACGAACATCGCATACATTGCCGCGACCTTTTTACGGTCGAGTTCAGCGTCATCGTACTGATCGAGCAGGAACAGCTTCACGATGGCAGGCGCAAAGCGCGATACGCCGCGCAACTGTCCGCCCTCGACCGGGTCGATGATGTGCAGAACGTCTGTGGCCGGAACCCTGACAGTTTCGCCGGAAAGGCCGGGGTCGGTGCTGTCGCCGGGATGACGGCGCAGGAAGTGATAGGCAACACGGCGGCCGACTAAATCAAACTCGATGCCTTGGCGGATCATGTTGCCGTTGCTGTCCACCGCGTTGTGGCCGAGGGGCAGCATTTCTGACGGCAGCATCTGGATTTGCAGCGGTACCGCCAAACCATCTTCCGGTCGGCGCGGGCGAAACCGCAAGAACACTTCGCCGGTCATGAAGACCTCCCGGGCAGCGCGGCGCTGCAAACCGTAAAAGTCCGTCAGGCCTTCCGCATCGGCGTCATCTGTCCAGGCCAGCCACAGCTTTTGCACCGCGTCCTTTCGGGATGCCGTCTCGATGCTGGAATTGGGGCTGATGCCATCACCCACCGTATTGGCCGCCCAGCTTTCGATGGCGTTCGCGGCATAGCCGTTGTTGCGAACCAGCCAGCGGGCGCGAGCATTCATCTCCGGCCCCGAGGCGGCGATCAGCGCGTTGACATGGGCGCGCGAGGTCACAAAGCCCTTCAACCGGCGTTGGCCGGAGGAGGCATCGAACCCGCCAGGGATCCCAAAGCCACCGACCCATGCGCCGACCCGGGCCCGCCAACTGGTATTGGCCATGATCACAGGTCCTTCGATGCAAAGGGCCGCGATACCCGCGACCGCGTCACCGTTGGGTCCGCCTCCGCGATGCGCCGTTCGAGATCGAAGATCGCGGCGGTAAGTTCCGCATCCGAGCCATAAGTGATCTGGCGTCCGTCATAGGTGATCGAGCGCACACCGCCAAAGCGCATGCCAAGAAGGGCGCTGAGCAGCGCCTGCATTTCTGCCAGTGTCATCGTCATTTCCTCAAGTAGGACGGGGTCACCGCGCCAGAACGGCGGCGGCGGGGTGTCAGCACGGTTCCCGCGGTGGGCGCAGTCAGTTCGGGCGGCGCTACGAGCACCGGCACTTTGGTCACCACGCCCGCCTGGTTCTCCAGCGACCGCCATGTGGCCTCGTCCCAGCGATCCGCCCCGAGGATCCATGCCGCCGCCCGGGCATAGACCCGGCAATCCAGCGCCTCGTTGCGCTCGCGCATCTTCTGCCATTCCTGATGGCCAAAGCCGCGCTTGTTGCGGACAGTGACCATCTGCTCGGCCACCAGCTGCTTCAGCCATTCGGTGTCGGCCCAAGCAGGCAAGTGCATGGTGCCGGGCGCATCGCAGGCGCCCAAGCTCCGGTCTTCATCGCTCGGCCGTTCCAGCCGCAGGAACCGGTAGGTTTCTGCTTTGAAGGTCGACACGGCGATGGTCCAGAGCCGTGCACCCCGCCGCAGGCGTTTGCCGCCGATGGTCGCATCGACGAAGGTCGGTCCGGATACCGGGGTCGAGCGGTTGAAGCTTTCCACGCCCTTGATCGGGGTCGCCTGAGCGTATCCGACCGCCCGCGACCAGGCGTAGACCGCAGGGGCTTCGTAGCCGGTGTCGATGGCAAGTTTGGACAACTGCATCACGGCCCCACTTTCGTGGGTCCAGGTCCGCCCAAGGATGGAGGTAAGCTTGTCCCAAGCGGCGGGATCATCCGGCCCACCCGGAATGACGATGTGCTCGACCAGCCAGCTTTCCAGACCCCGGCCCCAGGCCCAGACGTCGACCTCGATCCGGTCCTTTTGGACGTCCGCACCGGCGGTCAGGAACAGGCCTAGGTGCGGGACGGTCGCAGCGAAGACTTCGCGCCGATCCGCCAGGCGCTGCCATTCTGGCGCTTCGCCCGACTCCACCCATGTCTCGCCCAGCAGGGTGTTGCGTGCCGCGCGCAGCATTTCCTCTGACCCTTGGGCCGCGAGCCATTCCCGCGCGATCTGTCCCCAGCTCTTCCACCCCAAGGGCGAATAGAGCGCCGAAATATGGAAGCCGATGGAATGCGGATCGGCGGACACGGCCGTCGCCCGCCATTCCCCCTGTTCCAGCATGCGGGTCTTGTGATGCTCGGCGATCGGCTTTTCACAACCCTCACAATGATAGGCGGCCGTTTCGGGTTGGCCTTTCGCCCAGCGCAGCCGCTCAAACTGCAGCCACTGCATCGCACCGCAGTGCAGGCAGGGCACGAAGTAGCGGCGCTGGTCGGACGCCTCATACTCGCGCTCGATCCGGCTGATGCCTCGGATCGTTGGGGTCGAGACGATGAACACCTTGCGCCGGTGCGAGAAGGTGGTTGTGCGCGCCTCCGCCAGAGTGATCGGGTCGCCTTCCTCGTCGGCCGAGGCCGGATAGGCATCGACCTCGTCCAGAAAGACATATCGCGCGGGCATCGACCGCAGGCCGGTGGCCGAGTTTGCGCCCGTCAATACCAGGATGCCGCCGGGGAACTCCTTGGACAGCATCGAGTTGCCTGCGTCGCGCGACCGCGCCGGATTGACCCGTTCCCGCAGCGCAGGGGATTCAGAAATCAGCGGGTCAAGCCGCCCGCGCGAGGTTCGCTTGGCCATTTCGACCGTCGGCAACACCGCCAGCATTGGCCCTGGCGCATGATGGATGACGAAGCCGATCCAGTTGTTGCCAGCCTCCGTCGCTCCGACCTGTGCAGCCTTCATGAAGCTGACACGCTGCGCCGGGTGCCGCGGAGACAGGGCGTCCATGATCTCGCGCAGGTAGGGCGCGCGGGCGGTGCGATAGCGCCCCGGTTCAGCCGCGCCGCGCGAGGACAGCCAGCGATGCTGGTCCGCCCATTCCGACACCGTCAGATCCGGATCGGGCCGCATACCTTTGCGCCAGCTGCGCAGGATATCTTCGGCCCCGTCAAAGCCGAGGTCGAGATCGTCCGTCAGGTCATTGCTATCCGAGGCTGACCCTGAGGTCTGCGAGGGCGTCGAGGTGCTGTCTGACATGGGCTTCCAACACCCTCTGCAGGATCGCGGCCTCGATGATCACTGTCGTACCGTTTTGTTTTTCCACCTCCGCTGCCACTTCGGCCGCCATCAGGGCCGCCACTCTGCTGGGCCAGGTGACCCAGGTATCGCGCTCCTGCCGCGCCAGCCGGAACACCAGCGCTTCGGCTCTGGCGCGGTCGACCAACGTGCCCTTCTTCTTCTGGATGCCAAGTTGCTTGTCCTGCGCCTGGTAAACCGTCAGCGCGGTGCGGGCTTTGAGATACGACGAGCTGTCCGCCGGTCCGGAGAAGCCGCTGTCGCCGCCCGTGCTGCGGCGCTGCTGGTCAGGATCGGTCATATCGCCGCGCCGCACATCAGAGGCGGCGGCATTGATCGACCCGTCGCCATAAACCACCAGCCGACTGGCTTTGCGCGCCTTCTGGATCGCCCCGCGGGACAGGCCGGAATGGGCGGAATACTCGCGCTCTGACATACCTTCCATGATACCGTTCTTTCACATCAAGATATTGGAAATAAACAAAAATACCCGTCTTATTCCGTTGATTACACTCCCACATAGAGCGAATCTGATGGCAGGAAAACGCTGCAACTCACCCCGGAGAAACTGCCATGACCACCCGTCGCGCCACCGCCTCGAACGAAAAAGCCCTCGACTCCTTCCTCGCCACCAAGGCCCGGATCGACCAGATGCTGGCTCGCATTCAGGCCCTCAGCGACGACCATTTCAACACCGACCCCGACGCGGTGCATTGGGGTGATGTCGGGACCCTCAATCACTATTCCAGCCTGCTGCGCCAGATCACCGACATCGCCTTCAACGAGGGTGAATTCGGCAAGTGACCGCCGCCGCCCCGCCAAGCCCCGCAATGGCGGGGCTTCGTCTCGTAGGAGGGTGTGCATTCCGCGCGCCCCGCCCGAAGGAACATACCGATGTCCTATCAGACCCTGCTGCACGATCTGGCGCCCAACCTGAACCCCGCCGGGGTCGAAGCGTCCATGCGCCTGCACTACGGCACGCTGAACCATCTGCCCCGCGAGACCTTCGCAGCCGAAGCCAAGCTCGCCGCCGATCTGGAGGTCCAGTCGCCCGGCATCCTGCGCAAAATCGCGGACAGCATGGGCATGGCCGACGACTTCGCCAAGTGGGAGGCCAGCCATGCCGCTTGATCCCGCCCAGCGCCACCAGATCGAACAGGACGCCATCACCGCCGCTTGGGAAGCTGAACGCCTCACCGCCTGTGACGCTGCCATCGCCCTGCTGCGCGAGATTGCCGATCTGGACCGCGACGACGATGGCGATGTGATCATCGGAACGGATGCCGACGGCCACAACGACCTGATGTCGCGCATCACAGCCTTCCTTGCCACGCACGACCAGTAAGAGGAACCCGCCATGACCAAACTCACTGAAACCCAAACTCTGATCTTGAGCGCCAGTGCCCAGCGTCCCGAGAACGTCGCCCTTCCGCTGCCCAAAGGTCTGGCTGGTGCGGCTGCGAAGATGGCCGTCACCAAGATGATCGAACGTGGCTGGCTGCAGGAGGTCGACGCCAACCTGCGGCGGAATGAGCCGCTCTGGCGCGAAACCGGCGATGGCCATGGTACCACGCTGGTGGTGACCGACGCCGGGCTACTGGCCATCGGGATCGAACCGGTGGTGGTCAAAACCGTTGTCGCCATCCGCAAACACGCCACTGAGACCCCCGCGCCAATGGAAGCCACCGCCACCCAACCTAAGCAGCGCGCCGGGACCAAACAGGCGATGCTGATCGAGATGTTGCGGCGGCCCGAAGGCGGAACCATGGAGGAAATCATGGCAGCAACCGGATGGCTGGCGCATAGCGCACGTGGGGCCATGTCCGGGGCCTTGGGAAAGAAGCTGGGGCTTGTCGTGACCTCCGAGAAGGTTGCCCTTCGCGGGAGGGTCTATCGACTTCCGGCTGCATGAACTGCCATCCTCAGCGCTTACAGAGAACCAGACCGCCGCCCAATCCGGGCGGCGGCGGTCATTTGTTGCCCCGCACCCGGATCGCTTCGAAGATGCGTCGCAGGGCGAAGGACCGACAGATCGAGATAATTGTGAAGGCGCCGGCCAGCTTCAGGTTCTGCGCAATGGTCATATGCATGCCGAAAATTGGGAACAGCAACATCTGGCTGACCACAGCGATGCCGTAGCCCACCACCACATTGGCCACGGACTCCACCAGCGACATAGTGCGCGATTGTTTCATGCTGTCGCGCTTTCAGCGGTGGACCGGTGCGCGGTCTTGCCGGTCGCCATCTCCCATCGCCGCACCGCGACGTCGCAATAGACAGGATCCAACTCCATCGCGAAGCAGCGCCGCGCCGCGCGTTCTGCAGCAACGATCTGTGTGCCGGAGCCGCAGAAGGGTTCATAAATCAGATCACCGGGATCGCTGAACGCTGTCAGCACCGCCTCGACCAGTGCCACCGGGAACACTGCCGGGTGCTTTCCCGCAGCCCCCAGACCACCCTTGTGGCGCATGATGCGGAACACAGAGTCGGGGATGCGATGGCTCTGGATCGCGTTGCCGGCGCCGGTTTTCGCGTGGACGGTGCCGTCGGCCCCGCGCAGCCCACCGCCGCCGAGAGGTTCGCCTGCGTGCTTGGACGGGACGGTCTTGTGCGGTTTGCGGGGCGCACGGTTGAAGTGGAAAATGAACTCGTGTGACGGGGCCAGGCGGCCGTTCCAGTCGCCCGGTAAGCCCGGACCCTGATCCCAGACATACCAGCCAAACCGCCGCCAGCCAGATGCGCGCATCCATTCCACCCATCCTTCCCAATAGGGCTGCCATTCGCTGTCGCGATGCACCAGGCCGAGGTTGACCAGCAGCTGGGCCCCGGCGGTGATCGGTGCCGCGGCGAACACGCCCTGCATCAGTGCATTCCAATCGCCGACCTTTTCCTTGGCCGCGCCATAGTCGCGCTGCTGAGCGTAGGGCGGTGAAGTGAACATCAACGTCGCCTGTTCGCCGTGCATCAGCCCGGCGACGGCGGCCAGATCGGTGGCGTCGCCGCAGCACAGGCGGTGCTTGCCCAGCACCCAGATATCGCCGGGGCGTGTGATCGGGTCAGCTGGCGGTTCGGGAATGGCATCGGCGGCATCGTCAGAAATCGCCGGGCGGTCGTCGGCATCCGCCAGCAGGGCGTCCAGTTCGTCCTCGGGGATCCCGATCAGCCCGAGGTCGAAATCTTCGGCTAGCAGCGCCTGCAGTTCCTGCAGGAGCAGGGACTCGTCCCAGCCGCCCAGCTCCGTCAGTTTGTTGTCGGCGATCCGGTATGCCCGGCGCTGGGCCTCCGTCAGATAGCCCAACACAATCACCGGGGCTGCGGACATGCCAAGGTGCGCCGCCGCCAGGATGCGACCATGGCCTGCGATCAACTCGCCATCGGCGGCGACCAGCACCGGCACGGTCCAGCCAAACTCGGCCATGCTGGCGGCGATCTTCGCAACCTGATCGGCGTCGTGGGTCTTGGCGTTGCGGGCGTAAGGTTTCAGCCGCGCGAGAGGCCAATGCTCGATCCGGCCCGGCAACAAAGGCGCATTCATGCCGTCAGCCTCTTCGCTTTCAGCTCGGCGAAAGTCTCATCCGCCTTGACGATAGGCTGCGTGGGATTGTGCGAGAGCGGGTTCAGGATTAGCCTCTTGTGAGAGTCGATACCTACGAAAGCCGCTTGTCGGGCAGGATTATTGGCCGCATGAACCTTACCTTGCTGAAGCAGCGTATCCACCTTGATCTTTTGTGGGTCATCAATATAGCCGAACTTCACACCATGCCTCGCGCAATACCGCCGCAGTGTAAGTTCGCACGCTGTCCTTGCGTAATTCGCCGCCGCAGCCGGGTGGTTTTCGTCTAGAAATCGTCGGGATTGCTTTAATGTTTCGTCGACCAAGTTGTTCTGCGTCTCCCAGATGATCGGTCGCAGCAGTCCTTCAGCATCTACCTTTTCGTAGATCTCGATCACCTTCCAAAGTTGCTCTGCCAACTGATCTCGAGCCAGTTCGAACCAGAAACGGTCGTGCGTAAGCAGGACAACTTGCCATTCCTTGAACAGATCTCCGATCACCTCCAGCACCGGGCGTCGATGAGAATAGTCGAGGCTGATCAATAGGTCGTCGAGCACGAGGAGCTTCAGGGCCGTATCATTTTGAGGAACACAGGCAAGCCGACCGGCAAGATAGATGGCTATGGCAAGGGCGGATAAACGCGCCTCATTCAGGAAACTGGCAGGGGCGGGCAGATTGTGATCGCGAAACTTCACATTGGCCGTAAGGTTTTGGTTTCTTAGTTCCTGCGCCGTTTCGTCGTAGCTCACACCAAAAAAGGTGAAACCTACCAAATCAAGTCCATCCTGCTGCAGTACGTCGAGCAGTCTGCGCATTAGGGGTTTCGTATGGGTTTCCAAGGCCGTGAGCGCTTGGCCCATTCCGCCGTTGAATTCGTCGCAGGCTTCCTTAACCTTTGGAATAAAATCTGTGGGGCGGCGGCTGCCCCTCGGGTCCTGCACGCGACGTGCCAGCGCATCGTTCACATTGTTCCACAACTCACCGACGGTACGCTTCCCTCCGCCCACCACAGTCGCTTCGTAGTCTGACAGCAGTTTTTCAACCGCTACTTCGAACAGGTCGGGCGGTTCGGCGGCCGTTTTTCCCCGGCTCATCTCAATCAGGCGGGAATGGCTTAGGAAGGCAGATTTTCGCGCGGCGCCTGTCACTTGGCCTGTGGGATGCCCCGCCGTTGACCAATTCAAATTGGTCCCATCGGTCAGGTTTACCGTGACGCGTGGTTCGCTCGGGTTGCTGAATACGTTACCCATCGGCGAGATGTCCTGCGCGGTGACAGAAAACATGCCCCGCAGAGCGCGGTAGATTGTGGATTTACCGGAACCGTTTTCGCCCCATACCAGCAAGTTCTTGCCCTCGAGAAGGATCAAGGCTGGCATCAATGCGGGAAAGGCCCGGAAGTCGGATATCTCGATCGAGGCGATCTTTTCTGCCAATTCAGGTTCTTCCTTCGATGATCCGTACCGCATCTATCGATTGAAGGTCGAAGAGGGTGGAGTAAAGTTTGGTGGATGGATCGGCGAGTTGGCGGGACCAGTCGTTGGCGGCTGCAGCGAGAGCGGGGCCAGTCAGCGTGGACAGCTTGTGCAGGCCCGCAGACTCGGCCACTGCGAAAGGGCGGAGGTTTTTGGAGTGCAGTTCTTCGGTGAAGAAGAGCTCATAGACGAAGGCGTTGATAAGGGCTTCGAGCAGGGGGCGGTCGGCTCCTGCATTAAGAGCGTTGGCCAGTAAACTGATTAGCTGTCGGTGTTCTCCGGCTATTTCGGGTATTGGGAAACTCTCTAGTGCATCCGGCTGAACTTCATAAAACCCGCCCTGCTTTGACGAAAAAACTTGCCGAGAGTAATAGTTGCTGAGGCTTGAGTTAAGCACCGCAGCTAGGTATTCGGCGCTGTCAGACTGAATGAAATAGCTGGTGTTTGCTAGCACAAAGCCGTCCCGATCAATCGCGAACGTCGGCTCACTGGATATCTTAGTCGAAAGCAGCTTTGGCATAGGGAACTTGTCCCAATACTTACAGGATCGTAGTTCCCAAAAGTATCGACCTTTGTCGTCCCTCTTAATCAATTCCGCTCGCAGATTGCCTTGCGTAAATCGCTCATAGATTGCAGGCCAAGTCTCGCGAAATACCTGCTCTGCCTTAGTATCGGATAACCCAGTCCATGGGTGCTCAACGTTTGCCGAAGATTCGATTCGGATCAGCCATTTGCCGCTCGCTTCCACTTGCCAACGCTTGACTTCGCGCCCGCCGAGGTAAGGAGCAATGATGCTCGACACTCTTTTATCCAGTGCTTCTAAAGCGAGCTTCTCGTCATCTCGGAGCACGAAGGCTTCATTCAGTCCAGTGGTTATACCTCTTGTTACCTTACCATCAATCTGCTGGCCCAACGGCACTCCACCGGCTCGGATACGGGCCAACAGGTTGCGTTGTGCTTGCGGCTCCAGTTGCCAGCCGCCAATTGCAAGATCGGCCTGCGGCATGGCAAAAGATTCAGCTGCGAAGCGTTCAGGGAAGTTCTTTACCGCCTCTTTCGAGTCTTCACCGTCAGCTACCACCCAGTTCATTGACTGGATCATCTCAGCTGGGGCGGGCTTTCCGGGGCGCGATTTGCGGGTGCCAACAAGGATGGTGGGATATGCGATCGCCTCAAACACTGGGGCATCTCCGAAGTCGATTATCTTTAGGATGCGCGCATTATTGGAAAGCCATTCGCGCAGACCTTTGCCATAGCCCAAACGATACCACTTGTTCGAGGTGATGAAGGCTAGCGCGCCCTCTGGCTTCAAAAGACGCAGCGCCCGCTCGTAGAAATAGACATAGATGTCTGCCGTGCCAACGTAAGTCTTGTAGTCGGTTTTTAGCTGCGCTTTGGATGTGACCGGCTTGCCGTTGATCTTAAATGCCTCGATCTTCTCCTGCCGTATATATGGCGGGTTGGCAAAGGCGATGTCGAACCAGCCTTCGTCAGCAGAGGCATCTAGCCCGAACATCCATTCGCCATCGAAGAAGGGGGCGAAAGCGTTTGGGTCGAACGGATCCCAGGCAGCCAGCTTGTCGGCATCGTCGCCAGTGAAAGTGTGCTCGCGTTTGAGTTCAGCGGCGATCTCTTCGCGCAATGTCCTGATCTTTTTTTGTGCAGCACGTTTCGCTGCCCCGTTGGCGGCGGCGAACAAGGAACGGTTCGCCTCTCGCAGGCTGCGGTGCTTAGCCCTGATATCCTCTGTGACCAGCCGCATCTGTTTGTCCCTGTGCAGCGGCATCAGCGTGTTCGCTGCGACGAACTTTGCCTCGAGGTTCGGAAGGGGCGTGATGCCGCGGTTAGGGCGTTGTCCGGTCTCATCGAGCTTCTGCTCAACCGCTAGGCTGATGAAGCAGCGCAGTTTAGCGATCTGCACCGCAACGGGTTGAATGTCGACACCGTGCAGGCAGCGCTCGATTAGGAAAAGCTTGCGTGTGTAGTCGGGATAGTGGCCGCTGTTAAACTTCGCGTCAAATTCTCCCAAGGCTGCCTCGGCTTGCTCGATGGCGGCAGCACGTTCGGTGACAGCATCCATTCGCTCGGCCCTTTTGAACTGGTCCTCGTAGTATAGGCGATTGCGGGCCTTCCACTTCTCGCCTTGCGGATCGAGCAGGTCGAGCACGTGGACCAATTTTTGTAGGAGGCCCAGCGGGAAGGCACCAGAGCCCACGGCAGGATCAATCGCCTTCAGACTTTCAATTGCGGCGATCAGCGCGTCCACCTGCATCGGGCTGAAGTCATGGCTGCGACTGGCAAAGCTTAGAAGGTCTCGAAGTCGCCTTTGGTCATTATTTGTTTGAGAGGTGGCGGTCGCAGCTGGCCGGTCCAGCGCAAGCTCGCCTGGCATAGGGCCGAAATCGAGCGCCTGTGCGCGCGGCTGTAGTTTCAGGTCCAACTCGCTCTGAAGTTTGGGTAGGAGCCAGGCGACCAGCGCCTCGTCGACCATGAAGTCGACCACTTCGCGCGGCGTGTAGAAACTCCCGGATTTGTTGCGGGCTGTCGTCTTGGTGTCTTCGTTGTACG
This sequence comes from Cypionkella sp., assembly GCA_046590425.1. Lineage (GTDB taxonomy): Bacteria > Pseudomonadota > Alphaproteobacteria > Rhodobacterales > Rhodobacteraceae > Cypionkella. The sequence goes on along the minus strand of JBKJTI010000052.1, from coordinate 936 downwards.
AGGCCAGAAGGTTCTCAAATACCTTACCCAGAAGCTCTGGATCGAGTGCAGCTTCTTCTTCCAGCGGGGTGTTTTCTTCAACAGTGAATTTGTAGCGTTCGAAAAGGTCGATTAGACCCGGAACATCGCGTGGTGCCTTTGCTTTTTCGAACCACTTGGACAAATCCACACCCTTTTCACCGCCGAAGAACAGCGTGTTGGGCAAGTGCGGCTGCTTTTCGGGTTGGTCGGAAAAACCGTCGATGCGAAGGATCAGCCTGGCCCGCTCTTTTTCGGCCAGCGGGGCGCGCGGATCGTCAATTTTGATCTCGGAATCCAGACACTCAAAGAGGCCCCCGTTCAAGAAAGGGACTTTCTCAAAAGCCTTCAAGGCGGTGTCAGGCGACACAAAATGCGATGCGTGACGATACCTATCGGGCCGCACCCGTTCAGCCGAAAGACCTGCTCGACTTGGCGGAACTGAACACAGCCACATCCGCGACGCGTGAATACGTCGATGGCGGCGCGATCACCCTTCAGTTGGGTCGCTTGATCTGGACCCCACCCCCTACCGGCATTCCACGCCAGGCGGTTTCCTTGGTCCTCCAGAACCGTGACGGTGCACCCTTTGGTACTCCGATGGCCCTCACCCACTATGATGGCCACGGTTGGCGGATCGATGTCGACACTGACCGACCGAAATCCGGCGTGATTCATTTTTCAGATGGCACGGCATCCGCCCCGGTTCAGATCGTCGATCTGGATGTCTTGGCAGTGAGGACGCAGCCGCCTGCGCAGGGCCGCAAGAAATCTCTGGCCGATTTCCTCGCCGACGCGACAGACACGGACCTGGTCATCTACGAAATCTATATCGAGCTTGAAGCGCTAGAAATCAAAGAAAACGCCGACCTACCAGGGCAGTTGGTGCCGAAATCGGTCGCCGCACCCGGCGTGCAG
>JBKJTI010000344.1:0-30225 GCA_046590425.1 Cypionkella sp. | reverse complement strand
CCCGCATGGCCCGCCTTCTGCGCGTCCATCGCCCATTTCACCTTGTTGACCACGGCGGTCGAGGTGATCCCGGCAGGCTTGTCCACCACCAGCCAGCCCGAAACCGCCCTACCCTTTTTGCCGCGCGCCATGTCGATCTCCTGCCAAAGTCCGCCCGATAGCCCCCGCCTCAGCAGAGGTCAACGCGGAACCACCACGCCCACCATCGGCCCCATCGGAAACCCCGCATCATGCCGGCCGGTGTCATGATCATAGAGCCGCGAGATCGAACCATCGAAATACAACGCATGCGACAGCTCCAGCCCATCCCGGAACAACCGCGCGAAGGCGTAGAAATTGACCTGATCATTCGAAATAGCGAATATCGCCCGACTGCCGTCCGCCGAAACGCCAGCCCCATTGCGAATATTCAACGAATCCGAATCGGCCAGAAACTTCGGATGCAACTTGCCATTGATCACCAGCATAGGCCCCGATTGCGTCGCATAGCGACACTTGGGCGCTTCCGCCTTAAACGCCAAAGTCTCGATCACCCGAAGCGTCTTGCCGATACAAAACACCCCGTTTGGCACCAGCCCAAAATTCCCCGGCCCCGCCCGCGTCACCAAAGGCGTGGCCTGCGCACCGTCCTCGACATACAGCCCCACCGGCGCCAGATCGCGGTGATACATCCCCGCGTTCATCGCGAAATCCAGACGCGAGCCCTGCGGCTCCAGTGCCTGATCCACTGCAGCAAAGCTACCCAAAGCCCCGTCGGGCCCGGAATGAAACAGCCGCACATCGTCAGCAGCGCTCACCTCGCAAACGGTATAGGAAGCGCCTTCAAACGCCATATCCCGGCAACCCGCCGCAGCGGCAGCACCCCAAATAGCCAGCACAAAAGCCAGCCGCCACATGGTTATTCCGCAGCCCCAGCAGGCTTGTCACCCTCAGCCGCATCATCCGGCTTGGCAATATCCGCCTGCACCTTGGGGTCGGCAAACAACCGCCGCGCTTCTTCCAGCCGATCAAACGTATCATCCGGCCGGAAGCGCAACTCCGGCGAATGGCGCAGGGTCATCTCCGCCGAGACCCGCTTGCGCAACTCCCAAGCATTTTTGGCCAGCGCCGCAATCGCCTGCTCCACCGTCGCCCCGCCCATCAGGGGCATCACGTAAACCGTCGCCACTTTCAGATCGACTGAGACCGAAACCTCGCCCACCGTGATTGACATGTCGTTCAAGACCGGATCATGCACCTCGCCGCGTGCCAAAATCTCCGACAGTGTGCGCCGGATCAATTCGCCAACCCGAAGTTGACGCTGCGAAGGCCCCTTGGCCGAATAGGAACGTGTGTTTGCCATGCCGCCGTTTACGCCAATCCGCTCCGGCCCGCAACGGCGGGCTTTCACGCCCCCCACAAAACCGCTAAACCCTGCAAAAAGCGAGGCACCCATGACCAACCTTCCCGGCATCACCGTTACCGGAGCCTCAGGCCGCATGGGTCAAATGCTGGTCAAAGGCATCACCGCCCAGCCTGCCGCCCGCCTTGTCGGCTGTATCGAGCGCCCCGGTCACGCCTGGATCGGCCAAGACATTGGCACCTGCATGGGCGGCCCCGCCCTTGGCGTCAAAGTCACCGATGACCCACTCGAAGCCTTCGCGATCTCGCAGGCCGTGATCGACTTCACCGCGCCCGCAGCATCGGTCGAATTCGCCGCCCTCGCCGCGCAAGCCCGCGCAGTGCATGTCGTCGGCACCACCGGGCTGGAACCGCGACATTACACCAAACTCGATCTAGCCGCGCATCATGCGGTGATCATCCAGGCCGGCAACATGAGCCTTGGTGTCAATTTGCTGACCCGCCTGACGCAAAAGGTCGCCGCCGCCCTTGATGAAGATTGGGACATCGAAATAATCGAATCCCATCACCGCATGAAGGTCGACGCCCCATCGGGCACCGCCCTGATGCTGGGCCATGCCGCTGCAGACGGGCGCGGCGTCGACTTTGATCAGGCGAAAGTCTCGGGCCGTGACGGCATCACCGGCGCGCGCACCCGTGGATCCATCGGCTTGTCCGCCATTCGCGGCGGCGATATTGTCGGCGAACATGACGTGCTATTTGCCGCCGATGGTGAACGTATCATTCTGCGCCATCTCGCCACCGACCGCTCCATCTTCGTGCGGGGGGCCTTGAAAGCCGCCCTTTGGGGGCAAAGCCAAAAGCCGGGTCGCTATGACATGATGGATGTGTTGGGCATCTAACTGGCTAAGATTTACCTAAAATTTGCTTTCATCTTGGCAAAAGTACTCCGGGGGTTTGGGGGCTGGCCCCCAAACCATCCGTGGTAACCTTCGCACCCGATCAGAAATCGACCGCCAGCCCCTTCTTCTCCCAATCGCCATAACGCACGGGTTCTGGCCCTTTGCGCCCGCCTAATTCCACCGGGCGCTCGACCAAATCCGCCAGATGACGGCGTTCTTCCGCTTCGGCCAAGGCGCGCTGCGCTGCTGGCGGAAGTTCTGCAGCGGGACGTAGGGCAGTGGGCAGTTCGGGGTGATCACTCATCGCGGTTTCCTTGCGGCTTGATCCTTGTTGATATACGGCCAAGCCACACAATCTCAAGGGTGAGCAGATGGCAGAGGCAAACGCAGGCTTGGCAGCACGGGCCGCCACCTTGGCAATTCTGTCCGCGATCATGGAGGAAGGTCAGACCATGGCCGTCGTGCTCGCCAACAAAGCAGGCGCGCTGAAGGGAGTTGGTCCGCAAGACCGCGCCCGCGCGCAACGCCTTGCCCTGCAAGTCATCCGCCTCTTGGAACCCGTGGACCGTCTGCTGGAACCGCATCTGCGCAAAGCCCCGCCTTTGGCGGTGATGAACATTCTGCGTCTGGCCGTGACCGAGCTGCACGATGGCACAGCCGCGCATGGCGTGGTCAACGCCGCTGTTGAACTGGCGCGCAAGGGTCAGAAAACCACCCATATGGCAGGCCTGATCAATGCGGTCCTGCGCAAGATTCCCGAAGGCGCGCCGCTGTCTGGCCCCGCCCAGATGCTGCCGCGCTGGCTGCGGCAACCTTTGGTTCACGCATACGGGCGCGAAGTGGTCTCGGCGATTGAAGCCCTTCAAGCCAAAGCTCCACCGCTCGACATCACGCCACGCGGGCAAACTCTGCCAGAAGGTACAGCCCTTCCCACAGGCTCCATCCGTCTCAATGAACCCGGGCAGGTCTCCACCCTCCCCGGTTTCGCTTCTGGCGATTGGTGGGTGCAAGACGCAGCTGCGGCTTTGGCGGCCCCGCTGTTGGCTGCGAAACCCGGCGAGAAAGTGCTTGATCTCTGCGCTGCACCCGGAGGAAAAACTCTGCAACTTGCTGCTGCGGGGGCGCATGTCACCGCGCTGGATATTTCCGCGCCCCGCATGGAGAAACTGCGCGAGAATCTCAGCCGCACCCGCCTGCAAGCAAAAATAGTCATCGCCGATGCTCTGCATTGGCAGCCTGAGCATCTGTTCGATGCCGTGCTGCTGGATGCGCCCTGCTCGGCCACTGGCACTATCCGGCGCCACCCGGAACTGCCGTTCCTGAAGGACGGCTCAGAACTGGCGGAACTCACCAGCTTGCAAGCGGCCCTGATTGACCGCGCGCTGATGTTTCTCAAACCCGGTGGCCGTCTGGTGTTCTGCACCTGCTCGCTGCTGCCGGATGAAGGCGAGGCGCAACTGACCGCAGCTTTGGCCCGTCATCCCGGTCTGACAGTGCAGCGCCCCGATCTGACTGGCATTGATCCGGCTTGGATCACCCCCGAAGGCGGGCTGCGGCTGCGGCCGGATTATTGGGCCGATATCGGCGGCATGGATGGGTTTTTCATGGTGGTTTTAACGAGGCGCTGATCTGTCCACGCGTGGACACAGGTCGCACATCATTTGAATCAATGGGTTAAGATAGGATCGTTAACTTTTTCTTTACTTTTTCTCATCGGCTCGCAGAAGCACCTTAACACCGACATTGCCGCTATTGGCGCGCTGCGAACACACGATAGTACAGCCAATCCGGGAGGAATTGCGCCCCCCGGAACAGCCATGAGAACGCCATCGGGAAACTGCGCTTGAAGCGTGTGGTTTTCATGAGCGCCAGCATCTCTGCCGCCGCCTGTTCTGGCTCCATCAAAAACGGCATCGAGAAGTCGTTCTTCGCCGTCAGCCTTGTGCGAATAAACCCCGGATTGGCCAGTTGAACTTTTACACCAGACCCGCGCAAATCTGCATAGAGGCTCTCGGCCAAAGCCATCACGCCCGCCTTACTTGCCGCATAACCCAAAGCCCCCGGCAAACCGCGAAACCCCGACAATGACCCGGTGATCACGACATGCCCCGCCCCGCGTGCCACCATCGCGGGCAGCACCGCACCCATCACCCGCGCGCAGCCGGTGAAATTCACGTCGCACATCGCCTCTAGCTGCGCCGCATCAACCGCTTGCGCTGTCATTGGCCAGTACACCCCGGCCAGAAACACCACGCCATCCAGCGCACCAACCTGCGCCACCGCAGCCGCAACGGAAGCTGTATCCGCCACATCCACCACAACGGCAGAAGCCCGAGGCACCTTGCCGCAAGCCTCGCCCAGCCGTTCGGGATCTCGGGCCGAGAGGATCACCTTTGCCCCCTCTGCCGCCAAGATCTGCGCCAGCGCGAGGCCCAGGCCCTCACTCGCCCCGACCAGCCAATAGCGTTTGCCTGCGAATTGCATCGCCATCCCCTAGCGTGAAATTTCATCGCGCGGCGGCACAGGCGGGCTGCGGTATAGCGCGCCCTTCCACCACAGCTTCAGCGCCTGCCAATGGATCAACGCCAGCACCCGGCGCGATCCGAACGGACGGCGCAGACACGCCCGCAGGATCGCGGCATTGGTCAGCGGGACACGCGGACCAGTCAGAGTGGCGATCAGCCCGTTTTCACCCACGCTATAGTCGATCCAGATGCCGATCTTTTCGGCGCTGATGTCAAAGCGAAAGCGATAGCTGCCTTGAACGGGCTGAAATGGCGAAACGTGGAAGATTTTCTGCGCCATCACTGTCTCATCCCGAGTCAACGGCGCGAGATCGTCGCGGTGGCAGAGATAGCAATGCCGCTGGCCAAATGTGTTTGACACCTCGGCGATCACCACCCGCAAACCCCTGACATCATAGCAAAGCCAGAACGACACCGGGTTGAAGACATGGCCCAACACCCGCGGTTGGGCGAGCAACAGAATCTCGGATGCCTCTGGCAAACCCTGTTCGGCCAGAACGTGCCGCACCCATGCCACGCCTTGCCCCTGCTTCGGTGGCCCGCCGTGATCGACATCATGCAGCGCGGTCAGATTGCCACGATTGCGCGAGAACAACGCAGGTCCGCGCGCGGTCTCGGGGTTCAGCAGCACATAATCGACACGGTAGGTGAAACGGTTGCCGACACCGCCGCGCCGGCCGTGAAAGGTGGTGCCCGCCATGTAGTCGACACCGTTCATTCGGTCCGCGCCCGCATGACCTGCACCACATCGACCGCGCTGGCGAAGCCATCCTCGTGAAATCCATTGCGCAGCCATGCGCCACAGAACCAGGTATTGTGTTGGCCATTCATCGCCTTGACCTTTTGCTGCGCTTTCAGGGCAGCGCCATCATACACCGGATGGCGGAAGCTGACTTGATCATAAATCAGATCTTGCCGAATGGGCTGATTGGCGTTGAGTGTCACAAACAGCGGATCATCCTGCGGGATCGGTTGCAGCGAGTTCATCCAATAGGTCAGGTCGATCCTGTCAGAACGCGGGCCCTTGGGCTCAGTATAGATCCAACTGGACCAGCATTTGCGCAAGCTGGGCATCAGGCTGGCATCGGCGTGCAGGGTGGCTTGATTGGGCTGATAGCGCACGGCGGACAGGGCGGCGGTCTCGGCCTCGGTCGGATCGGACAGCAGGCGCAGGGAATCGTCGGAATGGGTGGCGAGGATCAGATCGTCAAACAACTCCCATTCGCCACCCTGAGCGCGGACAAGCACGCCTTCGGGCAGGCGTTGGATGCCGATGACCGGGGTGGACAGGCGGAGTTCAACGCCGTGGCTTTGCAAGTGGGCTGACAAGCGGTTGACGTATTGGACAGAGCCGCCCTGCACCGTAAACCACTGGTGCTGGTTGGAAATTTGCATCAGCGCGTGGTTTTGGAAGAAAGAGATCAGCGCCTGTGCCGGGAAGTTCAGAATATCCTGCGGCGGGGTTGACCAGATCGCACCCGACAGCGGAAGGATATAATAATCGCGGAAATAGGGACCGGTGCGCAGGGTTTGCAGCAGGTCGCCAATGGTCAGTTCGGGGTCTTTGGCAAGCTGGCCCGCGTGTTTGTTGAAATGGGTGATATCGCGGCACATCCGCAGGAAGGCGGGGCTGAGCAGGTTGCGGCGCTGCGCAAACAGGCTGTCGAGATCGCGCAACGCGTATTGCAGGCGGCCCCCGTTGATTGAGGCGCCAAAGCTCATGTTGCTGGGGGCTATGGGAACGTTGAGGTCTTCAAACAGCTTGAGCAGATGCGGATAGTTGACCTTGTTAAAGACAATAAAGCCGGTATCCACCGGCTGATCGCCTCGTTTTCCGGCCAAGACCGTGCGGGCATGGCCGCCCAGACGCGGCTCGGCCTCAAACAGCACCACGGCGTTGTCGGGCGCTAGTTGATGTGCCGCCGCCATGCCAGAGATGCCACCGCCGACAATGGCAATCCGGCGGGGGGCTTGACCGAAAGTCTCGAAGGGCATGATGCGTCCTGTGTTGAGGTTTGAAATGATACGCAGATCATCGCGCGGCGGATCATGTTTTGTTGTGATCCAGATACGCTTGGCTTGCGTAATGGTTTCATGTTGCTTGACCTTGCCCTTCATGCGCCCATCTATGGGGCTATACCGCTGCCGATGCGGGTGGGGCGGCGTGGAGTGGGCAAAAGCGTGACCGAAGCGAAGGGCGAGATCGACTTTACGGCGCTGATGTTGGCCGTGCGGGATCGTCAGGATCGAGCGGCGTTTGCTGTGCTTTTTCAGCATTTTGCGCCACGGGTGAAGGGGTTCTTGATGAAATCCGGCACCGATGCGGCTTTAGCGGAAGATTGCGCGCAGGATGTGATGGCGGTGCTGTGGAACAAGGCCGTGCAATACGATCCAGTGCGGGCGTCGGTGGCGACGTGGGTGTTCACCATCGCGCGCAATCGGCGGATCGATGTGGCGCGCCGCGCGCGCAGGCCCGAGCCTGAGGCTTTGGATTGGGGCCCGGAGAGTGAGCCCGATCAGGCGGATATCTACGAGGCCGGACAGGAAACGGCGCGGCTGGTGGCGGCGATGGCCGATCTGCCGGAAAAGCAGCGCGCGCTGATCCAACGGGCCTATTACGGCGAGCTATCGCATTCTGAAATCGCGGCCGAAACGGGCCTGCCGTTGGGGACAATCAAATCCCGGATCCGGCTGGCGCTGGATCGATTGCGCCAGAACCTGAGTTGAGGCACTGAAATGAACATCCGGCATCACCTGTCTGACCCTTTGTTGATCGCCTATGCGGCGGGGAACCTGCCCGAGGCGTTCGGTCTGGTCGTGGCCACGCATGTCTCGATGTGCGATGCCTGCCGTGCGCAACTGGCGACGTTTGAGGCTGTGGGCGGGGCGGTGATGGATAGCGCGGCGATGGCGATGGCGGATGGGGCGCTGGAAGCTGCGATGGCGCGGCTGAGTGCCCCGGAGATGGTTAAGCCTTTGACGACGCCCATGCCGAAACGCAGTGATCTTCCGGCACCACTTGGGGACTACATCGGCGGTGGTCTGGCCGCGGTGAAATGGCGCAGCCTTGGGATAGGGGTGCGGCAGGCCATTTTGCCGACCGGCAAAGGTGCGACAGCGCGGCTTTTGTATATCCCGGCGGGGCAAGCGGTGCCGGACCATGGCCATCGCGGCACCGAGTTGACGCTGGTTTTGCAGGGCGCGTTTCGCGATGCCACCGACCGTTTCGGGCCGGGGGATGTGGAAATCGCGACCGAGGAGTTGGAGCATACCCCAGTGGCCGAGGCGGGGGAGGCGTGCATTTGTCTCGCCGCAACCGATGCGCCGCTGCGATTTAACGCGCTGATCCCACGGCTGTTGCAGCCGTTGTTTCGGATTTAACGCAGGGCGGTCTGAAGCCGGCCCTACCGAAACAACCTGACCGTGATCATCTGACCGCTGAGGCTTACAGCATCATCCGTCAGGATCAGATCGTCAGCGTTCAGAGCGATGCCATTCACCGTGCTGGGCGCGAGGGCAAAGATTGCCAGCATATCGCCGCCGCGCAACTGCGCCGCACCTGTGATCACGGCCACATCAGGGAGGGGCAGGTGGCGGGCGGTCATCACGTTGAAATCATCGCTGGGGGCGGTGACGGCTTCGGCGCGGATCGGGGTATCGCCCGCGAAGGCCACCGGAATCAGCGGCTTGGCCTTAAGGTGCCGATCACCACCCACGAGGTCAAAGCCGGGGCCGGTGATCACGGTCAGGTTGCGCACGATGCCGGGGAACATCGAGAAGTCACCATTTTCCACCACCGAAGCGCGCGACAACCGCCAAAGCAACTGTCCGCTATCCTCGACCTTCAGCATCTCAACCGTGGTGCCTTTGCCATTGGCCCAAGGCATGGATTTGTAATCGGCGGGGGTTAGGTGGCGGATCATTCTGCGGCTCGTGTCGGTGTGGCGGGTGCGGCGGGTGCGGCGAGGATCGGGGTCGGTTCGTTGCGCTCTAGTTCTTCAAAATCGAAATTATCCAACCGGGCGGCGCGTTTACCTGCACGTTCAGCGGCGGTCGTGATGCCATCCAGATCGGCCCGGGCCTGGTGAAAATGGGTAGAGAGTTTCTCGACCCGCTCCACCACAATTTCCACGTCACGGTGTAGCTGGCGTAAGGTCGTGCGGATCGCGCCTGCCTGTTCGCGCATCCGCGCATCTTTCAGCACGGCGCGCATGGTGTTCAGCGTGGCCATGCAGGTGGTGGGCGAGACGATCCAGACGCGGGCGGTAAAGCCATCGCGCACCACTTCGGGGAAGTTGGCGTGCAACTCGGCATAGACGGCTTCCGAGGGCAAAAACATCAGCGCGCCATCGGCGGTTTCGCCGTCGAGGATGTATTTTTCGGAGATTGCTTTGATGTGGACGCGGACAGCGGCACGCAGTTGCGCTTGGGCCTCGGTCACAGCGCGGGGATTATCGGCGCGGCGCAGGGCCTCGTAGGCTTCCAGCGGGAATTTCGCGTCAATCACGATCGGACCCGGCGGATTGGGCAGGTGGATCAGGCAATCGGCGCGCTTGCCGTTACTCAGGGTGGCCTGCATCGTGTAGGCGTCTGAGGGCAACGCCTTTTGCACGATGTCGTTGAGTTGGATTTCACCAAACGCCCCGCGCGCTTGTTTGTTGGCGAGAATATCTTGCAGGTTCAGCACGTTGCCCGACAGCTTTTCAATATTGGCTTGGGCTTTGTCGATGGTCAGCAAGCGTTGCTGCAACTCGCCCAAAGAATGTGCAGTGCGGGTGGCGGTGCCGTGCAGGCTTTCGCCCATGGCGCGCTGCACTTCGGCCAAGCGCTTTTCCATCAGTTGTAGCATGGCGGTCTGGCTGACGGCTTGGTTTTCGCTGACATGGTGCAGCCCGCCTGCAAGGCGTTCCTGCCCCTCGCCCAAAGCTTGCACACGCTGCCCGAGCCAGCCCATTTCCCGCATCAAAGGCGCGGCCATGGTGGCAGACCGGCCAGCGGCGCGCAGGATCAGGATCAGCAGCAGCGCAAGCGCCAGAACCGCCCCGCCGATCAACAGGATTTCAGGCGCGTTCCACGCGTAGGTTTGGCCGAAAAGAATGATCATCTGCGCCCGAAAAGCCTTTCGATATCGTGAAGTTTCAACTCGACATAGGTGGGGCGGCCGTGGTTGCACTGGCCGGAATGTGGTGTGGCTTCCATCTCGCGCAGCAGGGCGTTCATTTCTTCGGCGCGCATCTGGCGGCCAGAGCGGATCGAGCCGTGGCAAGCCATGCGGGACAGGATCGCCTCCATTTTGGTTTGCAGCGATTGGCTTTGGCCGAGGTCGGTGAGTTCATCAAGCACGTCGCGGAGCAGGGCGGCAGCGGAGATATTGCCGAGGATGGCGGGGGTTTCACGCACGGCGATGGCATGGCCGCCGAAGGGTTCGATGGAGAGGCCCAATACCGTCAGGTCTAGGGCTATGTCTAGCAGGCGGGTGGCGTCGCTGGCGGAAAGTTCAACGATTTCAGGGATCAGCAGGGCTTGCGCCTTGATCCCCGTGTCGGCCATCTGGCGTTTCAGGCGTTCATAGACAAGGCGTTCATGGGCTGCGTGTTGATCGACGATCACCATGCCGGTGGCAGTTTGGGCGATGATGTAATTCTCATGCACCTGCGCGCGGGCGGCACCGAGGGGCGTGTCGGTGACGTCTTGCAGCACGGGTTCGATGCGGGCGGAGCGGGTTTCGGCGAAGCCCGGAGCCTCAAAGGTTTGCGGTTCGGGGGCTTGGTAAGCGTAGGCACGGCCAAGGCTGGCTTGGCTGGGGCGGTCCATCTGGTAGATGCGGGGGTATTGCGGCTGATTTTCAGGGCGCATCGCGGCCAAAGTGGCATCGGCGACGGTGGTGCTGGCGCGGTGGCCTGCTTGGCCAAGCGCGGTGCGCAGGCCGGTGATGATCAGGCTGCGGGCGGCCTCGGGTTCGCGGAAACGGACTTCGGATTTGGCGGGGTGGACGTTTACATCCACCCTCTCTGGGTCGCAGATCAGGTTGATGACGGCGGCGGGGTGGCGATCACGGCTGAGGAAGTCGTAATAGGCAACGCGCAGCGCGCCCAACAAGGTGCGGTCCAGCACCGGGCGGCCATTGACGCAGACGAATTGCTGCACCGACGAGCCACGCGAATAGGTCGGCAAAGCGGCGTATCCGGTCAGGCGCAGGCCGTCGCGCTCGACGTCGACTTTCAGCGCATTGTCGATGAAATCGCGACCCAAGACATGGGCGAGGCGGCTGTGTAGGGCGTCGAAGAAATCTCCCGTCTGGGGATCGGCGCGGAAGATGGTGCGGGGGGCTTCGCCTTCGGTGATTTCGGTCAGGGTGAAACCGACCTGCGGTTCGGCCATCGCAAGGCGTTTGATCACGTCGGCGATGGCTTGGGATTCGCTGCGGTCGGTGCGCAGGAATTTCAGCCGGGCGGGGGTGGCGTAGAACAAATCGCGGAGTTCAACAACAGTGCCACGGGTGGCGGCGGCCGGGCGGACTTCCGCTTGGCGACCGCCGGCGACGGTTAGGCTTGCGCCGTCATGACCCTCGGCGCGAGAGGTGAGGGTGAGGCGCCCGACCGAGCCGAGGCTTGCCAGCGCCTCGCCGCGAAAGCCGAAAGAGCGGATGTTCAAGAGGTCAGAGCCGTCGATTTTCGAGGTGGCATGGCGGGCGATGGCGAGGGGGAGGTCGTCGGGCGTCATGCCGCAGCCGTCGTCGGTGACGCGGATCAAGACTTTGCCGCCTGCGGAATATTCCACCGCAATGCGCTTGGCGCCTGCGTCTAAAGCGTTTTCGACCAGTTCTTTGACGGCAGAAGCCGGGCGTTCCACCACTTCACCCGCTGCGATGCGGTTGATGGCGGCTTCGTCCAAAGCGCGAATGATAGGGCGTATGTTGGGGGCATGCAGCGTCATGCCCCCAGCTCTAGCATCCTGTGGCGCAAAGCTCCACAGATTCGCTATTCGTTCGCAACGCCTGTGGGTTGGCCCACTACGATGAAATGCAGATCATCGGGTTTGATCAGGCGGGCGGCGACGCGTTTGATATCTTCCAGCGTGACGGCTTCGACGCGGGTGTTGCGGGTTTTCGGATAGTCTGGGGGCAGGCCCAGATCCTGCATCCCGACGAGAATCGACGCGATGGTGTCGTTGCCGTCAAACCGCAGCGGATAAGCCCCGGTCATATAGGTTTTGGCATTGGCCAATTCGTCCGCCGTCACGCCTTCTTTGGCGATTTTCGCCCATTCTTCGCGGATCACTTTGATCGCCTCGGCCACCTTCTCGTTGCTGGCTTGGAACTGACCCATCAGCACTTCGGCATGATCGTAAGCCGCAAGGCCCGTGCTGACGCCATAAGTCAGGCCACGTTTTTCGCGCACTTCGGTCATCAGGCGGGCGCTGAAACGGCCACCGCCGAGGATTTCGTTCAGCAGGCTGGCGGCGAAGTAATCGGGGTCGGAGAACTTCAGGCCACCCTGGCCGAAAACGATCATCGACTGCGGGCCGGGGAAGTCTTGCACGGTGATGCCGCCCTTGGTCTGCAAGCTCGCGGGGCCGGGCTGTGGGGCACCGGTTGCGGGCAGATCGGCGAGGAGTTTATCCAGTAGAATACCCAGATCAGCGGCAGAAATATCGCCAGCGGCGGCGACGGTGATGCGGTCACGGGCAATGGCGTCTTTGAAAGCCTGCACAATGTCATCGCGGGTCAGCGCCGTAACAGAGTCAATCGTGCCAGACCCATCCGAGCCATAGGGATGGTCGCCAAAGCTGCGGGCGCGTTCAAGATTTCCAGCAATCGCGCCGGGGTCTTTGGCGTCGGAACGCAGGCCGGACAACACCTGTTCGCGCACCCGGTCCACCGCGTCTTGGTCAAAGCGCGGTTTGGTCAAAGCGTCGTGCAGCAGGGCCAAGGCCTGATCCCGATTCTCGGTCAGGAAGTGGCTGGACACCGAAACGCCATCCTGGTCGCTGCTGAAATGGAAGCTGGCGGCAAGGCCATCGCGGGCGGCGGCGAAGCCTTGGCTGTCGAGATCGCCCGCACCTTCCTCAATCAGCGCCGTCATCAGATTGACCGCACCACGCTTGCCCGACGCATCCAGCGACGTGCCACCTTTGAAACGAATCTCCAGCGCGGTGAAGGGGATGCCGTGATCTTCGACCAGCCACGCTTTGATACCACCAGGAGAGGTGACGGGCTGGATGTTGATTTCGGCGTGCAGCGGCGAGGCCAAGGCCAGCAGCAAGGCGGCGGCGCGCCAGATCATACGCAGAGTCATTGCGCAGCCTCCTTGGTGGTTAACCAGCCGGTGACGGCCTGATCGCGGTTGAAGACCAGTTTCGCGGCGGCCATCACATCTTCGGGCGTCACGGCTTGCAGCACATCGGGCCAATCCTGTACATCCTTGACCGAAAGCCCGATAGCCAGCGCCTCGCCATAGGTGCGCGCCAAGCCGCCCGCGCTGTCGCGGGCATAGATCTGGCCGGCGCGGATTTGGGTTTTGATGCGGGCGAAGTCTTCGGGGTTCACGCCGTCTTTCAGGAATTTTGCGATCACTTTATCCATCGCGGCTTCGGCATCGGCCAAGGACACGCCCTCGGCAGGCACCACGACGAGGCCAAAGGTTTGCGGATCCACCGAAGTGCCGTCGTAATAGGCCGAGGAATAGACGGCGGTTTGAGTTTCAAACTGCAAAGCTTTGGTCAGCACCGAGGTGGTGCCAGAGCCGCCCAGCAGGTCAGCCAGCACGGCCAAAGCGGCGGCTTGTTTTTGGTCGCCGGGGTTGCGCTCGGGGGCAAGGTAGCTGCGGGCGACATAGGGTTGGGCGACACGCTCATCCGAAAGTACCATGCGGCGTTCGGCCAGTTGCGGCGGTTCTTCGGGGCGATCACGTGGTTTGATTTTATCGGAGGGCGGCAGTGGGCCGTAGTGTTTCTCGGCCAAGGCCAGCACGTCAGCCGGCTTTACATCGCCTGCGACGATCAGGATGGCGTTGTTGGGGGCATAGTAAGCCCGGTAGAAGTTGATCGCATCGTCGCGGGTCAGACCAGCGATTTCCGCGCGCCAGCCGATCACCGGGATGCCGTAGGGGTGGTTGAGATATTGCGCGGCGGACATTTGCTCTTGCAGCAGGCTGCCCGGATCAGAGTCGGTGCGCTGACCACGTTCCTCCAAGATCACTTGGCGTTCGGTGGTGACATCTTCCTCCGACATGTTCAGATTGACCATGCGATCGGATTCCATCTGCATCATCAGATCAAGCCGATCAGCGGCAACGCGTTGGAAATAGGCGGTATAATCTTGGGTTGTGAAGGCGTTGTCATCGCCGCCCTGCTTTTCGACCGTCGCCGAAAACTCACCCGTGGGGACTTTCGCGGTGCCTTTGAACATCAGATGTTCAAAGAAATGCGCGATGCCGGAATGGCCTGCGACCTCATCGGCGCGGCCGATTTTGTACCAGACCATTTGAGTGACAACAGGGGCGCGGTGATCTTCAATCACCACCACCTGCATACCGTTATCTAAGGTGAAGCTGCTGACCGTGTCGGCGTTTGCGGCCAAGGGCAGGCTGGGCAGCGACAGGGTGAAAAGGCCGAGCATAGCGCGGCCAAGGGTGCGAAACATCGCGGACCTCCGTGGATTACAGGGCGCAGGCTAACCGCAATGCCCGTCCGCCGTAAGCCGGGGCAACGGGGTTGTGATCACTCGCCTTTTTTCGGCGGTGGCGCAGAAGGCGTGCGCGCGCCTGCGGCCCGCCAGCGTGCCAGTTCGGTGTGCTGATCCAGCGACATTTTCTTATAGGCTTTGTAATAGACGTTCAGGTTGAACAGGCGTTCCAACGGGCGGCCATTGTTCTTCTTGCGGAATTCGAGATCTTCGGCAGCTAAGGTCTGGCGGATACCGGGGGTCACGCCTTGGCGGGTGGCGTAGTTGTAAAGCCCCGCATCGCTGACGCCGCTGGTCGCCGGTGGATTACCGCCCAAAGCGGCAATGGCGTCATTATGCGGCTGCGGATCGGTCAAATTGCTGCCACCGGGGGTCGGGGCAGGCAGATCGGCCAGAGAGGCCGGCATCTCCAACGACTTCGGCGGCAGAATGGCGAATTCATCCGGGCCGTTGCTGTCAGACCGCAGGTTCATCAGATCAGGCGCTTTGTCGCTGCCACAGGCCGCAAGCGCCAACAACGCTGCGCCCGCGAACGCGAGAACCACCCGTGCTGATCGCATATTGCTGCCTCCACCAAGCCTTACCATCGTCGTCTTAGCCTATGATCCCGCCCGCGTCACGGGGTCTTTCGCCGCTTCGTGCGCGTGGGCTTGGCGGATTTGCCACCAAAGACCACCAAACCCAGGGCACCCGCGAAGATTGCGATGTCGGCGATGTTGAACGAATAGGGATTTTCGTAGCCGCAACACGACATGGTCAAGAAATCCGCGACATAGCCGTAGGCGATACGGTCCACCACATTGCCCAAAGCGCCACCGATCAACAGACCCCCCGCGATCATCGACCATTTGCCGGGGCGTTCGCGGTGCAGCCAGATCAGCACCCAAGCCGAGATGGCCACAGCCACCGCGATCAGCACCCAGCGCATCAGATCGCCGGTGTTGGCAAACAGGCCGAAGTTCACGCCTCGATTCTCGGCCCAGCGGAAGTTCAGGAAGGGGTCAAGCACCTCGATCTCTCCCCGCTCGCGTATCGAAAGCAGGCGGATCACACCGAGTTTGCTCAGCTGATCCAGCAGAAAGACGACGACTGCGGTGATGGAAAGCGCGCGCATCTCAGTGCCGGAAATGCCGTTGATCGGTGAACACCATCGCCAAGCCCGCCGCATCTGCTGCCGCAATGACTTCATCGTCGCGCATCGAGCCGCCGGGTTGAATGATTGCCGTCGCACCCGCCTCTGCCGCAGCCAACAGGCCATCCGCGAAGGGGAAAAACGCGTCCGAGGCTACAACCGAGCCAATGGTCGGGCTTTGCGGCAGTTGCAGCACGTCCGCCATATCGCCCGCCTTGCGCGCAGCGATGCGGGTCGAATCGATCCGGCTCATCTGCCCTGCCCCCACGCCCACCGTCGCGCCATCTTTGACATAGACGATGGCGTTAGACTTCACGTGTTTGGCAACTTTCCATGCAAACATCAGATCGGCAAGCTCGGCGTCGGTTGGTGCGCGCTTTGTCACCACCTTCAGATCGGCGGCGGTGATGAAGTCTGTGTCACGGTCCTGCACAAGAAAACCACCCGCAACTTGCTTGAACGCCAGCGATTTCTCGGCTGGGTCGGGCAGGCCCTTGGTGGTCAGCAGGCGCAGATTTTTCTTGCTGGCGAAAATCGCCTTGGCTTCATCGCTGGCACCGGGCGCAATCACCACTTCGGTGAAGATCTTCACGATCTCCTCAGCGGTTTCGGCATCCAACGGCTGGTTCAACGCGACAATACCGCCGAAAGCCGAGGTCTGGTCGCAAGCGTAGGCGCGCAGATAAGCCTCTTTCAGCGTCGTCGCCTTACCCACCCCACAAGGATTGGCATGCTTGATGATCGCACAAGCCGGACCCGCCCCGGCAAACTCGGCCACCAATTCAAACGCCGCATCGGTGTCGTTGATGTTGTTGTAGGACAGTTCCTTGCCCTGCCACTGCTTTGCCGTCGCCACACCTTCGCGGCGCGAACCATCGGTGTAGAACGCTGCCGCCTGATGCGGGTTCTCGCCATAGCGCAGCCCCTGCGCCAGCACGCCACCGAAAGATTTTGAGCGGGTGAACGGCTGGTTCAACTGCCCCGACAGCCAGCCCGAAACGGCGGTGTCATAAGCAGCCGTGCGCGAGTAAGCCGCCAGTGCCAGCTTTTGGCGGAAGGCCAGACTGGTTGCGCCATCATGCGCCTTCATCTGGTCAATCAACCCGGCATAATCGGCAGAATCAGTCACCACTGTCACAAACCGGTGGTTCTTCGAGGCCGCCCGAATCATCGCAGGGCCGCCGATGTCGATATTTTCGATGCAGGTGTCATAATCGGCACCCTTGGCAACGGTTTCCTCGAACGGGTAGAGGTTGACGATCAGCAGATCAATCGGCTCGATCCCATGCGCAGCCATCGCCAGCAGGTGTTCATCATCATCGCGCAAGGCCAACAGCGCCCCATGCACATTCGGGTGCAGGGTTTTGACGCGGCCATCCATCATCTCGGGAAAGCCTGTCACATCAGACACATCGCGCACCTTCAGCCCCGCAGTACGCAACATGCCAGAGGTGCCGCCGGTGGAGATCAACTCTACCCCCTGCGCGGCCAAAGCACGTGCAAGGTCAAGCAACCCAGATTTGTCGGAAACAGAAATCAGCGCGCGGCCGATGGGAACAAGATTGGTCATGCAAGCCCTTTCAGGTCAGATCGGAACCGGCATCTCCTCGCGGTCCAGATCACGGATGGCCAGCGGAGTATCCTGTGCTTTCGCCAAGGTCCAGCCGATCCGCGTCTCCAGATCAACAGCACGGGCGGAAAGGACGATCTGCCGCGTCGGACGCGGTTTCAGACGACCTTTTTCCAGAAATACCGAGGGCTCCAGCGTCAAAGTCGCGAAACCGTCATGGCGAAACACCCAAATTTCGCCACTTTTTAAGGCAAGCGACACCGCCGTCCCGCCCATATCCAATGCGGCATCGACATCCGGGTGCAGATGGAATCGCACGGCAAAGCCGGCCCCCTGCAACTGCAGCTCATTCATCAGCCGCTCAAACCGCGCGCGTTCGGCTGGGCTGCGGGCGGTCAGTGCATCCAGGCCCACCAGTTTACGGCCGTCCTTGGACAGCAGAAGTTCCCGCGAATGCGTCAGCCCATGCGTCGCCGACCACCCCGAATGCGCCATGTAAAGATGCAGGCCATCGGGCAAGTGGCCCTGCCGCAGCGAGGTCACCTGCGCGCGGTCGACCAAAGGATCCGGCGAAAAACCAAGCCTTGGCCCCGATTTCAACCGACTGGAGGAATAGCCCTCCACCGCCAGCGTGGCATGCGAAGCCGTCGCCCGCCCCGCCTGCCGCCACTCCGCCCCAAATGGCGCGCCCGAGCCGCAGTTGACGATCACCGGACGCCGCCCCGAGGTCAACTCGAACGCGGCGGTCGAGGCATGCGCCCAAATCCCCGCAGCCCCACCCGGCGGGCGTGCGGCATCGACAATGACGGTGGTGCGGGCTTCAGCCAGCCGCGCGAAGCCCATGGCAAGACCAAGGCCGACACCCGACCCCGGTTTCACCCCCGTCGCGGCCAAAGCGAGGTCCAGCCGCCCCTCCACGCCGCGCCCACCACCATGGAAGCGCGCAAGGCCGCCATCGGCATGGCGCAGCGCACGAAGCGAGGGCGCAATCCGCTCCAACGCCGCGACCAAAGCGGGCGGCGGGGTGTGGCCTGCTTCGGACAACGCCTGCTCGGCCCAAGTCAGCAGGGTGAACACCTCCAGCAGTTCCTCGGGGTTGCGGGTGGGGATGCCGCCCATCGCGTCGATCTCGCCGCCACATTCCACCGCCAGCGCCGCGACAGCGGGCTGCACCCGCGCCTCCATCCCGGTCAGCGCCAGCCCCGCGTAAATCAGCCCGGTCAGCGCCTCAAACCTTGGCAACCCCGGCGCGGCATGCGCCCAGCGCCGCGACAAAAACACCACCTGCGCCGACAGGCTACGGTAATAGGCCTCAGACTGCGCGCCGCCTCCGCCCTGCAGCAGCAGCAAAGCATGATTGATCCAGCGGATCAGCCGCCGACCCGTCAGATCGGGCGTCCAACCCGGCCCCTGCCCCCGGCCAAACCGCGCGATCCACCCCCATGTCCACTCTTGCGCGCGGCTGCGCGCGGCGAAATCGCCCAAGGCCGCCAGATCATCCAGCCACAAAAAACCATGCGTCTCGGCAGGCGCACCCAGATCGTCCAAAGTCACGTCCCAGATCGACGCGCCGGGGGCCTCTACCAACTGACCGGCGAATTGGAAATTCCCCGCCACCAACTGCCGCCCGCGCGCATAAAGCCCGACCGAGCGCGGCTCGGGCTGCGAGACAAACCCGGTCGCAGCCGGGCTGCGCAAAGCGCGCCACATCGCCAGCCGATTGCCAAGGCTTGCCTTGCCGGGGGTGCGTGTCATGCTGTTCCTGTAACCTGCCAGCCCGCTTTTCTGCGGATCGTTGGCGGCCAGCATAGCGCCAAGGCCGCACGCTGTCACCCGCCCCGGCGATTGCTCTTTCTGAAATACTCCCCGCGGAGCGTTCAACCGCCGAGACAAAGCAAAGGCCGGGCAACCCACCCGGCCTTCTCATCTCGCGCCGAAGCCGCCAAGTGGGGGCTCGATGCCCCCCGAGGCGGCAACCCTATCAGGTCAGTGCTGCACCCGCTCCATATATTGCGCCAAACCGCGCACCTGACCCAGCCAACTGTCCAGCAGCTTCGGATCATGCGGCGCGCCATGCACGCCCACCGAGATTTCGCGCTTCAGCACCGATTCCACTGCGAAAGATACCGGCGTAGACACCAGCCGCGCCATCGCCGATCCGCGCGCATCGCCCCAGGCATCCATCGCCCAGGTCTCATGGAACACCGGGCGGCCATCGCGTTCGGCTTTCAGCGCCACGAACAGGATCACCCGATCCGGCTCACCGGGTGCATAGGAATTCTCGGCGACAAACTGCGCTGCCATCTCGGCCAGACGTGCGTCGCCCGACGGGCCTTCCAGCGTTTCGATCTCGCGGAACACCGGAGTCCAGGCATCTTGCCAGCCGTTCAGCCGGATTGTGCCACGCACGAAATCTTTCACCTTCCAGTTCCGATCAAATCGGTAGTCTTCCATGAACGGATAGCTGTCGCGGTTCGGATATACCTCAAAGCTCTCCGGCTGCGGCAGCGGCGCTTCATATTTGGTAATCGCGTCCCACGGGCGATTGACCCGCAGTTCCGAGAAATTGCGCAATGACCGAGACGGCGAACGCAACGCCTTCAACACCCCGAGCGGAGCCCAGGAAAACTTGTAGCGGAACGGGTTCGGGATCTTTGGCACGCCGCCACAATAGCTGGTGAAAGACAGCACGTTATCAACGTGATAGGCCTTCGACGCCCGATAGCGCGCCACCAGATCATGCGCCATCAGATGGTCAATGCCGGGGTCCAAGCCCACCTCGTTCACCGACACCAGACCCTTGGCGCGGAAGTCTTCGTCCAACGCCTTCATCTCGGGGGCGATATACGACGACGACACGAAATGCGCGCCTTTATCTAGACAGGTCCTGGCAATCGCCACATGCTGATCAGCGGGCAGCATCGAGATCGCGATGTCACCGGGCTGCAAGGCATCGGCCAAAGCCTCAAGGCTGTAGGCGCGGATGTCCGTGGTCAGATCGCCCACCGCTTCCTGCGCTTTTTCGACCGTGCGGTTCCACACCACCACCTGATGACCGTTCTCAATCAGCCGCCGAAGACCCGGAGCCGACGACAACCCCGTGCCACACCAATGAATCGTCATAGTCTCTCTCCCCTTAAAGGTGCGCGCTGTGGCGGGCATATTCCGCCGCCGCACGCCCCCAAACCCCAGAATTCAGATCGCCCAATGTCGCCAAAGACGCCAACAGTTGCGCCGCATAATCTTCGCTGCTTTCCACCGGCAGCAGCGACGGCAGGTTGTCAATCGCGGTGACATCCAGCACCGGATTTTCCGCCACCCGCAAAGCAGGCGCATCCCATTCCGTCACCTGGTCATAGACCTTGATCGGTGAGAAATCCGAAGTCGGATCGCAGGCAATATCACCGATTACTGTCAGTTTGCGGACGGTATCATCCTTGGCCGAGGCAGGCACAAACACCGGGCATCCAGGGCGGGCGAGGATGCAGTTCAGGAAAATCTCGTGCTGCAAGATTTGCGGGAACGGGCCACCAGAAGCGGTTTCGGCCTGATCCCATTGCGTCACCGCCACACCCATCGCAGCGCAAAGATCAGACGCCCCGGTGCCAACCCGGCCCAACGCGCCGATCACGATGGCTTTCGGGCGTGTGAAACCCGAAAGTTCCGCCTCAAGATCGGCCAGCAAAGCCGCCTTACCCGGATATTTCGCCACGGGACCCGCAATGCCGCCGCGCTGCTGTGCAGCCCAGCATTTCAACGAAACTGCAGCGCCCGCATAGCCTGCCCAATAGCCAAACGCCGCCACCCTGCGACCGTCGGCCCCCACCAGATACTCCAGATCATAGAGCGTGCCGCCGCCCGCTTTGAACCGTTTCAGCAACACCTGGCCTGCAGGCTGACCCTTGTAGGCGTGGCCGAACATGATGTGGCGATGGCGCAAGGGCGTGCCATCCTCGGGCAATTCTTTCAGCCCAAAGATGATCGCATCGGCGGGGGCCTTAGGCCAAAGGTTCTCGGCCGCAATCTCACACCCTGCCGCTTTATAGCCGTCAATGCCAATCGCGCGGACCGAGCTTTGCTCGACCGTCACCCGGATGCCCGCCTTTATCAACGCCGCCGCGCCTTCCGGCGTCAGACCAACGCGCTCCTCATTCGGGCGTTGCTCTGCCCGGACCCAAAGATGCGTCATGCCAAACCCTCGCGCTGCCATCAGTTGGCGGCTGAATACCAGATCAGAGCCCAAGAAACAGGGGGCGCGTGGCCTGTCGCCTGAATTTCGTCAAATCTGGCGCGTAGGGCACGTGGCAAGGCGGCGGTATTCCGTCTATCGTCACCGCAAGCTGTTTGAATGAGGCCCCGATGTCCCTGCTCTCTTTGCTGACCGACGTGCTGTTCATCGGCCATTCGCTGGTCGGCCCGACGCTGCCGACCGTGCTGGATGCGACTTTGCGTGAGATGGGCCAGCCCTCGGTGGTGCAGGCACAGATCATCAACGGATCATCTTTGGCCTATAACTGGGACAATTCCGCCAATGCCGAAGGCGTCGATGCCAAAGCGCGGCTGAAGGCGCAGCCGACCGATGTGCTGATCATGACCGAAGCCCAACCCCTGGCGGCACAGCTGAAATATAACGATACGGCAGGCTATGTGGCGAAGTTCGCGGGGCTGGCGCTGGAGGCCAACCCCCACACCCGGCTTTATGTCTATGAAACCTGGCCCAGCCTGAACTCTGGGCCCGGCAATATCACCAAAGACGATCCAGATGCGGGTATCCCATGGCGTGAGCGCCTCGCGCTGGATTTGCCTTTGTGGGAGGGCGTCGTGGCCGATGCATCGGCCAAAGCCGGGCATGAGGTCAAGCTGCTGCCCGTGGGTCAGGCGATGGGCCGTCTGGCGGATGAGATCAAGGCGGGTCGGGTGCCGGGGATTTCCGACATCAAAGAGATGTACAGCGATGACATCCATCTGAGTGGCAAAGGCTTGTATTTCGTTACCATGGTGCAAGCCGCGGCGATTGTCGGCAAAAGTCCCGAAGGCGTGCCTGCCAAGGTGACGCGGGCCTGGACCTCGCGCGATGCAGTGATCACGCAAGAGCAGGCCGAGGTGTTTCAGCGCATCGCTTGGCAGGCGTTGGAGGCCTATATTCCCGGCGAAATCGCAGCCAAGATGACGCCTGTTGTGGTGCCTGCGACGCCAGAGCCCACTTCAGCCGCCACTCCAGAGGCGCAAGACCCGCCCTTCCCCGCCTTCAAGCAAATCACCAACACACGCCTCGCTTTGGGTCTGGCCGGGGTGAATGATTGGTCAGTGCAGCAACCCTTCCTGAACCTGATGAAAACCGGGCGGCCGTGGATCGGCCATCTGCCCGACCAGTTTGGCGGGTGGACCGAGACTGATCTGGCCAAGGCAGGCGCTTTGGGGTCGCATGGGTGGCCCATCAAAATTCCGCCCGAACTGGCGAAAATCTCGACCCTGATCCTGACCGATCTGCCTGAAGATGCGGCAGGTGTCGCCGGGCGATATCTGTTGACCTATCAGGGTAAAGGCACGTTGAAGGTTGAAGGGCGCGTGAAGGTCATGGAGGAGACCCCGGGCCGTGTGGTGTTCGATTATGCGCCCGGGGAGGGTTTGGTTGCGGTCAGCCTGCTGGCGTTGGATGCCAGTGATCCGATCCATGATATCGTGGTCGTCCGCGCCTCGCGTGCGCAGATGCTGGTGGACGGTGCAATCTTTAACCCCGACTGGCTGGCGCGGATTCGCGGAGCGAAGGGTCTGCGGTTCATGGATTGGATGATGACCAATGACTCCGCCCTGGCTGAGGTAAAGGATCGCCCGCTGCCCGGGGATTATTCCTATGTCCGCAACGGTGTGCCGATTGAAATCATGGTGGCATTGGCGAATGAGTTGAAGGCCGATGCGTGGTTTACCATCCCGCATCTGGCGAGTGACGATCTGGTGCGCACCTATGCGCAGATTGCGCATGTCCAGTTGGACCCAAGCCTGAAAGCGCAAGTTGAATACTCCAACGAGGTCTGGAACTGGCAATTCGCCCAAGCCCGCTGGGCCGAGGAACAGGGCATCACGCGATGGGGGCAGGATAAGACCTGGGTACAGTTTTATGGGCTGCGCGCCGCACAGGTGATGGGCATCTGGTCGGATGTGTTCAAGGATACCCCTGCGCGGCTGACCCGGATCGTCGCGGTGCAAACCGGCTGGCTGGGGCTGGAGGAGCAGATTCTGGATGCGCCGTTGGTGGTGGCAGAGGGACTGGCTGCACCCGTTACCAGTTTTGACGCCTACGCAGTGACGGGGTATTTCAGTGCTGAATTGGGCGGGGATCAGAAATACACCGCTGTGAAGGATTGGCTGAAGCAATCAGGGGATGCGGGGCGCAAGGATGCCGCTGCGCAGGGGCTGAGTGGGGCCGAAGCTGAGGCTTATCTAGCCACCCACCGCTATGATTTGGCGGATAAACTGGCGGGGCAAGAGTTGCGCGACGGCTCCGTCACAGGCAATCCCGCCAACAGCCTGACGCAGATGTTGGCTGAAACCCTGCCCTATCACGCGGCGATTGCTGCCGACCGGGGGCTGAAACTGATGATGTATGAGGGTGGCAGTCATGTGGTGGGATATGGCGCAAAGGTCGATGATGAGGAGTTGACCGCGTTTTTCACCCATCTCAATTTCACCCCGGAAATGGGTGCGCTCTATGCCGAGCTGCTGGCCGGGTGGCAGATGATCTCGGATCAACCGTTCAACGCCTTTGTCGATGTGTATCGACCTGGAAAATGGGGCAGTTGGGGCGCATTGCGGCATCTGGGCGACAGCAACCCGCGCTGGGATGCATTGGCGAAGGGCTGCATCACGTGCTGACACCAACGCTGAGCGTGATCATTCCGGCCAGCAATGAGGCGGGCTATATTGGCGCTTGTTTGACGGCGCTGTTTGCCTCGGGGCCGCTTCAGGCCGAGTGTGTTGTCGTCGCCAATGGCTGCCGCGATGCCACGGCTGCGGTGGCGGGGGGATACTCGGCGCAGGCGGAAGCGGCTGGTTGGCAGCTTGTAGTGCTGGATTTAACGCAGGGCGGCAAACCCAATGCGTTGAACGCGGGCGACCAGATCGCCAAGGCGGAGATGCGGGCCTATCTGGATGCCGATGTGATCGTCTCGGCCAATCTGATGGCGCAGTTGATCGCAGCGCTTGCCGGTGATGCGCCGCTTTATGCCACCGGGACGGCCCATATCCCGCGTGCCAAAAGCCCCGTGACCTGCGCTTACGCGCGGTTCTGGCAGCGCCTGCCCTTCGCGCAAAGCCCCGCCCCCGGGTATGGCCTGTTTGCCACCAACGCGGCAGGGCGGGCACGCTGGGGAAAGTTTCCCGGCATCATCTCGGACGACACCTTCGTGCGTTTGCAGTTCGAGGCAGAAGAACGGGTGCAGGTGCAGGCAACCTATGAGTGGCCGATGATCGAGGGTTTCGCGGCTCTGACCCGCGTGCGACGCCGTCAAGATGCCGGGGTGGCTGAGATTGATCGGCTCTATCCCGGACTTTTGACACGCGAAGCGAAAGCGCCGCTGACCAAACAAAGCCTGTTGGCATTGGCACTGCGTGATCCGATCGGCTTCGCCACCTATGCCGCCGTCTCCCTAGCGGTGCGCATTAAGCGTGGCCAAGGTTGGAGCCGTGGCCGCTAAGGCGGAATTCGCGCGAATTCCGGCACGATTTCCGCGCGGAAATCGCCTTACAGGTCAAACGTTGCGAACACCGGGGCGTGGTCCGACGGCTGCTCCCAGCCCCGCACCACCCGCAAAATCCGGCTGCCGTGCGCGGATTGGGCGATATCGGGCGTCGCCCAGATGTGATCCAGCCGCCGCCCCTTATCAGCCGTGTCCCAATCGGGTGAGCGGTAGCTCCACCAACTGTAGAGATTGCCTGTCGGAATCTCGGCGCGGGTGACATCCACCCAAGCCCCCGAGTCCATCGCGGCCCCAAAATGCTCCACCTCAATCGGGGTATGGCTGACGATTTTCAACAAAGCCTTATGATTCCACACGTCATCCTCACGCGGGGCGATGTTCAGGTCGCCGACCAGAATGGCCTTCGTGGGCTTCTCACCATGAAACCAATCGCGCATCTCGGTCAGGAAATCCAGCTTCTGCCCGAACTTCACGTTCACCAACCGATCCGGGATATCGCCGCCCGCAGGCACATAACAGTTGTGGATCACCACACCGTTTTCCAGCCGAGCAGCCACATGCCGCGCATGGCCCATGATCACGAAATCGCGGCCCCCGGCATCTTCCAGCGGCAGCTTCGAGATGATCGCCACGCCGTTATAGCCCTTCTGCCCGCGCGCCACCATGTAGCGGTAACCAAGCGCGCGGAACTGCTCCACCGGGATCATATCGACCGGGCTTTTGCATTCCTGCAGGCAAAGAATATCGGGGGCTTCCTCTGCCATCAGCTTGGCCACCAGACCTTCGCGCAGGCGGACCGAATTGATGTTCCAAGTGGCGAGGGTGAAGGTCATGGGCTGCTCCTGATCCAGAGCAATCAGCCTAAGCTGCGCCGGCCGCGTTCTCAAGAGGGCAAAGCCCAAGACGATAAGCTGACGACAATAAGGACCCGGCACACAAAAAGTCGCCCAGCCAAAGGTGGCCGGGCGGGAGGTCCAACAGGGAGGTAATGTCCTACATATACCATAGAATACTGCGCATTTCCGCGCGCTGTTACAAATTACTCAAGGCATGGCTTTTTGGCCACAACCCAAGATTGCGTCATGCGCAAGGCAGGCTTTTCGCCTATTTGGTGAGGATCAGCTTTGCCGATTTGGTGATGCGCAGGGTGTAAATTTGCCCGTCCAACTCGATCAGCGCGGTGCCAGCCCCAGCCGTCAGCGCCCGCGCGTCGTAGCGCAGGGTGCGATCTGCGGATACGGGCTCGGCAGCGGCTTGCGACGCCAGAAACTGAGGGGTCAGGATTTGAGTTTCGTACATGTTGCGCTCCGCAAGAGATTAGGGTTGGCACTGAAAGACCGGCTTCCCAGAGGCGGGTGGCATGGCGACTGCCTATACCTAGCAAATTTGTCAGGAATATAAAACCCGATTCTTTTACTTATCTTTAGCAGGCCTCTGCAGCAGGCCTCTGCGCTGCGGCAGGGCTGCAACGCCCGTCAGCTGGCCACCGCCTGTGGCAGAAGCCAAGTGCCGTGGCTGGGCAGCGCGTTGGTGCGAATCGGGCAATCGTAGGCGTTTGACAGCAATGTGTCGGTCATCACGGTATCTGGCGCACCCGCAGCAACCAAAGCGCCTTCGGCCAGCAGCGCCAGCCTGTCGGCGAACATCGCGGACAGGTTCAGATCATGCATTACCGCCACCACGCCGCCGCCTGCATCGGCAAATCGGCGGGCCAGCCGCATCACTTGCAACTGATGGCCCAAATCGAGGCTGGCCACGGGTTCATCCAAGAACAACCAGCGCGCGCCGCCTGCACCGACCGGGTTCCAGACCTGTACCAAAGCACGGGCGAGTTGCACGCGCTGCCGTTCGCCCCCCGAGAGGTCTTGGTAATTGCGTGCGGCGTGGTGCAGCAGGCCCACCTCGGCCAAGGCGCGCTGCGGCAGATCGCGGGCATCTGCGTTCTCGCCCATGGTCAGGCCCAGCCGGATCACCTCCAGCACGGTGAACGGGAACGCCAGTTGGGTTTCTTGGGCCATCACCGCGCGGATCGCCGCCAGCTGCCATGCTTTCGCGCACGCCACATCAAGCCCGTTCAGCGTGACCTTGCCCTGATAGGCGACCTCACCTATGAGTGCGCGCAACAGCGTGGTTTTGCCTGATCCGTTCGGCCCGACAATCGCGGTCAGCGTGCCGGGCCGGGCGGTCAGGCTGACACCGCACAGCACCGGGCGGCGGTTCAGGGCCACACAGATATTTTCGACCTGAAGCATCGTCTAAATCCCCACAAGGCCCTGACGGCGCATCAAAATCCATAGGAATACCGGCGCACCCAGCACGGCAGTCACGATGCCAATCGGCAGTTCGGCCGGGGCGACGATGGTGCGGGCGATCATATCGGCTCCGACCAGCAGGCTTGCCCCTAGCAGAGCGGCATTGGGCAAAAGGTAGCGGTGGTTTGGCCCGGTGGAGATGCGCAAAAGATGCGGCACGACGATGCCGATAAAGCCGATACCCCCCGCCACCGCCACCGCAGCGCCAGTAGCCGCCGCCACGCCGAGGATGGTCAGTTGTTTCAGCCGTTCGACTTCGATGCCCAGATGCGCCGCTTGCGCCTCACCCAAGGCCAGCGCGTTCAGGCCGCGCGCCATCAGGGGGGAGAACAGCAGCACGGGCAAGATCAGCGGCAAAGCGGTTGCCAGCTTGCCCCAGCCTGCGCCGGCCAGTGACCCCATGCTCCAGAACGTCAGATCGCGCAGTTGTTTGTCATCCGCGAGATAGACGAGGATGCCGGTAAATGCCCCCGCCAAAGCCCCCAGCGCGATACCCGCCAGCAGCATATTGGCGATCGAGGTGTGACCGCCGCGTGTCGCCAGTCGGTAGAGCAACAGAGTTGCCCCCCAACCGCCCAAAAATGCCGCCAAAGGCACCAAATGCCCGCCGAAATGCACCGCAATGACAGCGGGCAGCAGGCCGCCCAACACGATGGCCAGCACCGCGCCAAGTCCCGCGCCTGCGCCCACCCCGACAATTCCGGGATCAGCCAAAGGGTTGCGGAACAACCCCTGCATCAGCGCGCCTGATACCGCTAAGGCGGCCCCGATCAGCAGGCCCATCGCCAGACGCGGCAGACGGATGTTCCACAGGATGACCTGATCGCGGGTAGAAAGCTCGCCCTTCAACGCGGCTTGGGCCAAGTCGGCAAGGTTCAACCCCGCCGCCCCAGTGCCCAAGGACACTACCGACACCACCAGCAGCAGCCCGATCAGCGCACGCAGCATCAAAACCGCGCGCGCCTCACGTTCACCGCCTATGCTTTGGCTACGGCCCAAGGCGAGCGACAACATCTCAGCCCGCCTTCGGGTAAAGCGCGTCATACAGGGCTTTCGCGGCATCCGGAGTGCGCGGGCCAAAGCCGAGCAGCATCATCCCATCCATCCGCACAATGTTCCCGGCTTGTGCAGCAGGAGTCTGCGACAGCGTCGGGTGCGCCATAACATCCGCATTGCCGATGGCCAGATCGCCCTCGCGGTCCATCATCAGGATCAGATCGGGCGCGGCGGCCAGAACCGCTTCATCCGTCATCTGCTTGTAACCCTGAAACCCCGTGGCGGCATTGACGCCCCCCGCCAAGGCTATGATGCCTTCCGCCGAAGATCCCTCGCCCCCCGCCATCACGCGGCCGCCTTGCAACGACAGCACGAACAGCACGCGCTTTTTATCGGTGACGGCGGCGGCGCGGGCTTCAGCCTCGGTCAACCCAGCCTGAACCGATCCCGCCAAAGCCTCGCCTTCCGCATCACGACCCAAAGCCCCAGCCACCGCCTTGATCTTCGCCACCACACCCGCGGGGGTCGGATCGCCCGGCATCCGCAGGAACGGTACGCCTGCGGCAGTCAAGACGTCCACCGCAGCGGGCGGACCTGCATCGGCCTCGGCCAAGATCAGATCGGGGGAGACCGATAGCACCCCTTCCGGCGACAACGCACGAATATAGCCGACATCCGGCAAAGTGGTAATTTCCGCCGGATAGTTCGAGGTCGAATCCCGCGCCACCAACAGTCCCCCGGCGCCCAACGCCACGGCGATTTCGGTGACCGAGCCGCCCAGCGTCACGACGCGCTTTGCGTCCTCGGCCACCGCCGGGGCGGTCAGGGCGACTGACAAAGCCAGCGCCAGACCAACCCGCAGAGAATTCATCCCGAGCATCATGCCATCTCCGCTTCCAGCACCGGAAGCGCCATCACAAAGGCATCCCAAGCCACCGGGGGGGCATCCTTGCGATAGCCGAAGATTTGCAGGATCAAACCACCCTCGGCATCAAATGCCTCAACCGAGATCGCATCGCCGCGCTGGGTCGGCTTGGTCACGCGCCAGACTTCGGTGATGTAATCCCCGCGCAGATGCAGGTTAAAGCGCGGGTCCATTACATTGATCCACGGTCCCATCGGCACGACTTTCTCAATCAGCCCGCCGTGAATTTGAATACAACCCGCGTTACCAACAAAGATCATCAGCGGGATTTTCTGATCGGCAGCGGCGTGCAGCACTTGGGTGATCGCATCGCAGGCAACGGGGGCGGCGTAAGGTGCCCCGACCATCCGGTTTGCGCCCAAACGGTTGAACTTCAACCGCCGCGTCAGTTTCAGGAACTGATGCGTGTCGGTCATCGCTTTCCACTCGGCGCGCAGATCGGCCACGCGAGCCGGATCGCCCTTTGGTCCCTCGACAGGATCGCGCGCAACCAAAGTCATCTGATCGGCCTGCTCCGGCAGACGCAGCGTAGAAACCAAAGCGTCAAACGCCGCGACATTGGATTCAGGTTTCAGATGCACTTTGTGCACCGCATCCCCCGCCGCATCAAAGACTTGCAGGCTGCGCTTTGGGCCATCCTCGCCCGCCTCAACCACCGCAAAGCCGAACTTCCAGTGGCTGGAGAACATCCGCATATCAATCTCGCACCCCAGCACCATCGCCGCATGGGGACCGGAGTGGTAATCTTTGTAGACCCCGCGCCGCTCGTGCACACAACTTTCGTTGCGGGTCAGTGCCATCACATCGCCCAACTCAGTGATCATCGGAAACAACGCATCCGGCGTGGCATCAATCACAGTGGCAGAGTGGCCAACATAGGCCGCGACCAGCTCGGCTTCGGTGATTCCATGCAAAGTCGCAAAATCGCGGGCGCGTGCCTTGGGGTTTTCAAAGCGCAATGCGCGAATCTGTGCGGGAGTATGCGTGTGGGTCATGCCAGAATCCTAAGTTTTACGAGGGGGCGCGGATCTGGCAGGCCATCGGGCCGTGGCTGGAGCGCAAGGGTCAAAACATATCTGCAGAGATATACTTGACAGTTATAGTCTGGATTTCTATGAGCTTATTCCTGACAGATCAAGT